>NZ_CP014222.1:4096603-4411726 GCF_000969645.2 Janthinobacterium sp. B9-8
AGCTATTGTAGGTGGGTATCGCCTTAGCAGGTAGATGAACTTTGTATGAAAATGTATGGAATTATTGCCATGCAACAAAGCTGGCGTGCCGGGGAAACTTGCTTTCTACCTACAGGCACAGGATTTAGCCGTATTTTTATATTGCCCCTGCCTGTTTTGCCTTAGTTTTAAAGGCTTCCAAAAAACTAAAAAACAACATTCTGCTTGCTGGATAAGGCGTGCTTCCGATCTGGGCATCTTATCTTGTGATCAAGCGTCTTTTGCTGGCCCTGTTTAAGCGCGGATGGTTGGGCTGTATATGCCTTGTAAGTAAATGGCATTTGTTCAGAAAACCAATCACTACTTTACTCATCAAGATATTTGTTCAATTTTTACTTAATCCACGTACTAGTATGAAAGCAAGCGTTCATCCTTAGACAGGATTACCTATGTATCTGGAGCACTTTGGTTTAAACGAGCCGCCATTTCGGATCACACCACATCCTGAGTTTTTCTTTGTGGGTGCTGAGCGGGGCGCTACCCTTGAGGCCTTGATTTACGCTGTTTTGGCTGGGGAAGGATTGGTCAAGGTGCTGGGAGAAGTAGGCAGCGGCAAAACCATGCTGTGCCGGGTGCTGATTGAGCGTTTGCCTGCCAATGTGGATAGTGTGTATATCGCCAACCCAGTGATGAAGCCCGATGAGCTGATGCTGATGATTGCTGACGATTTAGGCATAGCCTGCGATGCAACGCACACCAGCGCTAAAGTCAGAGATTTGCAAGCGGCTTTGCTTGAGCGGTTTGCGGCAGGCCGGCAGGTGGTGATTTTGATCGATGAAGCGCATGCCATGCCAACCGAAAGCTTAGAGGCTGTCAGATTGCTGTCTAATTTGGATCATGGTCATCATAAATTATTACAGATTGTTTTATTTGCCCAGACTGAGCTTGATGATCGCCTGGCCAAACAGGATTTACGCCAGCTACGGGAGCGGGTTACGCACGCTTTTCAGTTGGCCCCGCTTAAAGCCACAGATATTGAAGCTTATATCGAATTTCGTATGCGCACGGCTGGCTATCGCGGGCCGGAGCTGTTTCAAGCCGAGGCGCTTAAATCGATTTACCGCGCTTCGGAAGGCTTAACACGACGAATTAATATTCTGGCTGATAAAGCCCTAATGGCCGCGTTTAGCCATAGCGAACATTTTGTGAGTGCTAAGCATGTTAAAGCGGCAGTGAAAGACAGCGCATTTAAGCCGATTAAAAAGCAAGCAATATGGGGCTGGGTATTGCTATCGGGAGTCATGACAGGCGGTGTATGGGCGGGCTTGTCGCAGGCCCCGCATCAGCCCGTGGTGGTGATGAGCCCCGTGGCATCAGCACCTTTGCAACTGGCTAGCTCGCCTGAAGTGCTGGCACCAGATATGCAGCTCTCAGCGGCTTTACGTCAAAAGCTTACTGAATCACGGCAAAAAATGAACCGGGCCGAGGTACACAATACAGCGGTGATGCTGTTGGTGGCGAACAGGGAGCGTGGAGAAGAGCTAGAAAAATTTCTAGCGCAAGCCAGCCAGTATTTACCCAAGGATCAATTGCTTATTTACCCAGCAGAAGTGCAAGGGAAAAAGGGCTGGGGGCTGGTTTATGGGTTTTTTCCGGATAAAAGCACAGCTAAGTCGGCAATGGTGGCATTGCCTGAATATTTTAGAAAAAATAAACCGATTCTGCGCACCGTGGGTGGAATGAGGGACGAGCTATGGAATTTGTAAGTTAAATAAAAAGTATTGAATAGGCAAAGATAAATAAGCCATTACATTCTATATATGTAAATGGTTGGCTCGATCAGATCAATGATCAGGGTTTTGCAATACCGATACTTTGCATGAGTGCTGATAATGCGGTGGCAAATTCTAATTCTATTTTTTTTATTGACGGCCTGTGCAGGTCAATCAGGCTTACAAGTTGAAAACGGCCGCCATTTAGAATCAAAACCGATTGCCAGCCAGATTCCTAAACCTGTAGTGAGTAGCCCGGTATTACCTAAGCCTCGGGCCGCAGCAAAAACCGCTACTTATAGTGTGGTTGTGCACAATGTGCCTGTAAATGAAATTTTGTTTGCTTTGGGGCGCGATGCAAAAATCAATGTCGACGTGCATGCGGGGGTGAGCGGCAGCGTTACTCTGAACGCAATTAATCAAACTTTACCGCAAATCCTGGAGCGGATGAGCAGGCAGGTTGATTTACGTTGGGATTTGGAAAACGGAGTATTGACGGTTACACCTGATATTCCTTATTTAAAAACATATAAGATGAATTATTTTAATTTATCTAGAAATGTTAAATCGAATGTAACGCTAGCTAATTCGGTGAGTGGCCGTGGCAGCTCTGGCTCCGGGAATAGTTCGAGTACACAAATTGAGATGCTGGCAGAACACCAGTTATGGAAGAAAATAGAAAACAACCTGAAAGAGTTATTGGGTGTGTCGGCAGATTCAAAAAGCGCTGGTGCGCAGCTTGGCAGTATTGTGCAAGACCGAAGTGCACAGGCCGTCAAAAACAATGAATCTACAGATAAAAAAGAAGTTGTTAAAACAGCGGCAGATGCAGCAAAAATAGCAAAGGATGTGGCACAAACTAATAAAATTAATCTTGAAATAGAAAAATTAAAAACAGGCGAATCCTTACCTATTAATAAAGCGAGCCCCACTGTAGATTTAAATAGCAACCGGTTGGTTATTCTTAACCCGGAAACAGGGGTGGTTACAATCAGAGCTAGTCAGAAAGAGCACGCAAAAGTGGCTGAGTATTTAAATGCCGTGCAAGGCGGCGCTTTGCGACAGGTGCTGATTGAGGCGACGATTGTTGAAGTTTTATTATCTGATCAATATCAGGCAGGGGTGGATTGGAGCCGGATTGGCGAAACCGATAATCAATTAAATTTCCAGCAGAAATCTCTGGCTAATAATCTGGGCACGGCCCCATTAAGTATTCTTTCTTATACCAAGGCTGGCGGTATTTTAAGCGGTACATTTAATTTTACAATAAAAATGCTAGAGCAATTTGGCCGCACACGTGTTTTATCTAGCCCAAAGATAATGGCATTAAATAATCAAACAGCGGTAATGAAAGTGGTGGAGGAGCAAGTTTACTTTACGATTAAAGTAACACCACCGGTGATTACCGATGGCAAAGTCACCACGCAAGCAACGTATGATAGTGAATTGCATACCGTGCCGATTGGTTTGGTTATGCAGGTTACACCACAAATTTCTGAAGATGGGCAGGTTGCACTGAATGTAAGGCCAACCATTACTAATATTAATTCATTTATTGAAGATCCTGCGGTAGCGATTTTAGCGGCGGCCAACAATACTCAAATTAAAAGCCTAGTGCCGATATTACAAGTCAGAGAATTTGATTCCACTTTAAAAGTAGCCAGCGGGCAGGTGGCTATTTTAGGCGGATTAATTCAGGATTCTTTAAATAATGACAGGCAAGGCGTGCCGGGTTTGTCTCGTATGCCCTATGTGGGTGATTTATTTAGTTATCGCAATGATCAAGTGAAAAAAATTGAATTAGTTGTGTTTTTACGGCCGGTGCTGATTAAAGAGAGCGGTACGGATTTGGGCAACTATCAGCAGTTTTTGCCTAATGATCAGTTTTTTAAGAATGAAGCAGATCATGATTTATCGGCTTTTCAGGCGGGGAGTGTGCCACTGGGAGCCAAACCATGAGCTTACTATTGCAAGCCCTGAAAAAAGCCGAGGAAGCGAAGCGCTTGCGTGAAGCTGCTGGGCTGACCGAAGAGCTTGCTATAGCAAATGAGCCGGAAGATGCGGCGCTAGGGCAGGGCCAGAGCAGCCCGCTGGAGCTTATCGCCCAGGTGGATGCTGCACCCTTAGCCTCTTTAGAAGTAAGCGAGGCGGTTGAAACACCGGAAGAATGGGTGTTTGTGCCTGTAGAGATAAGCGCTGAAAAGGAGGAGATTCCTGAGCCTGTTCCGTTAGCCACCGAGCCTTTGCTGGCTGACGCTGAGCCACTGTCTGCGCCTGTGCAAGTGGCAGTAGCGGAAGAAGATTTAAGCTGGCTCAAAGCTACAGCATCACCACCTTCCGTGGAGCCGCAAGCGGTGCCTCTTGTCGCGCGGGCCCCAACGGTATCTCCGCCGCCACCTGTGCCTGTATCGCCCGCACAAGCGCTAAGCAAGCCGCGCTTGCGCTCTAAAGCCTTTCCCTGGCTGGTGTTGTGTGGTGTGGTGATTGCTGCCGCAATGGGGGGCTATTTCTGGTGGCAATATCAATCGCTCAGCGTATCGCCTGGCATGCCTTCCGCACCCGCTGCGCCGCTCGCGGAGACTGATCCTATTTCGCCGCCATCACCCGCACTGCCCATGGTGCAGATGACCCCATTGCCCGCAGCGCAGATTGCATCGGAGGCCGCAGCCTTGCCCCTTCCCGCAGTAACGCTGGCTAAACGGGCTTCAGTGCTTAAGGGGGATGCCGCCCGTGTAGAAGAGCGATCCGGCGCGCCCAATGGCGCGGGTATTCGCTTTGATGCGCAAAATACCGAAGCCGCCGTACCGCTGCCGCTAGCGATGGCATATCGCTCTTTTCAGCAGGGCGATTACCGTGCGGCAGAAGAGGGCTACCGCCGCATGTTGCAGCTGGATGCGCGTAATCGTGATGCCTTGCTGGGGATGGCGGCTTTGGCGATTAAGCGGGGCGCAGGGGCTGAGGCGGCTCATTTCTACCGGCAAATTTTGTCGCTTTATCCGAGAGATGAAGTGGCTCAGTCAGCTTTGTATTCGCTTACGCCTGGCAATGAGAATTCAGAATCAGGTTTACGCCAGCTCTCGGGGCAGCATGCCGATGCTGCATTTGCCCTAGCTAATCTTTATGCGGGGCAGAATCGCTGGAGCGAGGCTCAGAGCGCGTATTTTCAAGCGCTGTCGCTTGATGTGGGCAATGCCGATTACGCATTTAACCTCGCAATCAGCCTAGAGCACTTACAAGAGAATGAAACCGCAGCAAGGTATTACCGGCAAGCTTTAGCAGGGAAAGGCTCATTTGATCGAACGCTCGCCGAAGCAAGATTGAAAGCTTTGGAGTCGCAATGATTAGGCCCGTCAGGAAATTACCGGTAGGCGATTTAGCCGGGAAAGGCTCGTTTAATCGAACGATCGTCGAAGCAAGATTGAAAGCTTTGGAGCCGCCATGAACGCGCCAGTCAGAAAGCTTCCGCTAGGCGAGCTACTGGTCTCCAAAGGCTTGCTGTCAGAAGATCAACTGCGCATCACCCTGTTTGAGCAGCGGCGTAGCGGCGTGCCTTTGGGCAAATTGATGGTGTCGCTGGGTTTTGTCTCCGAAGGTATTTTGCGTGATGCCCTTTCAGAAAATCTGGGGCAGGTCAGTGTTGATTTATCCAAGATTCTGGCCGATACGCAGGCGATTAAGCTGGTGCCAAAAGACGTGGCCAAGCGGCATATGCTGCTGCCGGTGTCGCTTGATCTGGAGAGGAATAAGCTGACGCTGGCGATGTCTAATCCTAATAATCTGGTGGCACTCGATCAGGTTCGCATGCTGCTAAAAGATAAGTACGAGCTGGAAACACTGCTCGCTGCGGAATCTGATTTAGTCCATGCCATCGATCAATACTATGGCTTTGAGCTGTCGATTGACGGCATTTTGAATGAAATTGAAACCGGTGTGATCGATTGGGCCAGCTTGCAACACGCCGAGGCCGAGTACAACCAGCCGGTGGTGCGCTTGATTGATGCATTGCTGGCCGATGCCTGCACGCGCGGCGCATCGGATATCCACTTCGAGCCAGAATCATCCTTTGTGCGGATTCGTTACCGCATCGACGGCGTGCTGCGGCAAATTCGCGCCCTGCATAAAACCTATTGGCCGGCGATGGTGGTGCGGCTGAAGGTGATGAGTAATATGAATATCGCCGAAACCCGCTCGCCGCAAGATGGCCGAATTTCGCTCACCCTAGCAGGCCGGCCACTTGATTTTCGGGTGGCGGCGCAGCCCACCACTTGGGGCGAGAATATTGTGCTGCGGATTTTGGATAGGCAGAAAGGGCTGGTTAAGCTAGATAAATTGGGCTTGAGTAAAGAAAACCTCTATTTATTGCAGCTAATGATTGCCAGGCCGGAAGGAATTATTCTGGTTACCGGCCCAACTGGCTCGGGCAAAACCACCACCCTCTATTCTATTTTAAGCAGCGTCAACACCGAAGCCGTGAACATCATGACGCTGGAAGACCCGGTGGAGTATCCGATTCCTATGCTGCGGCAAACCTCGGTGAATGAAGCCGCCAAAATGGATTTCGTAAACGGCATTCGCTCGATGATGCGGCAAGACCCGGACATTATCTTGCTGGGCGAAATCCGCGATCGTGATACTGCCGATATGGCATTTCGCGCCGCCATGACCGGCCACCAAGTTTACTCAACCCTGCATACTAACTCCGCCATCGGCTCGATTCCACGCCTACTGGATATCGGCGTGCTGCCCGATGTTTTGGCGGGCAATATCATCGGCATTATCGCCCAGCGGCTCGCCCGCAAACTTTGCCCGCTCTGCCGTGAGCCTTATGAGCCGGATGCTTTTGAGCGTCGCTTATTGGGTATTGATCCTGAGGGCGAACCGATCACCTTGTACCGTTCTAGCGGCTGCCCCAAGTGTGATCACCAAGGCTATAAGGGCCGTTTAACGGTGATGGAAGTGTTGAAAATGAGTGTCGAATTAGACGAGTTGATTGCCCGACGCGCCACACGGCTGGAAATGAAAAAAGCGGCTGAAGGCCAGGGCTTTAGAACCATGGCCGACGATGCCTGCCGCCATGTGCTGGACGGCTTGACCTCGTTGGCCGAGATTTCCCGGGTGATCGATTTAACCGACAGGGTTGCCTGAGGCTTAGAAAGGAGGATTGCAATGTATGTCCGTGAACATATTTCGCGCGTGATTGATGGCAAAACCTACAACACGCGCACCGCATTAAATTGCCATATGCATACCGAATCAAAAGATGAGCAAGGCGTGCCACATTTAATTGAGCTGTATCGCACCAAGCGCGATCAGTATTTTCTGGTTGAGCATAATATTCCTCACCCCTATATGGATGCGGATAAACGGGGGCCAATTGACGTGCTGACGCCGATTACGCTAGAGCAAGCCGAGGAGTGGGTAGAAAAATACTGCCCGTGGCGCAAGGAAAAAATTTTTGCATCCAGCAGTGAAGCCGATACGACCACACTGACGCTGCGTATAGACAAAATGACCAAAGCACAGCTCATCGCACAAGCTGCTAAACACAACCTCACACTGAATGCCTATTGCCTGCTGAAGTTAGAAAAAATCCTCTATGAGAAAGAAGCGCCACGGGGCGGCGGGGTATTTATGGAACGGGGGTTTAATCCGTCGGAGTGAGGAGGAAGTAAGCAACTGTCAACTCGTAGGGCGGCTGAAACCCGCGTATTTATTCAACATTGCTCGCGGGTTTCACTCCAGATGCGATAACTAATTTGGTTTTATCTTAGCAAACAACGAAAAAACGTAGTAACCACATTTTTGGTACGGGGCTTAAATCACCTCTTGAAGCACGCCGAAGCGAGGAATTAGCGGCTTGGGGTTTTACCAGCCCTACGAGTGGCATTCTTGTTGGTAAAGCTGCTCTCAAGGGCTGAGGGATGAGAGTACGTCTTCGGCCTTGCTTCTTTTTAGGAAAGCCAATGCAGTTTATTTATCGTGCGGTAAACAATGCAGGCCTGATCCAGAAGGGTAAGTCAGAGGCGAATAATCTGGCTGATTTAGAGTTGCGTCTGGAGCGGATCGGCCTAAGCCTGATCGCGGGTAAGGCCGCTCCGGTGGGAGGGCTGTTGGGCGGCAAGAAGGTAGGTCGGCGCGAGCTGATTACGTTTACTTTTCATATGGAGCAGCTTACCCGTGCCGGGGTATCGATTCTGGAAGGTTTATCTGATTTGCGTGATAGTTTGGAAGAGCCGTGCTTTCGTGAAGTGATTGCTAATTTAATTGAAGATATCGAAGGCGGACGGCAGTTTTCACAGGCGCTGGCTGCTCACCCCCAAGTATTTGATTTAATTTATGTGAATCTGATTCGGGCGGGTGAGGCCAGTGGAAAGTTGCCCGATGTATTACTGAGTTTAAGCGATTCATTAAAGTGGCAGGACGAGCTGATTTCGCAAACAAAAAAAATTGTGATGTATCCGGCTTTTGTCGGGGTATTGGTGGTGGGGGTAATTACATTTTTAATGATTTATTTAGTACCCCAATTGGTTTCTTTTGTGGCGGCTATGCAGCAAACGTTGCCACTCAATACGCGTATTCTTATTGCAGTCTCAAATATATTTATTCATTACTGGTGGGCCTTATTTGGCACGCCGGTTGTTTTGTTTTTTATATTTCGTTTGCGTTTAAGGCACGATGCAAAGTTCCGTCACCGTTTTGATGGCTGGAAACTCACTACTCCGCCATTTGGCCCTATTTTGCATAAAATTATTCTGGCGCGTTTTGCTAATTTCTTTGCGCTGATGTATGCCGCAGGGATTCCTATTCTGGATTGCATCAAAATATCGGAAGGGATTGTAAGTAATAGCGTGGTGGCCGAATCATTGCAGCGAGTTCAGGCGCAAATCAGGGAGGGGCAAGGGGTTACGGCAAGTTTTAGTCAGGAAGAAATGTTTCCGCCTCTGGTGCTGCGCATGCTGAAAGTAGGGGAAAGCACCGGCCAGCTGGATCATGGCCTGCTCAATGTCGCTTATTTTTATAACCGTGATGTAAAAGAATCTATTGAGCGCGTTCAGGCGCTGATCGAGCCATCGCTTACCGTGGTGCTGGGCCTGATTCTGGCGTGGATTATGTCTTCAGTGCTTGGCCCTATTTTCGATACCATCAGTAAATTGCGATGAGCCACTACACACTTCTCTTATCTAATACCCGGCTGATTGCCTTTCATTTGGAAAAAAATCAGCTGCTTGAACATGCGCATTTTGCTTTAGATGATGCGGGTAAAGAGGCTTTTGAAGGCTATCTGGAGGTCTGGAAAGAAGCTGTTTTTAGCCTTTTAGTCGATGTGGTTGAGGAAGATTTTCAGCTGGAATCAATCCCCCACCTCGGGCGCAGCGATCGCAATGCCTTGTTGGCCAGACGACTAGATCAAAATTACCGTACCACGCCTTACCGGCGTGCCTTTGTGCAGAGCTTAGCTAAATCAGGCGGGCAGGATAAGGTGCTGATGTCGGCACTTACCTTGGTTGCGCCGGTTGATGCCATTGTGAATGCCTTACTAGCCAAAAAAATAGTTCTGCAAGGTATCTATTCTGCGGCCCTGCTGGCCGGGGAAATGGTGCATAAATCGGGCTTGGGCCTTGAGCATTATTTATTGGTGTCTTTTACATCGGGTGGCGGGATGCGGCAGACTTATTTAGCCGCCGACGGCCTTAAATTCAGCCGTGTGAGTAGCCTGCCAGAAGACGAGGATCTGCAAGATGCAGTGCGATTAGCCGATGTGATTGTGCTTGAGGCGCTGAGGGCTAGACAGTATTTATCAACGCTGCGTTTGCTGGGGCGTGACGATAAATTGCAGCTGGCCGTGGTGGCCCCCAGAGGTCTGGATTGCCAAAGCGCTATTGATGAGCATTTGGCTAAAAGCGGTGAGGCGGCTCAATTTGTGGTGAGCAATGTGCCCTTGAATTTGCTGGCACAAAAGCTGCGTTTACCGCCTGCCGATTCGATGCTGAATTTATTATGCAGCTGGTTAGAGCTGCATCCGCCGGTTAATCATTATGGCCAAGCCCGGCATTTGATTCATGCCACCTGGCGCAAGCGGGGAATAGCGCTGCGCTGGGGTTCTTTTGCCTGCTTAATATTGGCCATGTTGTGGAGTGCGCTTCTGGTGCAAGAGGCGGGTGATATTCAAGCTTCGATTAATCAATCGCTGAAGAGAACTGCCCAAATTGATGAGCGCTTACGGTATTTTGGCCATTTGCTTAAACAAAGCAAGGCCAGTGATCCTGCGGCCATGAAGGGGGCTTATGAGCTTTACACCCATGAATTATTAACTTGGCCCAGTGTGGAGCCGCCTGCTCAGCAGGTGAGCCAGATTCTTCTGGATTTTCCTGAGTTGGTTCTGGATGAATTGCGCTGGAATTCTGGCCGCGCGCCACTCGATCCAGCTACGGCGCAAGTGGCAGAAGAGGGTGCTTCGGCCCCGGTAGCAGCGCCTGTGGTATTGGAGCTATCAGGCCGGGTTGAGCCTTTTGATTTGCAATACCGGCGGGCACTTGCCAGTGTTGAGCGGCTAAGCCAGCGTTTATCCGGTTTGCCCGGTGTTCAGGTTAAAGCACTTATCTTGCCTTTAAATACCAGCTCAGAAGTGGGGCTGGAAGGCAAATTAGTGTCGCCGGACAGCAAGCGGGTCGATTTTTCTTTGCGCCTGAGCTGGGAGCAAAAAGCGCCATGAAACTCGATTTACAAGCCTTGCCATTGATTCGACATGATTTAATTCTAGGGGGTGCTGCCCTTGGTTTAGCCCTGCTCCTGATTGGTTTATCGCATATTTATTTATGGCACGCGCAGAGTGAGCAGCAAGCCTTGCGTAGCAATGTGCAACGTTTAACTTTGCAGGCAGATAGCCAGGAAAGTGCCTGGAATAGCACCAGAGAATACCGCTCTCTTTATCAGACCTTAAGCCAGCGGGGCGTTTTAAATGGCGAGCATAGGCTAGATTGGATTGAGCACCTCACCGAGCTGCATCGCAATGCGCCTGAGCTTAATCTATCGTTTAGATTTGAAGCTCAGCGCGCTTTTGCGGCCAAAGCAGAAAATGTGCAACTTTACGGCAGCAAAATGATGCTGAGTTTTGAGCCTGAAGATGAAGAGGTGTTTTCTAGCGTGCTGGCAGGCTTGCGTAAGCTGGCTGGCTGGCCTGCCGTGGAGCAGTGCCAGATGACACGCAGTGAGGACGCGGTGATCAAAGTGCTGTGTGATATTGAGTGGCTGAGCATAGGCCCGGTGCTGCTTGCTGAAGGCGAGGTAAGTCAATGAAGTATTTTATTTTGTTCTGGCTGCTTTATTGCCCTTTTGCACAGGCCCAATGGGGGCGTTTATTTTTTAGCCCCGCCGAGCGTGCTGCGGCACGGGGCGATTTAGCGCAAGTGCAGGCAGGGGCCGCTTTCGCAGACACGCTGCGTTTTGATGGTGAAATTCGCAGCCGCGGTAAAAAATTGCGCTGGCTAAATGGTGAAATAAGCCAGGCATCTATCCCTGCGGGGCTTAAAGTAGGGCAAACACTGAGCCGCCAAAGCGGCGCAATACGCGATGTTTACCAGTCGGATCGCTAATTCTCAGCGTGGTGCCATTGCCTTGCTGTTGTTAATGGTTGTGGGGCTGGGAGTTGCCGGGGCGATTCTGGCCGGTTTTAGCCATCATATGTTTAAGCTTTACCGTGATCAGCAAACACAAAGTGTGCTGGCAGAGGCCAAGCAAATCTTATTAGCCGAGGCTTTATCCAAGCGGGGCAATACCGTGCCGATTATCCGCCCCGGCGAATTTTTTTGTCCGGATCGTAATGTGCAGGGTGAAGCGAGCTACGGGCAAAGCGGCTTAAATGGTGCGGCGTGTGCGGGGGCTGCTGCTCGTATTGGCCGGATTCCATGGCTTAATTATCAGGCAGCAGAATTGCGTGATAGCTCGGGTGAGCCTTTGTGGATGGCGGTAGTCGATGGTTTTCAAGAAAGAAGAAATGTGCCGCTTAATAGTGATACTGCACCCACAGGTGTTAATCCCTGGTTTCAGGCGGCCGCAAATAATGGCGGGCAAAGCTTATCAAGTGCAGAAGACCCGGTTGTGGTGGTGATTCTGGCTCCCGGCGCTGCGCTGGGGGGGCAGAATCGCAATACGGCAGCCCAGCAGCGGAACCCTAATAATTATTTGGAATGTAACCGGCTCACTGTTGGTGGCACTTGTCTTGGCGTGCCCAATAATTATGCAAATTATAATCTGACTCAGGGGCGGTTTCTGGATGGGCCTCGTTTAGATAGCAGTGCCAATCCAACTCTGAATGATCGAATTATCACTATCCGGCGTAGCGAGCTGCTTGCACCTTTAGAAAAACGCGCAGCAAAAGAGTACCAGCAGCTCCTTAATTTATGGGCCTTGCAAGTGGTTCCCGCTCTGGGGGGCTTACCTAATCCAGCCAGCCCGGCTGATGCAGGCTGTGCAGACATTGCTGTTGTGAATAGCAATGGATGTATTCCTGATCCAGCCACTTGCCGGGGCCACGCGCCTAAATCCATTGCTTTAACAGGGGTCGGTTTGGCACCTGTTTTACCTAGCTACTTGGTGAATCCTTTAAACCGGCCCGCCAGTGTGCCTAATCAGGCCGATTGGCAGCGGGTGCTGTTGGAGTATGACTGGCTTTATCGTAATCGCTGGGAGCAAATGTTTTTTTATGCTGTAGCTAATACCACGAGCTGCCCTTTGCCGCTCGCACTGCAATTAAGAAATATGCAGTTGCCAGCAGGGGCTGTGAATGCCGTAATGATAGGTGCAGGGGTGGCACAAACAGGGCAAATGCGTGCTTTGGCGGCAGATAAGATGTTGTTAAATAACTATCTGGATTTAGTCCCAAGCTATGCTGTGGCACCTGATATTAATCGCCGTGCGTGGGATATTTTGCCGCCACAAGTAGATCAATACGCCAAGTTGGGGGCTGCTGATGCGGGTAATGACAGGCTGTACCATCGTGTTGGTGTTCAATGGGTAGAGGCCATGAAGGACAGGCCATGAAAAATAAAGGATTTACGCTGGCTGAAATTGCCATTGTTCTGGTGATTGTCGGCATTATGTTAGCAGGTGGGCTGGGGGCCTTTCGCGCGCAAACCGATAGCCAAAGAATGCGCGACGGGCGTGCGCAGTTAGCTGAAATCAAAGAATCTCTGCTGGGGTTTGCTGTGCAATACGGGCACTTGCCATGCCCGGCCAACCCTGCCGCCAATACCGGGCTTGAAGACAGATTGGTAAATATGAGCTGTAATCTTGCCGAGGGTGTGGTGCCTTGGTCTACCTTGGGAATTAGTCGTGCTGGCGATCCGTTTAATCAGCCGTTCAGATATCGTGTAAGCCTTGATTTTGCAGACAGTGGCCCACCATCGGTGCCACCAGTAGTGACAGATAGCAATCAAACGTTGGGGGCAAATTGCCCTGTTGGTAGCGTAGCTCCTCAGGGAATGAGTTTTATACTTTGCTCCCGTGGCGATATTATGATTAATGCAACAGCCGCAGCGGCTACACCATTAGCTGCGAATGTGGTGGCGGTGGTGGTGATGCACTATCGCCACGGCCCGCCTAATGGGGGGGCTGGCTCGACCGATGAGCAGGAAAACACCGATAATGACCTTACTTTTGTCAGCAAGCTGCGGGTTGAAGACGATAGCAGCACCCCCGCAGATGAGGAATACGACGACATCAGCGAGTGGATTAGCCCGTCTATTTTGGTTGGCAGAATGCTGGCCGCAGGCAAATTACCTTGATGTGCTGGTTTGTTTGGCCATAAAAAAACCCCGAAGCACGCTTCGGGGTTTTTTGTGGCAGTAGTAAATTAAGCAATTTGCCCGTGGCAGTGCTTAAATTTCTTGCCAGAGCCGCAAGGGCAGACGTCGTTGCGGCCTACGCCGGAGAACTGTACTTTTGCACCGCCTTCCATTGCTTGCATCAGTGCTGCCTTGATTTGCTCTTCATCACCACTGGCCAATAAGGCTTCTAATTCCTGATGATTGAATTGCAGTGCGGATGCAGGCACTTCTTGCGGGCGTACAGCTTCCAGATCTTCTTGTGAGCGCACTTGCACTGTCATCACAATCTGAATCACTTCGCGCTTGATGTTTTCTAGCAGCTGCGAGAACAATTCGAATGCTTCACGCTTGTATTCTTGCTTAGGATTCTTTTGTGCGTAGCCGCGCAAATGAATACCTTGGCGTAAATGATCCAAGGACGACAGATGTTCGCGCCAGCTTTGGTCAACGTGTTGTAAGAGCACCGAGCGTTCAAATTGGCGGAAAGTCTGCTCGCCTGCAATTTCAACCTTCTGGTTATAGCTTTCAGCAGCGGCAACTTGCACACGCTCTTTCATGGCTTCAATAGTCAGCGTGGTGTCGTTTTTGATCCAGTCAGCAACGGCAAGATCAATATTAAACTCACCCAGCGCACGCTCTAAACCGGCAACATCCCACTGCTCTTCCATCGAATCGGCAGGGATATAAGTGTCAAATAGATCTGAAACCATGCTGTCGCGCATTGCACCGATGGTTTCGCTAACTTCTTCGCTTTCTAAGATTTCATTACGCTGGCCGTAAATCGCCTTGCGCTGCTCGTTAGATACATCGTCGTATTCCAGCAGTTGCTTACGAATATCGAAGTTGCGGCCTTCTACTTTACGCTGAGCTGATTCAATAGCGCGGGAAACCATACCCGCTTCGATAGGCTCGCCTTCAGGCATTTTCAGGCGATCCATCACCATCGCTACCCGATCGCCAGCAAAAATACGCAGCAGTGAGTCTTCCAGCGATAGATAGAAACGGCTGGAGCCCGGGTCACCCTGACGGCCAGAACGGCCACGCAGCTGGTTATCAATACGGCGTGATTCGTGGCGCTCGGTACCAATAATATGTAAACCACCCGCTGCAACAACGGCATCATGGATGATTTTCCAATCGGCTTTCATGCTGGTGATTTTTGCGTGTTTATCGGCTTCGCTTAATTCTTCATCGGCTTCAATGGCTTTAATTTCGCGCTCGATATTACCGCCAAGCACAATATCCGTACCACGGCCGGCCATATTGGTGGCAATGGTAATCACGCCGGGCGCACCGGCCTGAGCCACGATATCGGCTTCGCGAGCATGCTGTTTGGCGTTCAGCACATTGTGCTCAAAGCCGTCTTTAGTCAGCATTTCGGAGAGTAATTCAGATTGCTCAATCGACGTTGTACCCACCAAGACGGGCTGTTTACGTTCCTGGCAGCCTTTGATATCGGTGATGATGGCGTTGTATTTTTCTCTATCGGTTTTGTAAACCTGATCTTGCCTATCGTCCCGCACCATATCGCGGTTGGTTGGCACAATCACGGTTTCCAGGCCGTAAATTTGCTGGAATTCGTAAGCTTCAGTATCGGCCGTACCGGTCATGCCGGATAGCTTGGTATACATGCGGAAGTAGTTTTGCAGGGTAATCGTGGCAAGAGTCTGGTTCTCTTGATTGATTTCTACGCCTTCCTTGGCTTCAACGGCTTGATGCAGGCCTTCAGACCAGCGACGACCCGACATTAAACGACCGGTAAATTCGTCAACAATGACAATTTCGCCTTCGTCGGTTACCACATAGTGCTGGTCACGCTGAAATAGGGCATGGGCACGCATGGCGGCATACAGATGATGCACTAGGCTGATATTGCCAGCGGAGTACAGGCTGTCGCCTTCTTTTAACAGCCCCTTGCTGGTAAGGATGGCTTCTACTTTTTCGTGGCCAGCTTCTGAAAGCAGTACCGAGTGGGCTTTTTCATCCACCCAGAAATCGCCTTCTGATTCTTCTTCGCTCTGGCGGATCAGCTGGCCGGGGATATCGTCAACCAGTTGGTAAAGCTCGATGCTGTCTTCGGCCGGGCCAGAGATAATTAAAGGCGTTCTAGCTTCATCGATCAGAATCGAATCGACTTCGTCGACAATGGCGTAGTTCAGCTTGCCCTGCACGCGCTCACCCACAGTGAACACCATATTGTCGCGCAGATAATCAAAACCGAATTCGTTATTGGTGCCGTAGGTAATATCGCAGGCGTAAGCTTCTTGTTTTTCGTCGTGCTGCATCTGGCCCAGATTCACACCACAAGTCAGCCCTAGAAAATTATAGAGCTTGCTCATAATGCCCGCATCGCGGCTGGCCAAGTAATCGTTCACGGTAATGACGTGTACGCCATTGCCGGATAGGGCGTTCAGGTAAGCAGGCAGCGTGGCTACCAGCGTTTTACCTTCACCCGTGCGCATTTCAGAGATCTTGCCTTGGTGCAGCGCTAAGCCACCCATCAGTTGCACGTCAAAGTGACGCATGCCTAAGCTGCGCTTAGAGCCTTCGCGGCAAACAGCAAAGGCCTCTGGCAGAATTTGATCAAGTGTTTCACCCTTGGCGACGCGGCTGCGGAATTCTTCCGTTTTGGCGCGCAAGTCATCGTCGGAAAGAGCGGCAATGCCCGCTTCAAGGGCGTTGATCTGCTTTACGATGGTGCCGTATTGTTTGAGCAGGCGGTCATTACGACTTCCGAAAACTTTTTTGAGCAAATTTGCAATCATCTAAAGCTACCAGCAATGGGCTAGGCCCGGTTATTGTGACAACGGCGGATAAGCATCCTCGTCCGCCGTATATGCTACCGTTTTAATCAAAATTCAAGATCAATCACCGGATTTTGTCGCAGCAATATTAACTTCATTCGTGGCAGGACCAATAAAGCGCAGGGGGTTTTGCGCAATGCCCTTATAACGAATTTCAAAATGCAGATGCGGCCCGGTAGAGCGGCCTGTACTTCCTAGTAAGGCAATGATCTGGCCAGCGTTGACTTGCTCGCCTACTTTTACCTCAAGCTTGGATGCGTGAGCATAGCGGCTTGTGATGCCATTGCCGTGATCCAAGTCAACCATATTACCATATTGGGGATGGAAGGCCGCAAAGCTGACTTTGCCGCTGGCTGCCGCCATAATAGGCGTGCCGCTATCGCCCACAAAATCGATGCCTTCATGAAAGACCTGATTGCCGTTAAACGGATCAATCCGCTTACCAAAGCTTGATGATTGTAAGCCGACATTGAGTGGTGCTTTAGAAGGCAATTGCCATGCTTTAGGCCGCAGTAAAACACTTTCCGCTAAAGATAGCTGATCAAGCCTAGCGTTTAAGTTCTGGTTGGCCGCATCAATTTCATGGCCCAGGCTGATGGCGGTTAGTGCCGTGCCCGTGTGTTGTATGCCGCCACGTGGCACCGCTTGATTAGATAAAAAAGGTTTGATATCAATGCCGGTTTTATCGCCCACCTGGCTTGCTAAACCATCTAAACGGAGTAGCTTGGCTTGCAATTCGCCAACGCGAATCGCTAAGGCATCAATTTCGGCTTGGCGATTTTGATTGGCGTTTGGCATAAAGCGCCAAAGTGCTGGGTTTTGCCCCGGCCGAAGAAAGGCCGTGATGGTAAATGTGAGTGAAGAGATAGCAACGAGTGTCACCAGCCCCAGTAAGATAATTTGCTTGGCATCTAAAGAAACAGCTTTGCCAAGACGATTAGAAATCACGATAACATTCATTAAATACTTAGCCTTGCGAAGCCTCAACCATGAAAAAAACCACTCTGAAGCAAGTTGGGCACGACAGGCAGCTCGCCAGCCTGATGCATCAGGTTGATGATTTGGCGAGCGTATTAGCCCAAGTGCGTGCGGTGCTGCCGCCAGCGATGGCGGGGCATTGTCTTGGAGTGGCTTGGTCCGGCGATACTTTATTAATTGGTGTAAGTGGCAGTGCTGCGGCATCAAGAGTGCGTCTGAACGCGCCTCAGATTCTTGCGGCACTGCAAGCCGGCGGATGGAAAGCTACCGTAGTTCAGCCCAAGGTGCAAGTCGGCTTGCAAAGCACAAATGCCATGCGAAGCAAAGACTTACATCTGAAAGAGGGGGCCTGTGTTGCTTTTTCGCAGCTGGCTGACACCCTGGAAGATGGGCCATTAAGGCAGGCCATAGCTTCTCTCTTGAATCGCCATGCACCCAAAGACCAGATTTAGTCTATAAACCTTGTAAGGCCTTGTAATAACATGTTTTTGCTGATGTTCAGGCCCTATTCTCTGAGAGGCTAAATCGACGAAGGAGCTGGGCAATGAGTGTGAATCAGGCGGGGTGTCAGGCTAAACAAGGTGGTTTTACTCTGGTGGAGCTGGCCATTGTGCTGGTGATTATTGGTCTGATCCTTGGGATGGCTTTTAAGGGCAAGGATTTGATTGATGGGGCAAAGGTGAAGAGCATCGCCGCCCAATACAATAAAGTGCAGGCGGCGTTTAATATTTATTTTGAAAGGTATGGTGCTTATCCGGGGGATGGGTGTCCTGCTGTTATAGCAGTAGGCGTAACAACTTGTGCTGGGGCTAAAAGTGGGACATTAAGTCCTGCGGCAGAGACTCAGGGGGCATTTACACTTTTACAAAATGCTAATTTATTATCCGCCTCAGATATACAAAGCCCCTTTGGTGGACCATGGGGAATTACTATATCCACCAATACGACGTTAAGTGGAGGGGTCGCGGGGATTAATTATTTCTCTTTGGTTACTGCAGCGGGCGCTCCACAGGCTTCAGCTGATCCACGCTATGTTTGCGCCTTGGATAAAATGATTGATGATGGGGTTTTTAACACAGGGAATGTGCGTAGTGTCGCCCCTGCTGCCTATACTGCTGCCACAGATTGTTGGGCATTGACAGGCGCGCCCTATATGGTAGGCATGCGCTTATTACCTTAGATTTTTCTTCTAAAGCCGAGCTTGCCACCAAGCTCGGCTTTACTCCGTCCAATCCCCACGCAACACTTCCCTTAGCAAAGAAACCGTCACAGGTCTTTTTTCGGTCAGAGACAAATCATTGGCCGCATCTAAATGCTGATACAAAGTCGGCAAATCGCGCGATGCATGGCGCAGCAGGTAATCGGCTAAATCATCCCCCAGCTCAAACCCCAAGGCATAGGCGCGGCGTTTTAGGGCGGCGGCTTTGTCGGTGTCGGATAATGGTTTGAGCTGATACACCAAGCCCCAGCCTAGGCGAGTGGTTAAGTCGGGCCTGAGTAGCAGTAGCATGGGTGGCTTAGGCCCTGCGGCTAGCAGTAGGCCTCCGCCGTCTTTCAGCGTATTAAAGTGATCAAACAGGCGAATTTGTTCGTCACGGCTAAGCGCATCCACGTTGTCTACGATCAACGCCGCTTCTTTGGGCAATGATGCGGGCAGGGCATCGTGGGCTGCATCGGTAAAAAATATCTGAGTGTCGGCGGGCAGCATGGCGCGCGCGGCGGCGAGTAGGTGGCTCTTGCCACTGCCGCGTTCTCCCCATAAATAGAGAAAGCGCACGTCTCCCTCTCCAAGGCTCCAACAACCCAGCTGATAAAGTAGCTCGGCGTTTTCACCACGGATAAAATCCTCAAAAGAGGGTAGGGCTGGCAGTTGCAGATCCAGCACGAGTTGCTTCATGCGGGAGGGGCTCCAAGAGGTCGATGACAAGCGTGCGGGTGTTTTTTCACAAGATGCGATAAAATGTCTGGCTTTGCGGCAGGCGTACCCCAAATTGGGCGTTACACTTGCACTAATATAACGAATGTTCGCCATTCTAGCGCAGAAGCCCCTAGTGGCGCTGCCAGTTTCACGAGGCCATGCATGACCAATCAAAGCTTGAGCTACCGCGATGCGGGTGTCGATATCGATGCCGGCGATCAGTTGGTTGAAAATATTAAGCCCTACGCCAAGCGTACCATGCGCCCAGAGGTGCTTAGTGGCATTGGCGGTTTCGGCGGCTTAGTCGAAATCAGTAAAAAATACCAAGAGCCTGTTTTAGTGTCCGGCACCGATGGTGTAGGTACTAAACTGAAGCTCGCTTTCGAGCTGAATCGCCACGATACCGTGGGGATTGATCTGGTTGCCATGAGTGTGAACGATATTTTGGTGCAAGGTGCCGAGCCATTGTTCTTTCTCGATTACTTCGCGTGCGGCAAGCTGGATGTGCCGAATGCAACTGAAGTGATTCGCGGGATTGCTCATGGCTGTGAGCAGGCAGGTTGTGCACTCATTGGTGGTGAAACTGCTGAAATGCCGGGCATGTATCCGCTAGGCGAATACGATCTGGCTGGCTTTGCCGTCGGGGTCGTCGAAAAAAGCAAAATCATTACTGGCGACGATATTGCGCCGGGTGATGTGGTGCTTGGTTTGGCATCGAACGGCGCACACTCCAATGGCTACAGCTTGATTCGCAAAATTATGCATCGCGCTGAAGCCGATTACGCTGCGGAATTCGACGGCGGTAAGAGCCTTGCTGATGTGGTGATGGCCGCAACACGTATTTACGTGAAGCCGCTGTTGAAACTTATGCAAGCTTTGCCAGTCAAGGGTATGGCGCATATTACTGGCGGCGGGATCAGCGAAAACGTACCGCGTGTACTGCCAGATAACGTAGTTGCTGCCATCGATGCAAAATCGTGGACCATGCCTAAGTTATTTCAGTGGCTGCAAAAAGAAGGCAATGTGGAAGCGCAAGAAATGTACCGCACCTTTAACTGTGGCGTGGGGATGGTAGTGATTGTGGCGGCAGACCAGGCTGACGCAGCGATCGCTCTGCTGCAAGCAGAAGGTGAAACGGTTTATACCCTAGGTGCAATTCGTGCCCGTGTGGGTGATGAGCACCAGACGCAAGTAATGTAATGGTTGTAGGGTGGGCACAAGGTTTATCGTGCCCACGCGCTTATGTGTTGCCGAGAGTGGGCACTAAGCCCAACCTACAATTAGATACAGGGCGAGGAACTCCTACCTCGCCCTTTCTCTTTTGAGACTTATGAAAAATATAGTTATCTTGATTTCCGGCCGTGGCAGCAATATGCAAGCCATTGTGGATGCGCAAATTGCAGGCGCAAATATCTGCGCCGTGATTGCAAATCGCCCCGATGCCGCAGGCCTTGCCTGGGCTGCAGAGCGTGGCATTGCCACCGCCGTGCTTGATCATAAGCTGTATGCTGGCCGCGAGGCATTTGATGCCGCGCTGGTTGAATTGATTGATGGCTATGCACCGGATCTGGTCGTGCTAGCGGGCTTTATGCGTATTCTGACGGCTGACTTTGTAAACCATTATGCTGGCCGCCTGATTAATATCCACCCCTCGCTTTTACCTGCCTTTACAGGCTTACACACCCATGAGCGGGCCTTGGCAGAAGGTGTGAAGATTGCGGGATGCACGGTGCATTTTGTGACCGCGGAGCTGGATCATGGTCCTATTATTTTGCAAACTGCTGTGGCGGTATTGGATGACGATACGGTAGCGAGTTTATCGGCCAGAATGCTGGTACAAGAACACCTGATTTATCCGCAGGCCGTGCGCTGGTTTGTGCAGGATAAGTTAAGGCTGGTGAATGGCAGAGTTCACGTAGATTGCCCTAGCCCTGCTGCGGCGTTGATTTTTCCGCCGGTGCTTTAATGTTACGTTGGCCAGGTTTATTGTTGGTATCTGCTGCGCTGCTGTCTTTGTTACTGCATCTAGCGTCTATTTTTAGTGAACAACTCTACGCTTGGGCAACTCAACAGCCTTATACAGAAAGTGAATTAAAAAAAGTTACTCAGAAACTGAGTGATGTGGCACAAGCTGAAGAGGCGCGGCCGGAAGGCTTGAAAGGCGTAAAACCAGCAGATCATCAGCAGGTATTTTTACACAAGGGGCCCTTGATAAGCGAGAAGCCACCTGCCCCTAAGCCTGTTGTGAAGGCAAAAAAAACATCGCCCGTTAAAGTTGCGGCAAGCCGTGTGCTTGCGGTGGCCAGCCAGGCCAGCGCAGTACTTGCTGAGAAACCGATCATTTTTGCAAGTGCAGCAAGCAGCGTGGCTCCTGCTCCTTTGCTTGCCTCTGCGCCTGAGGTTGAAGAAGTCTTGCCGCCGCTCAAAGAGAGCCCGCTGACAGCAGAGCAAACTTATCCTACTCAAGTAGAAATTACCTATGCTTATGGAATATTTCCGATTCGGATGAGCTGGAAAGCAGAAAATGGCCGCTATGCTTTGAAATTACGCGGGGCTTTGTTTTCTAAATCACGTACTTTTGTGAGTGAAGGCGATGTGGGGCAGCAAGGTGTTATTCCGCAGCGATTTGCTGATTATCGTGACGAAAAATTGATTAATGAGGCAGTATTTAATTGGGAAGAAAAGAAAGTCACGATCAAAGATGGTGGTACGACAAAGGTTGAAGAATTAAAAGCGGGTGATCAGGATATTTTCTCTGCTGCTTTTCAGCTGGCCTTGCAAGGCTCACGCATGAAGGATTTTACTTTTACCGTAGCCAGTGGCCGCAAGATTTATAAAGATGTGCCGTTTGAAATTAGCGGGCAAGCCAGTCTGCGCTTAGGCGATAAGCAAATCGAAGCGATTTTGCTGCGTGGCCGCTTTGAAGACCGTACCTTTGATTTCTGGCTGGCACCACAGTGGCACAATATGCCAGTACGAATGACATTATCACTGGGTAGCGAAGGAAGCTTCGATATCTGGGCTAATGATATAAAAATTAATGGGGAAATGGTGCTGGAGCCGCAAAGCAACAACCATAACTCCAACTCCAACCGCATGATGCGAAGATAAAAGACATGATTGCTTTAAATAATACCCGTTACCACGCCGCCATTTCTGTTCTATCCGAAATGCTAGTGTTTGCCGCTCCATCTGATGCCACCATGTCGCGTTTCTTTCGCAGCAATCCCAATCTGGGCGGCCAAGATCGCCATATGATTGCCGAATGCGTGTATGGCATTTTGCGTAATAAAATTCGCCTTGAGTGGGTTTTAGGTGGCCCGGCAAATGCGCGCAGCCTGCTCACCGCTTACTTGGTGGTGGTAGAGCGCCGCAATCTGCGCGAATGCGGCGATTGGTTTCCTGACACCGAAAAAGACAATTTTGCCCTGTGTAAAAGCAAAAAACTCGCCGAAGCACCGGTGTATGTGCGTGCCGACTTACCTGAATGGGTAGTGAGCGATCTGCTTGCTGGCAATATGAGCGACGCCGATATTCTGGCCTTGGGCGCTGGCTTGCAAGGCGCAGCCGCACTCGATTTACGCGTAAATAGCTTAAAAGCCAAGCGTGAACAAGTAGCTGCCGAGTTGCTGGATGTTGGCGGTGTAGAAACCACGCCAACACCTTATTCGCCTTGGGGCCTGCGTGTAACGGGCAAGCCAGCGATTAATAAATACCGCGCCTTTACCGAAGGCCGTGTTGAAGTACAAGACGAAGGCAGCCAGCTCTTGGGCCTGCTTACCGGTGCAAAACGCGGCCAAATGGTGGTGGATTTCTGCGCTGGCGCTGGCGGTAAAACACTGCTGCTGGGCGCAATGATGAATTCTAGCGGCCGCTTGTATGCCTTTGATGTATCCGAAAAACGCCTGAATAACTTCAAGCCGCGCTTGGCTCGCTCCGGCCTTTCCAACGTCAGTGCGCAGCTTATTTCTAGCGAAAACGATCAGAAAATTAAGCGTTTGGTTGGCAAAATCGATTCAGTTTTGGTTGACGCGCCTTGCTCCGGCATGGGCACCGTACGCCGTAATCCCGATCTGAAATTCCGCCAAAACCCAGCCAGCGTGCTCGAGTTGAATGCCATGCAAACCAGCATTCTGGCGTCCGCTTCACGCTTGGTAAAATCTGCAGGCCGCTTGGTTTACGCCACTTGTAGCTTCTTGCCATCCGAAAATGAAGCCATCGTTGAAGCCTTCCTCGCCGCCAATCCAGATTTCAAATTGCTCGATGCACCAGAGCTATTAAAAGCCGAGCAAGTAGAAATCGCCCTGACCGGACCCTATTTCAAGCTATCTCCGCATCTGCATCAAGCCGATGCCTTTTTTGCTGCGGTAATGCAGAGAGATTGATTGCTTTGTAGGTAATAAAAAAACCCATCGCTTGATGGGTTTTTTAGTTTTATGGCTTGGCTTTTAAATACGTCTCCAGCCACTGATCCTGCTCCCACAGCATTTGCATAATGGATTCACGGGCGCGGTAGCCGTGGCTTTCATTGGGCAGCATCACGAGGCGTGCTCTTGCGCCCAAGCCTTGCAGGGCTTGGTACATGCGCTCGCTTTGCACGGGGAAGGTGCCGGAGTTGTTGTCCATTTCGCCGTGGATGAGCAGCAGCGGGTCTTTGATCTGATCGGAAAAGTTGAATGGAGCCATGGCTTGGTAGACGGGTTTGGCCTCCCAGAAATTACGGTCTTCAGATTGAAAGCCAAATGGGGTGAGCGTGCGGTTATAAGCACCGGATCTGGCGATGCCAGCTTTAAATAGGCGGGTATGCGCTAGCAGATTAGCAGTCATAAAAGCGCCGTAGCTATGGCCGCCGACGGCGATTTTATTGCGATCGGCGACACCCAGCTTCACTACAGCATCGACAGCGGCTTCGGCATTCATGGTGAGCTGCGGCAGATAGTTATCGTTAGGCTCGGTTTTGCCTTCGCCCACAATGGGCATGGCGGGGTTGTCGAGCACGGCGTAGCCACGGGCCAGCATGGCTTGCGGGCCGTTGTAGCTGATGCGGTTAAAGCGGTATGGCGATTCGCGCACTTGGCTGGCGAGTTGGGCGTTTTTAAATTCACGCGGGTAAGCCCACATCAGCATCGGTAGCGGGCCATCGCGTTTTGCTTTGTAGCCTGCAGGCAGATACAGCGTGGCATCCAGCATTACACCATCTTTGCGCGTGTACTGGATTTTTTGCTTTTGCACGTCTTTAAGTTGCGGCGTGGGATGCGGAAACTGAGTAAGCGCCCGAGGTTTGGCATCGCCCGCAAGATCGCGTAGATAAAAGTTAGGCCTTTCGGTATTGGCTTCGCGGCTGCTGATGATTTGCTGCTCGCCCAGCATGGCGACAGGGATTTCATAAAACGGTGCTTGTGATTGCCAGAGGCGCTTTGATTTTTTGCTAGCTAATTCATAGCGGTCTAAAAAGGGCCGGTCGCCTTCTGGGCCTGCGCCTTCGCCTATCAAATAAATAGCCTTGCCGTCGCTCTTAAGGATGTTCTGGCCGTAGGCGTTTTTTGCCAGCACCGGCTCACCCGGATCGGCGTAGCGGTCTTCTGATTTACGAGCAGTGAGCAGCTCAGGTGCTTGCTCTGGGTGATCGGGGCGGATGAGCCAAGTGCGGGTATCGCGCGTTTTCCACCATGATTCTTCGACCATGGCCAGATCGCCACTTCCCCAGTGTAGTGATGAGGCACGCCAAGCCAGCTCGATCAGCTTTTGTGGCGGAGCGGTGAAGGGTGCGCTTTGCTGGAAGAGCGCATCGCGTATTTTGGCTTCAGTCGCCGGATTGCCACCGTCCTGCGCTTCTAGCCAAGTAAGTGTGGCGGGCAGATCTTTGCGCCATGCAAAATCTCGCGGCTCTTTGGATACGGCGTCGTTGCCCGGCGGGATGCGATCTTGCAGCGGCAGTGCGATCGTTTTAAGCAGCTTGCCCTGCTTATTCCAAACCTCAACCGCCTGTGGGAAGTATGAAACCGGCAGCAAATAAGAATAAGGGCGGCGTAGCGAGGTAGTCAGAATCAACTCACCATCAGGGGAGCTGCTAGCCGCCAGTAGGGTGAGCGGCTGGGCGATTTTTTTGATCTCGCCTTTTAGGTTTACGGTAGCCAGCTGGCTTTGCAGATGCCAGTCAAGCAGATCAGCATCGGCCGGTGTTTTCAGCATATCGGCGTAGGTACGGATCGAACTTTTGGCTCCGGGCTGGCTGTCCTGGGTATTCGGGCCACTTGGAGTGAGTGCCGCCGTGGGGGCCGTGCCTGCGGGTTTGAGCTGCACCAGCAATTGCTCGCTGGCACTCAGCCAGCTAAAGCCAGCCCCCGCAATCGCGTTGATGGGGGCTTTAATTAAAGGCTTGGCGCTGGCTTGAGCGACATCGATCAGCCATAGCTCAACGCCCGTATCGCCCCAGCGGCTGAATGCAATCCAGCGCTCATTGGCTGACCATGCGGTGTCCGCAATCCGTGCTTCCTTGGGCAAGCCGCTGATGCTGCGGCTTAGTCCGGTTTTGATATCCAGCAGGCTGGCACCATTGGCAAAATCAAAGCGGCTTTGGCTGCTCATTCTTGGATTGATACGCAGGCCAGCGAGCTTTAATTCGGGCTGGGCCACATCGCTGATGCCGGGTAAGCCCGGCAGGCTGAGTAGCAGGGCTGTGCCGTGCTTGGGGCCAAGGCGGAACAAGGGGCCACGCGGGGCGTCGACGATGGCTTGCAATTCGGCTGGCGGTGTTTGATAAGCGGCGATGGTAAGAGGGCTCATAATCAGGGTAAGTAGCAGAAGTAGGCGCATAGGGTCTTTTTCAATAGCTTACGGGCGGGGCAATAGCTGCTTTGGGCAGGCCTTGCATCTTGTGCCTCACTGTAACACAGCGATTTGTAAGTATATTGAAATAGTGCCGGGTTGAGCTAGCTATCCGTTTTAGTGTATTTTTTGAACTTAATATCATTGTTGAGCGCGGCTTTCCGGGCTAGCTAATGGCAAGCAAATACGAAACAGGCTGCCTTGGTCTGGCGTGCTATTTAATACTATGTGGCCGCCGTGGTCTGAGATGATTTTCCAAGCCAGAGAAAGCCCAAGGCCCGTTCCGCTGCCTACGGGGCGAGTGGTAAAAAATGGCTCGAAAACTCTTGATTGTAGTTCTGGTGGTATGCCGCAGCCGTTATCCTCAATATCTATCCAGACCCAGTTTTTGTCGCTGCCTGTGCGCAAGGTGATTAATCCTTGGCCGCTAATGGCTTGTGTGGCATTGGTCAGCAGATTAAGAAAAACTTGATTGATCTCTGCTAAATGACATTGCAGCAGAGGGATCTTGCCGTATTCGCGCTGGATAAGGGTGTCGGGGCTGAGCGTACTTTGAATAATCTGCAGGGTGCTCTCCAGCCCTTTGTGCAGATCAGCCATTTGCTCGCTCGCCTGATCAATTTGAGAAAAATATTTCAGATTTTGCACAATATCCCGTACACGCCGTAGCCCATCGCGGGATTCATTAAGGAGCTGCTGGCTGTCTTCACGCAGATAGGGAATATCCCGTTCCTGATAGAGCCGCTTGATTGCTGCGAGGGCGCTGGGGGAGAGCATTGTTTCGGCAGCGGTGTAGGCGTCGAGCACGCTTAATATATCGTTGATATATTCGCCCATGGTTCTTAAATTGGCGCTGACAAAGGCGATGGGATTATTGATTTCGTGGGCGATACCCGCAGCAAGCTGGCCGATAGAGGCCATTTTTTCGCTTTGTAGTAATTGGCTCTGGGTATCTTCGAGTTTTTTGAGCAGGCGGGCTTGTGCACGGTTGGCGCGTACCAGCTCGCGTTGTTTATCGGCGAGTTCCTGATTTAAGGTGAGCACGGTTTGGATAAGCTGCTCGTTTTCTTTTATATCGTATTCACTAATCAATTCGATATTGCTGTTACGGCAATAGACCAAGCCTACCTGAGAATGCCCAAGGCCTTGGCTATCTAAAAAATTAAGAATGCCCCGGTGTAAAACGCCATCCTCACTGTGCGCTATTCGGGCGGTAAGGGTGTTGAAATCGGGGTTAATCATAAATGGGGTGATATTGTCTGCTCTGGAGGCTGGGTCTTGCTGCAGTAGCTGATAGAAACCATCGTTGGCGTCGATGATCGTGCCCTCGGTGCTGAGGATGGCATAGCTGACTGAAACCAGCGCTCTAAGCATGGGGGGAATCATGGCACGGGGGTGCGGTGGGGCAGAAGGGATGGACATCAGCTGGTTTCTATTTGAGCAAGATCAGCAGAAGGAGACCAACTATCGGCCTTCAGCGTGCGCCACATTTCGCTAAGGGCGTTGGTGCTGAGCCCTCCTATCATGATCTGCGGGCGGTGTTCGCCAAATTCTCCGTGAATGGCTGCAATGGTTCGCCTTAAAGTCTCTAAATGCTGGGCTTGAGAAATTGACAAACCCACTAGCTCCGGGTGCCAAGCTGAAATCTGTGCGAGCAAAGCAGTTATGGGCAGATTTGCCCCTAACTGTTGTACTTCCCACCCTGCTAATTCGAATGAATCAGCCACCATACATATACCGATCGAGTGCAAATTGCCTTCTACGCAGGCAAATAGCGCTCGTTTTCCATTTGGAGGGGAAAAGTCAGCAATGCTGAATGCTTGTGTTAGCTCATTTTGCACAATGGCGGTCGCCAGATGTTCTTGGGCTACGCTAATTCGGTTTTGTTGCCAAAGATGGCCAACCTGATACATAGAGGGCTGTAAAAGGTGGGTCGTAATATCTAAATACTCTGCCCCATCAAGGTAGGCCTGATGCAGCAGCTCATGGGTTTCACGAACATTGCCTGCGACTAGTTTATCAGTCAGTGAACTAGTGGCTTGGTGGGGTATAGGCAGGCACTGCATAAATGCGGGTATTTGTGTTGATACTCTTGCTGTAGAAAGTGCACTGCTGGCATCGTTGAAAATTGCTAAAACAGTGGCGTGATCAATGGGGCAGAGTTTGTGCTCAAAATAGTTGGCCAGCCAGTGCAGCGATTCGCCAAGCGAGTTGCTGGGCACATTGCGTGCAGCCAGCACACTATCAAGCCAGCAGATGTATTCGCTAAAGGGTTTGCTATTGCCACTACTTAAAGCGCCAGTTAAGAATGAGATATGGAGTGCAATATCGGCTCGGCAGCTGCGTTTACCCTTGTCGCCAAAACGATGTTGCAGGTCGGGATGGGTGACGTAAATTCTAGCTGTGGCATAGTCTGCGGCCGCATCGCAGTGCTCGTGGAGGATCTCGCTGAGAATGGCCATGATGGTTTTCCTTGTGCAGCAGCTTTCAATCACAAAGTAAGTTGAAGTATTCGATGTGCGTTGTGCCGGGCACCAGTTTCAGGTTTTTGGGAATGTTTTGATGGGATTGCCGATAGTTATGGCTGTGGTGCCAGCTATGAAAGCTTGCTGCGTTTTGCCACCAAGTGATGAGCATAAATTGCGTGGGATCTGATGCAGGGTTCCATACCTCCATCCGTATAAAACCTTCGCTGCCATCTACCAAATGGGGGCGCTGCAGAAAGGCCTCTGCAATCGCATCATGGGTATGATTCGCTACTGTAAAGTGGCTTATGGCAATAAACATGGATGTCCTTGCTGCGCGCGGGTATCTGGAAGTTATGTGCTGAATAGTCGGTGGTCAGCCTGCTTGAGTCATGAGTGATGAAGCGCAATAAGAAAGATAGAATGAGTGTAGTTTGAAATGGCCAAGCGTACAGCAGATTAGGGGCTTATCTTGGTGAATAGTGGGCGCGTGGTGTTTGCTGGCGGGCATAAAAAAATCCCACCGCTGGGTGGGATTTTAATTATTTCACAATCCGCAGCTGCGGCTTGCCACTAGGGCGGGGCGGGGTGTCATCCGGGCCGTTATCTGGTGTTTCTGTGGTTTCACTCGGGCCTTCGTATTCAAAGCCCATTCCTTCACCGTTTTCACGTGAGAAAATAGAAACCACACAACCTATCGGCACCAGAATCTCTCTGGAAACACCGCTAAAGCGCGCTGAAAAACTGATGTAGTCGTTACCGATGCTCAGATTGTGCGTGGCGTTATAGCTAATATCCAGCACGATCTCGTTATTTTTAACGTGCTCCATCGGCACTTGCATCTTACCCATAACCCGCACAACCAGATAGGGCGTGTAGCTATGGTCCGAACACCATTCATGCAGTGCGCGAATTAAATACGGTTTGGTAGATACGGTTTGCATAGACTCTCCGGGAACTAAAGCGGGGTGAGCCGTGTCCGTATCACCCCTTTGAGCTATTACTTACGCATCGCTTTTTCGTTCGCAGTCAGCGAATCGATAAAGGCTTGACGGCTAAACAGGCGCTCACCATATTTCATGATTGGCGCAAGTGCCTTGGTTACTTCAATACCGTAGTGCTCAAAGCGCCAGATCAGTGGCGCAATTGCTACGTCGAGCATCGAGAATTCTTCGCCCAGCATAAATTTTTGCTTAGCAAATAAAGGTGCGATTTGGGTGAGGTTGTCGCGAATCGTTGCGCGGGCCTTTTCCATTTCTTTTTTTGTAGTGCCGCTGGTTTCTAGTGTTTTTACATGGATAAACAGCTCGCGCTCGAAGTTAAATAACATCAGACGGGCACGGGCGCGCATCACAGGATCTGCTGGCATGAGCTGCGGATGTGGAAAACGCTCGTCGATATACTCATTGATGATGTTTGATTCATACAACGTTAGATCGCGTTCAATCAGCACAGGGACTTCATTGTACGGATTCATCACCGCCAGATCTTCTGGCTTGCTGTGAACATCAACGTCAATGATTTCGAAATCCATGCCCTTTTCAAACAGGACAATGCGGCAGCGGTGACTGAACGGGCAGGATGTACCGGAATACAGCTTCATCATGGTGACGGATCTCTGCAAAAGTATATTAATCGCAGCATTCTACGCATTTTGAAAGCGTTAATCCAGCTAACGAGTATAATGTGTTGATTTTTAAATGAAAAATGTAAAAAATGCCAAGCGCGTATTGATCACAAATTGCGATGCTTTCAGGCTTGAAAATAATAATGCTGTGCTGCTTTAGTATTAAATTACTTTGTTTGATCTGCTTATTTGTCATTAATCAGCACCGAGCCATCGGGTCCCCAATTAACACGGGTAATGCCTGGCATGGCGTCTTCTAATCGTTTTAGTTCTGTATCTTTACTTTGTGTTTGGCTGCGGATAAGCCTTAATTCATCGGCTAGCTTTTGATTTTCTACGCACACTTTCTGAAAGCGTAATGCACCAGCCACCGTAGAGCGTAGCTCGAAATCATTCCAGGGTTTGCTTAAAAAGCGGTAGATCTCAACCTCATTGATGGCCAGAACCAAGCCCGCCAAATCGGTCATACCGGATAAAATAATGCGAATACAATCGGGCTGCCTGTAGCGAAAATCGGTGAGAAACGCCACGCCATCCAAATCGGGCATGCGGTAATCAGAGATCACCAAATCAAAGACTTTGGTTTCGCTGGCCAGTAGTGCGGCTCTGGCATCGGTAAACGTGTGGATATCGTAAGCGGCAGAGGTGCCGTCAAACTCATCTTTGGCATTGAGTGTGCGTTTCAGCGAGGACAGGATGTTCGCTTCATCATCAACAAGTAGTATGCGGGCCATTATTTCACCTGAATATAAATTTCTAAGCTGATGTTGTCGGCGATTTCAAAGGCGCGGATCTGATTAACCAGTCGTTGATCAAGCACATGATCTTTGGCTAGCAGCATGACATCCGAAGCGATTAAATCTCGAGATAGCGTCATTTGTGGTTTTAAATCTTTGCTTCTGATCATTTGCTCGCTAATTTGCGGCGTATTTTCCGGTTTAGCCACGACGGTGCAAAAAGCGTCTACCACCTTGGGGTCATAACGTTTACCGTTACTGCTTTCTATATTTTTAATAGCTTCATTACGCGACATAGGCTTGCCGGTAAGAAAGCCCGCTTGTAGTGCTTCAAAATCACGGCACAGACTTAAAATTCGTGCGCCAATTGGAATCTCGCCCCCCGCCAGCTTATCGGGGTAGCCCAGCCCATCGTAGCGTTCATGCTGGCTGCGTATGGTTTGTGAGGCGTTTTGTAATTGCTCTAAGGCCATAAGTGCAGCATGCCCTTTGCTGGGATACGTGCCATACACATTGCGCTCTTGCAGATTCATTTCTACATAGGGCTTGGCGAGGAGCGCATCAGGTAAGCCTATTTTGCCTATGCAATGCAGCAGGGCCGCAATAAAAGCATCCTGAACTTCAGCTTCGGGCAGCTTGAGCTGTCTTGCGACTTGCCGGGTTAGATCTGCAATTACTCTGGCGTGCCCAGCCAGTTTATCGGCCCGCATTTCCATTAAATTGGCAAACACCTTAATAGAGGTAATAAAGCCTTTTTTTAGTTTATCGTGAGTCATATTTAATTCTTGCATGGTCATTTCTAGCTCTGCCGTACGAACTTTGACCTGGCTTTCTAGCGAGCTATTAAGCTGCTGTAGCGTTTCATTCTGTCTTTGAACAATCGAGCTGAGCTGGCTTTTTTCTTTTTCTAAGCGTTTAACCGTCAGCGCATCATCGACGATGCGCAGCATTTCTTCATCATCCCAAGGCTTAGATACATAGCGGTGAATGCGTGCTTTATTAATGGCATCAATAGTGGAATGGATATCTGCATAACCGGTCAGTAAAATACGTGCGGTATCAGGCCAGTAATCTAAAGTGATTGCTAAAAATTCGGCGCCTGTCATTTCTGGCATGCGCATATCAGAAATAATCAAATCAACTTTTTCTTGCCCCAGTATGACCAAGCCTGCTGCACCACTTTCGGCTGTGAGAATAGTGTGGCCGGTTCTGCGTAACAGGCGGCGTAGTGCAGCAAGAATATTCACCTCGTCGTCTACGCATAGCACGGTGAAGCTTGGTGCTGAAGGCGGCTCCGCTGGCTCGAGATGAATAAGTTCTGACACAATTTTTTCCTTTTTTAATTAAGAATTAATTAATAGGTGGTGATTTTATAGAATACTTTTTTATAAATCATTCTTGCTTAATTGGTAGCCAAATATCGAAAGTGGTCCCTTCGCCTAATATACTGTGAACATCAATATGCCCATGATGTTCTTTCACAATTCCGTAAGAAAGAGATAAGCCTAAGCCCGTACCCTGACCTATCGGTTTGGTTGTAAAAAAAGGATCAAAAATCCGGTTTACATGTTCAGCAGCAATTCCCTTGCCATTATCACTAAATGAAATGCACACTTGTTCATCTTTGCGCCGGGTTCTAATATAAATTTTCCCTTGCTTTTCAATCGCATGGCTGGCATTAACCAGCATGTTTAAGAATATTTGATTTAATTGAGAAATTACACAGGTTACTAAAGGTAAGTCGCCATACTCTCTTATTACTTCAGCTTTATATTTTATTTCATTTTGCACAATATTTAATGTGCTGTTTATGCCCGCATGAATATCGGCTTCTTCCCATTTTTGGTTTGAATCGATTCTTGAAAAATCTTTCAGGTTTTGAACGATATTTTTAACTCTTTTTATGCCTTCTCTTGATTCATTTATTAATGAATTAATATCTTCTTTTATAAAATCAAAATCAATTTTTTTTCTCTCATTGATCAGAATGGTATGCTCTTCCATATGTGGATGAATGGTGGATTCATATTTATCAATTAAGTAAAATATATCACTTAAATAGCCATCTAAGGCCCCAAGATTAGAGCTGACATAACCTATTGGATTGTTAATTTCATGTGCAATACCTGCCGCCAGCTGTCCTATTGAGGCTAGTTTTTCTGATTGGAGTAATTGGCTTTGAATATTCCGTAGCTGGTCATTAAGTGTGATGAGCTCAGCATTTCTTTTTTCTAAGGCAAGGGTGTTTCTATGTGATTCTTCAACACGTATTTTTACTTCATGCTCTAGTGTTTCTTCACGGTGTTTACTGGCTGTGATATTAGTGCTTATTTCATAATAATTTTTCTCTTGTCCAGCATAAATATCCATAGGAACAAGTAGTGTTTCCAGCCAATAATCATCGCCATTTTTTGATTTTGCGTGTGTTTCAAATTGAATGGCTTGCAAAGGGCTTAAGTTTCGTATTGATTCAGAGAAGTGCTGGTCAGGGATTAGCCCAATATCGAATCGAGTTAATGACATTAACTCTTGTTTGCTATATCCGGAAAGTAAGCAAAGCGGTTCGCTCACATAGACAAACTGGCCGCTTTCTTTTGTGATCGCAATTAAGGCATTTTTATTAAGCGCATTTCTTTGAATGTCCATTTCGGACATCATGTTTTCCATTTGTTTTAATAGTAGTTTGCTATAAGTAATATCAATAGCGAGTGCAGTAATGCCGGTTATTTTTCCATCATTATCATAGTGCGGCAGCCGGTGCAGCTGCATGGTTTTTTCTTGCCCTTCTTTATTTGTAAGGGTAATTTCTTCATCGCTTACACCTTTTTCTAAGCTGAATAGATCTCCTTTTTCAATGGTTTTTGCTATTTTTGCTGAGAAAAAATCATGATCATTTTTACCTAGCCATTCATTACCATCATGCTGGTTAGCAAAACTTTGCCATGCGGCATTGGCCCATACATAGCATAGCTTGGCGTCTTTTTGCCATGCGGGTAAGGGAAGTTGTGAGCAAATACTGTTAATTAAAATAGGGGTGCTCATAGTACGACCTTTATCTTTATAAAAGTTTACTAAACTTCATTCTCTATTCATGATCGTTTTTGTTTAAATCCATTGCATTCAAAGGTATTCTTAGCGTAAAGCAGCTGCCTTTGTTTACTTCACTTTTTACACTGATTTCACCATGCATTTTTTTCATTAGGCCAAATGCTAATGAAAGGCCAAGCCCGGTTCCTTTTCCAACCGGTTTGGTTGTAAAAAACGGATCAAATATACGGGTCATATTTTCGGGAGGAATTCCGCTGCCAGTATCACGTACATCTACATAAATATTATTATCGTGCAAGCGTGTACGGACAAGGATTTTTCCGAATGAATCGATGGCTTGTGCGGCATTCGTTAGTAAATTAAGAATAACTTGGTTAAATTGTGATCCAATAATTTCTACTTTTGGTAATTCTGCATAATCTAATATTATTTTAGCTTTTGATTCTATTTCATTCTTTGCCATGCTAATGGTGTTGTCGATGGATTTATTGATATCAACTGGCATCCATTCTCCTGAGTCTACATGGGAGAAATCTTTTAAATCACGTACAATTACTTTGACCCGCTCTAGTCCGTCTTTAGATTCTTTAACTAATTCAGGAAAATCTTCACAAATAAAAACTAAATCATGTTTTTTGATAATACTCTGTTTGGTTTCTTTGCTTATTTTTTCATTGTTTTCATATTCGTCGAGCGCGGAAATTAATTTTGTTGTGTAGTCATTAAGTGTATTTAAATTTGAGCTAATAAAGCCAATTGGATTGTTGATTTCATGTGCAACCCCTGCGGCAAGTTGCCCTATCGATGCCATTTTTTCTGCTTGGGCGAGTTGAATTTGTGTTGTTTCAAGACGCTCAATCAGTAAAGCTTGTGCTTCGGTTTTTTTTTCCAGTTGCATTTCTATTTGTTGTCTGGTTTCCATTTCTTCACGTAATTGCTTATTCATTTCTTCCAAATGTATAGTTTTGGCTTTTATTTTTAGGTCGAGTTGTTCCATATTGGCAAATAAATAATTGAGTTGATCCGAGAGTTTACTGAATTCATCGTTACCATATACTTTTAAACGCATATTCCAATCGTGATGGTCATTGATCTGGTTTAAGCCTTCATAAATATCTGACATTGCTTGTACAACACTATTGCTGAGTAAAGAGATAAGTATCAGAGCACTGATCAGTATGACAATAAAAGTGCCGGTCATTCTGAGTTTGGCGGCATCCAAGCTCAGGCGGCCATCAGAGGCACACAGGGCGATATATCCTAGAATTAAAGCGCCTGTCATACAGTGAAAAAGTAAAATATAAAAGCGGCTTTGTAAGCTAATTCTTTTCCAGTAACTAAATATAGCCATCATCGAACTCCTTGGCGATGGATATCGGGTTTTGTTTAAATAGAACAGCACGCTAATTGTCCGATTTTATTCTGTTGTTATTCATTCTTTGATCATAGTAGGCAAATGCGTGCCGCACTTCATCTAATAAATCCTCATCTTCCCAAGGCTTGGTCAGAAATTTAAAAATACCCGCACTATTGATGGCATCGGTGAGCGCGCTGAGCTCGGTATAGCCAGAGAGCATAATTCTGACGGTGTGTGGATAAAGCTCGCGCACACGCCCAAGAAAATCTGAACCATTCATATGGGGCATGCGCTGGTCAGAAATAATGACCTGAATAGAATTTAGCCCGAGTAATTCGAGTGCCTCGGCGGCCGAAGTTGCGGTAAAAATCAGATAGCCACTGCGACGAAATAATCGTTTGAGTGCATTCAGAATATCTTGTTCATCATCAACCAGCAGCAGGCTGCGGGGGGCACTCTCAGTGATTGAGTTTTGAAACGGGTGTTGCCGCGTTTGGCTGATAAATTCATCAAATGCGATTGCAGTGAGTGGCTTAGAAAAATAATATCCTTGGATCTGGTCACAATTCTGGCGGTGTAGGAAGTGCATCTGGCTTTCTGTTTCTACCCCTTCGGCCACTACATTTAATCGCATACTATGCGCCATGCTGATAATGGCAATGGCAATCATTGCATCATTAGGCTCGGTAATGACGTTTTGAATAAATGATCTGTCTATTTTAAGGGTGTCAAAAGGGAATTGCTTCAGATAGCTCAGGCTTGAATAACCTGTGCCAAAGTCATCCATTGCCAGCGTTACACCTAGCTGTTTGAGCCGCTTTAAGTAGACAATTGCGGCATCCAGATTTTGTACGACAACGGACTCGGTTAGCTCTAGCTCTAAATATTTGCCGTCTAGTTGGGCATTTTGCAAAGCGGCAGTGATGATTTCTACAATATTGTCTTGCCGGAATTGTAGCGCAGATAAATTAACGGCGATTGAGAGCGGAAGTTTTTCGTGCCACTTTTTAGCTTGCTTGCACGCTTCATTCAGTACCCATTCTCCAATAGGCAAAATCATGCCTGATTCTTCGGCAAAAGGAATAAATTGAATCGGCTGTATTTGCCCCATCTCTGGGTGTTGCCAGCGGATTAAGGCTTCTGCTCCGACAAGCGCGCCAGAAAAAAGGTCTATTTTGGGTTGGTAATAGAGTTCAAATTCATTCCGTACCAAGGCATTTCTTAAGGCGGATTCCATTTCTAGAATCCGGGTGGCACGCTGATTCATTTCTGGTGCAAAAAAGCGGAAATGATTACGGCCATTTTCTTTGACTTGGTAAAGAGCAACATCAGCCCGGCGCAATAATGAATCTGCATCCATGCCATCGTCCGGAGAAAAGCTGATACCAATGCTGGGCGTTACAAATAGCTCGGCCTGCTCGATGGTGTAAGGGGCAGACAGGGTACTTAATACTTTTCTGGCGACTGTGGCTGCATCTTCTTTGGCCACCAGATCGGTGACGATGGCAAATTCATCACCTCCCATGCGGGCAACGGTATCACCGGCACGCATAAGCGATTCTAGCCGCGTGGCAACCAGTTTCAGCAAGATGTCGCCGACAGCATGCCCCAGGCTATCGTTGATATTTTTAAACCGATCCAGATCAATTAATAAAATAGCCGCAATGCTGTCGTAGCGCTGGCTGCGGGTAATGGCGCATGCCAGCCGGTCATTAAGTAAGGCGCGGTTTGCCAGCCCTGTGAGCGGGTCATGAGTAGCCAGCTGAGCCAGTTGGGTTTCTCGACGCAGCCTTTCGCTTACATCATTAAATATGCTGATGTAGTGGCTGGTTTTACCTTGTTCATCCAGCAATGGCGCGATAAAAAGCTCATTGGCAAAGGGGGACCCATCTTTGCGAAAACACTGCAAAATAGAATGGCCTGTGCCGTGATTACGCAGGATACGGCGTATGACTTCCAACTCTGGCTGGTCGAGTTTATTGCCGAGCAGGAGCCGGCCATTGTGGCCAATCATTTCTGTAGCACTGTAACCGGTGATTCTTTCAAAGGCGGGGTTTACATATAGAACGGGGTGGGTGTCGATCCGCGAATCGCTAATCATGACGGCATTGGCTGAGGATTCTACGGCGCGCTTAAATAGCTCTAATGGTTGCTCTGAATAAGCAAGCGCTGATAGCGGGTCTTGTACTTGAGGGGGCGATGTAACAGGGTTGTTTTTTAAAGTATGTCCTAGTGGCAGTGATCTTGGTACAGCATGTTGCTTGAGCAGCTGTTCTAGCGTGCTTATCAGCGAGCCGGGGTCACAGGGCCAGCGTAATGTGGTGGTGTGTGCTTTGTCGCTGCATGATAAGCAAGCGGGTTCTTCCCCATGAAGCAGCAACATGGGGACGCCCAAAGTCAGTTCGCTGGCGAGCTTGCAGCAAGGGGGAGGTAATGATCGGGGCTGGCTGTGCACGATGACCAAGTCAATATGCTGCGAGCAAAGAGTGAGGGCTTTGTTGGCGTCTTTAGCTTCAATAACCATATAGCCCGCCGAATTCAATAATTCCGAGCTGAATTGAAGCTGCTCCGGGTCGTCACAGATATTTAAGATGGTCGCTATATTTGCCACAGCACCCCCCTAGGACGAGCGCGGACTAAAAAATACTTTCATAATTGAAAGTGCCACACTCATGCATAAGGGGTGGGCTGTTGTTTTTTTATCAATTATTTAAGGTCGTCTCATATTTATAGAATCATAAGCAGATTTTGCTAGCCATTTATTTACTATTTTCTTAAGTACTATGGCTGGTAAGTATCTGTTTAATTTTGTTTGAAATGATCGTTTTGTTAATTGGGAAGAGTAAGTTTTGGATTTGTGCTGATTTTTTTATGTCATAAGCATTAAATGGTTTGCTACTTAAGCGGGGATCAGACTTGCTTGTGCTTTTTTAAAAGGACAATCAATCATTTTGGCAGGTATGCGATTTGTTTTTTATTAGGATTTATTAGAAGTATATTTAATAGGCGATGTTTTATAGAACAAAGCAATAAAAAAAGCGGCAGGTTGCCCTGTCCGCTTTTTTATCAATACATAGTGCGTTTAATGAATATCGCGCCAGTATTCTTTTTTTAGCATATAGCTAATTGGAATCATAAAGAACAAGAGGAATAGCAACACGCCATAGCCAATTTGCTCTCGTTTAACTTGGCCTGGTTCGCCCATATAAACCATATAGTTCACCAGATCAGCAACGCGATGGTCGAATTCGGTTTGATCAAATTCGCCATTTTCTGCAGTTTTGGTGAGGCTGCCTGATTTAACAAGCTTCAGCTTTTTGTGTTCGCCTTCAACTTCTAACACCTGCTGTCCTTGCAAATCCCACAAGACATTCGGCATCCCTACATCCGGGAATGTTAGGTTGTTCCAGCCAGTAGGCCGAGCACTGTCACGGTAAAAGCTGCGCAGATAGGTGTAGAGGTAATCTGCACCACGTGAGCGCGAGATCACTGATAGATCTGGCGGGGTTGAACCAAACCAAACTTTGGCGTCTTTGGCTTGCATCGACACCTTCATCAAATCACCTATTTTTTCGGTAGGGAACATCAGATTGGTTTCGATCTGGTCTTCCGTCAGGCCGATGTCTTGCAGGCGGTTGTAGCGCATCGCTACCGCACCGTGACAGGATAGGCAGTAATTGGCGAAGGTTTGCGCACCCCGTTGCAGGCTTTCGGTATCGCGCAGATTAATCGGCGCTTTATCTAGATGAATACCACCAGTCGCGGCATGGCTGCCAAAGCTGACGCTGGCTAAGAGGGTAAACAGCAGTGTATTGAGTATCTTTTTCATGGTGTCCTCCTCTTAGTGCATCGTTACGCGGTCAGGAACCGGCTTGGTTTTATCAATCTTGGTGTAATACGGCATGGCCAAGAAGAAGACAAAGTAGATTACCGACAGCACCTGTGCGATCACAGTACGCACATTGGTCGAAGGTAATGCGCCCAAGATACCCAGGCCAACAAAGGCAATCACAAACAAAGCCAGCATGGTTTTGTAAATCGGGCCACGGTAGCGAACTGACTTCACGGGGGATTTATCCAGCCAAGGTAAAGCGGCAATAATCATCGTTGCCGCACCCATGGCCAGTACGCCCCAAACTTGTGTACCAAAGAAGGATGGTACAGCGCGCAAGATGGCGTAAAACGGGGTGAAGTACCAAACCGGTGCAATATGTGCAGGAGTTTTCAGTGCATCTGCCGGATCAAAGTTCGGGTGCTCAAGGAAGTAGCCGCCCATTTCCGGCGCAAAAAAGATAATTGCGCTGAATACGGCTAAGAACACCGATACACCGAAGATATCTTTAACGGTGTAATAAGGGTGGAAAGGAATCCCGTCGAGTGGAATACCTGTCTTAGGATCTTTCTTTTTCTTAATTTCAACGCCGTCAGGGTTGTTCGAGCCTACTTCGTGCAGAGCAACAATGTGAGCTACAACCAATGCCAGAATAACCAGTGGCAGCGCAATCACATGCAGCGCAAAGAAGCGGTTTAGTGTGGCATCAGACACCACAAAGTCACCACGAATCAGTACCGATAAATCGGGGCCGATCACAGGGATTGAAGCAAACAAGTTAACAATAACCTGAGCACCCCAGAATGACATCTGCCCCCAAGGCAGCAAATAGCCTAAGAATGCTTCGGCCATCAGGCATAGATAAATCATCATGCCGAATACCCAGATTAACTCACGCGGTTTTTGGTAAGAACCATAAATTAAGCCGCGGAACATATGCAGGTAAACCACCACAAAGAACATCGATGCGCCAGTAGAGTGCATATAGCGAATCAGCCAGCCGCCGGCCACATCCCGCATGATGTACTCGACAGAAGCAAAAGCGACAGAGATATTCGTGCCCGGAATTAAAGAGCCGTCTGGCTTGTAGTTCATGGTGAGGAAAATGCCGGTGACAATTTGAATCACCAGTACCAACATCGCCAAAGAACCAAAGAAATACCAGAAATTAAAGTTTTTTGGTGCGTAGTATTCGGAAATATGTGCTTTCCAGGTTGACGTAAGCGGGAATCGCTCGTCAACCCAGTTGAGGGCCTGCTGCCCTATTTCTTGTGCTTTGCTCATGGGTCAGCCTCTATTTATCGTCGCCAATCAACAACCGCGCTTCGGTAAGGTACTTGTGCGGTGGGATGTCGAGGTTTTTCGGAGCTGGAACGCCAGAATATACGCGGCCAGCGAGGTCGAATTTGGAGCCATGGCATGGGCAGTAAAAGCCCCCTAACCATTCTGGGCCTAAATCGGCAGGAGCCAGATCCGGACGGAAGGTTGGCGAACAGCCCAAGTGCGTACAGACGCCTAGTGCAATCCAAATTTCAGGCTTAATTGAACGTACTGCGTTGTTGCAATATTCTGGTTGATCGCTGCCTAATGATTTTGGATCGGTTAGCTTACCGTCGAGCTTTGGTAAGTTAGCCAGCATTTCAGGCGTGCGTTTTACAACCCAAACCGGCTTACCCCGCCATTCGGTGGTCACTTGCTGGCCCAGTTCAAGCTTACTGATATCCAATTCTACGGGGGCACCCGCGGCCTTGGCTCGCTCGGAAGGAAAAAAACTGGCGATAAAAGGCGTGGCTACACCCGCCCCTGCTACCGCTCCGGCTACACCCGTGGCGATCAGCAGGAATCGCCGTTTGCTGTTATCTACTTGCTGGTCACTCATAACCCAATCCCTGATTGACGGCTAAAACCACCAAATTCTACCTGAAACGACAGGGGAACTTAAAGCTTTGCGCGCATGTCTTCGATAATCTTTCTTGCCCGTGCCTAGGCTTAGGGCTTAGAACGAGCGTAAGTCTGCAATTCTTCAGCGATTTTATCGGCGACAGCCGATGTAATTTCGCTGACACTTTCACGTGAAGTACCGGGCGCAGTAATTTGCCAAACGCGGGCAGAAAGCTGCAAACCGCCGTCAACTTGTGCAATCTGATAGCTCATTCTAGCTTCGGTTGCCTGCGTGACATTCGGAATTTGCATGCTGAATTCTAGACGCTGAGCTGTTCTGCGCTTGAGCTGCATGCCTTTTTGTTTTCGGTATTGCACGATGTCATCAAAAATAGCGCGAGCTTGTCGCTCTTTGATCACAATACTGGGTAAAGCTAAGCTGGCATCTGGCGTATTTGCTGGGATTGGTTTGCTTGCGTCGGGAAAGGGCGACGTGCTCGGTGTTTGGGGGGCCGGGGAGCTGGCGCATGCAGAGAGCAGGGCTAAGGTGGCTAGGGAGATTAAAAAACGTTTCATTAGACGGGATTCTCTAGGTCAAGATGAATATGTTCTAGCCCATATTGGCTGGCTAAGTGTTGCCCCAATGCTTCAATGCCATAGCGCTCGGTAGCATGATGGCCTGCGGCGATATAGCTCACTCCGCTTTCACGGGCTAAGTGGGTTACAAATTCGGATGCTTCACCGGTGATAAAGCAATCGATGTTTAAATGAGCGGCTTCATGGAAGAAACTTTGCGCGCCACCCGTGCACCAAGCCACCCTCTTGATAATTTGCTCAGCAGGGCCAATGACAAGGGGGAGGCGTTGTAATTGCGCATCAATTTGCAGTGTAAATTCTGCCAAAGTCAGCGGAGTTTCAAGCTCGCCAAGCCAGCCGAGTTGCTGATCTCCAAAGCGACCAGAGCCAATAAGGCCTAATTTTTTGCCAAGTTGTGCGTTATTGCCTAGGGTTGGGTGAGCATCAAGCGGCAGGTGGTAGGCCAGTAAATTAAGGTCATTGGCTAATAGCTTGGCGATGCGGGTCTTTTTGTTGCGTGTAATACAGGCGTTTTCACCTTTCCAGAAAAAGCCGTGGTGCACTAGTAAGGCATCGGCATTTAAGTCAATTGCAGCATCAATCAATGCCTGTGAGGCAGTGACGCCAGTTACAATACGCTGTACGTTTTTTCGGCCTTCAATTTGCAGGCCATTTGGGCAGTAGTCACGCCAAGTGTCTACGAGCAGCAGTTGTCCGATATAATTTTCTAGATCTTGTCGTGCTATGGGCATATCAACAGCGCCTTGGAAAACATGAAAAAACTTTGGTTAATTTTCGCACAAACTACCACCGCAGGTCTTGCTGTCTGGTTCTTAGTGGCCTTACTTCGTCCTGATTTGGTTCATCCTCCCGCGCCTCCTGCTCCTGTGGTGATGGTGCAGCAAAGCCATACAGAAGCGGCTTCGGCTCCTGTGGTGTCGTCATATAGCCCTGCTGCGAAGCGTGCTATGCCATCGGTAGTAAATATCTACACCGCCAAGGAAGTGAAAACGCAGCTGCCGCCTTTGTTTAAAGATCCCCGTTTCCGGCGTTTCCTCGGGGATCGCTTAGGTGGGGAAGAGCAGCGCGCTTCAAGCTTAGGCTCGGGGGTGATTGTTTCTAATCAGGGCTACATCATCACGAATAATCATGTGGTGGAGTCGGCGGATGAGATAGAAGTGGCTTTGTCAGATGGGCGTACGGCGTCTGCCAAATTGATCGGGGCTGACCCGGATACCGATCTGGCCGTGATTAAAATTGAGCTGGATCACTTACCCGCGATTACTTTTGCTGACACCAGCAAGGCAGAAATCGGCGACGTAGTGCTGGCCATTGGTAATCCATTCGGGGTGGGGCAAACCGTAACGATGGGTATTGTCTCCGCCTTGGGGCGCTCTGAATTAGGCATCAATACATTTGAAAACTTTATTCAAACCGATGCGCCTATTAATCCGGGTAATTCTGGCGGCGCTTTAATTGATACTAAGGGTAATTTAATCGGTATTAATACCGCCATTTACTCCAAAACGGGGGGCTCTTTAGGGATTGGTTTTGCTATTCCTGCTTCGACTATTCGCCAAATTATGGATGCGCTGATTAAAGACGGCAGTGTAACGCGCGGTTGGTTAGGCGTAGAAATGCAGGAAGTAACACCAGAATTGGCAGCATCTTTTAATTTGAAAGAGGCTGGAGGGGCTTTGATTGCCGGTGTTGTTCGTGGTGGCCCTGCGGATAGGGCAGGCCTGAAGCCAGGGGATGTATTGCTTAAAATTGGCGGTGCAGAGGTGCAGAATGCATCAGCGATGCTTAATCTGATTGCAGCCTTTAAGCCTGATGAAGAAGTAGAAATGCAGGTGTTTCGCAGGGGAAAACCGGTGCTGTTACCCGTTAAATTAGGTAAGCGGCCTAAATTTAACCGGCGATAGTTACGGCGCACCTGCCAAAAAAATCCACGCATCTGCGTGGATTTTTTTTGTGATTTAGCAAGGCGGTGCTACGGCTTGGTTACTGCCTGTATCAATAAAGCCATCGCTGATCCAGCTGCCTGCGCTTAAACGGTTCCAAAGCTGAGTGCGCCCCCATACGCCATCTACCCAATCGCCTTGAGCGGTGCAGGCAATGGTGGCGATTTCGCCTCTTTGCAAGGAGCCAACAATGGCTGAGCTGAGTGATGGAGACTGGCGCAGATTAACTGTGCTCTCATTATTGCCCGGCGTTACTTTGCCGGAAGGCAGGGAGCTGCCGCCGCCAAAGTTGATTAATTCACCACCCACATTGACCCGCTGGCCATTGCGTGAGGCATAGCCTTGATAAGGCGCATTGCCTTCGCGGAATGACCAGCCTCCGATCATTTTGCCATCGACCGGTGTTTTATTACTGCCTTGCTTAAGGGCGAAGTGGACGTGTGGCCCTGTGGTGGAGCCGCCGCAAGGCAGGCCCATGCCGATTTTCCCCAGATAAGTGCCTTTGCTGACCGCCGCACCATTGCTCAGATTGGTCAGGTTTTCCATATGGTAATAACTGCTGGTAAAGCCATTATCGTGGACAAGGGTAATCAGCCCGCTTCCATTACGTAAGCAGCTTTGATAAATCAGCCCGTCACGTGGAGCCTCCACTCTGCCATTGCCGCCTGCAAAATCCAGAGAATTAAAAGGACGGCTGGTCTGATCATCGCCATGCGGCCCGCCGGTTAGCCGCCATGCTGTGCCTTCTGCCCAAGGCAGGCCAAGCCCTGTCTGCACTTCCGCCAGCGGAGCACTGCGTTTCTGGCGCTGATTCACGCTCTGGGATTGCAGAAGCAGCTTTCTTTCATTGGGGGCAAAGAGCGCATCAGGTGCTTGTTCCAGCAGTTGCCCATATTGCTCGCTACCCTCGATCGCTACCCGCCAGTGGTTGGCTATGTATTGCGCCATAAAGAGCCGTGTTTCGGGTACATCGTCAAGGTGCGAGGGCAGGATGAGGGTGGCACTGCCCAAAATCCAGAGTTTATCAGGATGTATTTTTTGGATTTCGACCAGAACGCCCTGCTGTACGGTGGGTTGCAGTTGCAAGAGCATAGCCTGGCTGGCAGTTTTCTGTAGCTCGGGGCTGATTTCTGCCGCAGAGGGCAGACTCAAGAGAGTGGCGGATAGTAAGGCAAGTTGGGTAAGGCAATGACTACGCATACAGACCTCCTTGATAAGGATGCAAGCGGCGGTGTGTTAGTCCGCTATCTGGCTTCGCAATTCTATCTTTGTGAAACAGAACTACGACAGTGTATGGTCAGCTTGTATGCGCTGTAAGTCAATGTTTTTACAGCTTTAATGCCGCGTTTTAAAGCGCAAAATGTTTTTTTAACTTCCCTGCAAAATAAGCATCTCTGCCGCCGCCAGATTATCGCTTTCTCCTAGAATCACCAGAATATCGCCTGCTTGTAATTCAAAGCTGGCATCTGGCTGGGTGGGGGGCATATTGCGGCGGCGTACGCTGCGTACTTCGATATGAAGGCTTTCTAGTTTGAGCTCGCCAAGGTGCTTACCAACGGCAGCGGCATCGTTGGCTAAGTAGATGGTGTGTAAACGCGGCTGGGGCCGGTCGCTATCGTCGGCGTCTTCGCTTACACCGCGATAAAAGCCGCGTAGCAGCTGGTAGCGGGCTTCACGAACTTCACGCACGCGGTGGACGACTTTATTTAATGGCACGCCCAGCAGCATCAGCGTATGGGAGGCCAGCATCAGGCTGCCTTCCATGATTTCTGCCACTACTTCGGTGGCGCCTGCGTTTTTGAGCTTATCGATATCGCTATCGTCCTGAGTGCGAATAATCACCGGCAGCTCCGGGCGGATGGAGTGTACGATTTCTAAAATCTGCATGGCGGAATGGGTTTCGGCGTAAGTCACCACAATGGCGCTAGCCCGCATTAAGCCTGCGGCGATCAGTACTTCTCGCTTGGCTGCATTGCCATAAACGACGGAATCGCCAGCGGCCGCGGCTTCGCGCACCATATCCGGGTCTAAATCCAGCGCAAAAAAACCTATTCCTTCCTGGCTTAATATCCGGGCCAGAGATTGGCCACTGCGGCCATAGCCACAGAGGATTACGTGGCCTTGGCTTTGCATGCTGCGCACGGCCACCTGATGCAAATTAGCGGCCAGATTCATCCATTCTGAGCGGGCGAGGCGCAATACTAATTTATCGGAATGCTGAATTAAAAACGGGGTGATCAGCATCGATAAAACAATGCCGGCGATGGTGGTTTGTAAAATGCTTTCGGGTAAGAGTGCGCTCTTAGAGGCGAGCGCCAGCATGACAAAAGCGAATTCGCCCCCTTGTCCTATGGTAAAGCCGGTGCGCCAGGCGGCTCCGGGTGTGCTGCCAAATAGTCTGGAGAGCCCAGCAATCATTAAAATCTTGCCGGGACCAAGCAGTGCTAATACCAGTAGGACCCGCCACCATTGAGTAAGTAGCACGGAGTAATCCAGATTCATGCCAACGGTTACAAAAAATAGCCCAAGCAGCAGATCCCGGAATGGGCGCACATCGTCTTCAACCTGATAGCGAAAATCTGTTTCGGCAATCAGCATACCCGCCAGAAAAGCGCCCAGAGCCAGTGATAAGCCCGCAAGCTCGGTGATCCAGGCGATTCCTAAAGTAACCAAAAGCAAGTTGAGCATAAAAAGCTCACTGGAATGCTGTCTGGCTACGATATTGAACCAAGGCCGCATCAGCTTTTGCCCGAAGTAGAGCAAAACCAGCAACACCACAATAATCTTTAGTGCGGCAAAACCCAGTGCCATTAGCAATTCATTGCCCGGAAAGCTGAGTACGGGAATCATAATCAGGAAAGGGACAACGGCTAAGTCTTGAAATAGCAAAATGCCGATGGCGTTTTGTCCCTGTGCAGAATGCAGCTCATTGCGATCAGCCAGTAATTTAGACGCCATCGCGGTGGATGACATCGAGAGCGCTCCACCTAGGGCCAAGCCTACTTTCCAGTCTAAGCCGGCCAGCAGGCAAATCACCATGACGACAGCCAGCATGCTCATGACTTGCATTGCACCCAAGCCAAATACGATGCGGCGCATGGCATTGAGCCGGGCAAGATTAAATTCCAGTCCCAATGTAAACATCAAAAAAACGACACCAAACTCGGCCAGATGAGTGGCCTCATCGCTGCTGGCAATAAAGCCAAGGGCATGGGGGCCAATTAATAAGCCAACAACTAGGTAGCCAAGCATGGCTGGCAGCTTTAGGCGACGGCAAAGCACCACCGTTAAAACGGCTGCGGCAAGCAAGAGCAAGAGCGAAGATAGTTGAATGGACATAGGCTGAGTTCGTTTTTCTCTTGTGAATTAAAAGTGGAGGGTTACATCCTAGCGTTTTTTTCATTTCAGGTACTACCTTTTACCCTCGCAGTCGATCCGTTTTTAGTTCGGCAGGCTGCTGGCAGCAAGCCGTTGAAGGTAGTATTTGCAAGAAGATTGATCCTGATTGGCATATTGCCAGCAGACGCAGGTGGCGGGAGAGGGCCTGCTTCTCTTATACTTTCGCGCATATGAAAAATGCTGAATTTATCCTCGAGTGCGCTCGTCGCGTGCTACGGGTTGAGGCTGATGCTGTTTTCGCGCTGGCCGAGCGAATGAATGATCAGTTTGTTAAAGCGTGCGAGCTGATTCTTTCCTGCCAGGGGCGGGTGATCGTGATCGGGATTGGCAAGTCGGGGCATATTGCTAAAAAAATAGCAGCCACCATGGCCAGTACTGGCACTCCTGCTTTTTTTGTTCACCCTTCCGAAGCGGCACACGGTGATTTAGGAATGATCACCCGCAGTGATGTGGTGCTGGCTTTGTCTAATTCGGGTGAAAGCGATGAAGTGATTGCCCTGCTGCCAAGCCTAAAACGCTTAGGCCTTCCTTTGATTGCCATGACGGGCAATGCTGAATCTACTTTAAGTAAACAATCGACCGTGCATCTTGATTCGGGTGTGGTGCAAGAAGCCTGCCCGCTGAATCTGGCGCCTACCGCAAGTACTACGGCGGCACTTGCCTTGGGCGATGCACTGGCTGTGGCCCTGCTGGAAGCGCGCGGCTTTCAGGCTGAAGACTTTGCCTTATCGCATCCGGGCGGCAGCTTAGGTCGGCGTTTATTGGTGCTCGTGCGCGATTTAATGCATACCGGTGATGCTTTGCCTGTAGTGCAGCACGATGTGTTATTGCGCGATGCGCTGCTGGAAATCAGCAAGAAAGGCATGGGTATGACCGCGGTGGTGGATGCTGCAGGTAAATTGATGGGCATCTTTACCGATGGCGATTTGCGCCGCGCACTGGATCAGGGCGTCGATGTACGTGATACTTCGGTCTCCAGCGTAATGACCTTAGCTCCTGCCACGATTGAGGCGGGTAAATTAGCCGCGGAGGCTGTTCAGCAAATGGATGCACGCCGTGTGAATGGTTTATTGGTGCTGGATGCGGGTGTGCTGGTCGGGGCGATTAATATGCACGACCTGCTGCGAGCACGAGTGGTTTAAAATGCACATATATAGCGCGGAGCAGGCTTGTGTGGGATTGCAGCAGGCTGTTATTCCCGTTTTAAAAAGTGCCAAAAGCAGCTAAATGACAAATAGGAAAATAATAATGACTGATATGGCAAAAGCGGTGCGCTTAATGATTTTTGACGTTGATGGTGTGATGACCGATGGCAGCTTGTATTACAGCGATGCGGGTGAAGAGCTAAAAGCTTTTAACTCGCTGGATGGTCACGGGCTAAAAATGTTACGCGCCAGCGGTGTGAAATTAGCCATTATTACCGGCCGTACTTCTTTGCTAGTTGAGAAACGTGCCAAAGATCTGGGGGTGGATTTTCTTTATCAGGGCGCTCACGATAAGCGGGCAAGCTATGAAGATTTACTGCTAGCCGCTGGAGTTGGCCAGGATGTCTGTGGTTTTATGGGCGACGATGTGATTGATCTTCCGGTGATGCGCAGAGTCGCTTTTGCGGTAGCGGTGCCTGATTCTCCGGAGTTAGTGCGTAAACATGCTCACTATATTACGGGCAGCTCGGGTGGGCGGGGAGCCGTGCGCGAAGTATGCGAATACCTGATGCAAGCACAAGGTACGTTTGATGCCGCTATGGCGCCTTACCTCGCCTGATGGCAGTGCCGGGGACTACTCGCCTGCTACCGCTGGCCCTTGTTGTTTTGTTGGGTAGCCTGACTTGGCTGCTCGATAGAGCGGCAAGTTTACCTGGCTCTGCGGTTGCAATTAATGCAAATCAGCCCGATATGCTAGTAGATAAAGCCACTGCAGTGCGTTTTGGTGAAGATGGACGCCCCTTGTCTTTGCTAACCGCCACCCATGTTTCTCATTTGCCCGCTGGCGATATCACCTGGCTGGAAAAACCACATTTACGCTATACCGCCCCTGATCAGCCTCGTTTAGAAGTCACTGGCGAGCGTGCTAAATCAATAAAACAGGGGAGTGAAGTCTGGTTTCCCGGCATGGTTAAAATGGTTAGATCGGCCAGTGCTACGCAAGCAGAGTTAACGATTAATGGGCGTGATATGCGCGTTTTACCGCAGGAAGGACTTGCCAGCTCAGAAGCGCCGGCAATCGCAGTGATGGGCACGTATGTTATTGAATCAGTCGGTTTTATTGCTGATTCCAAGGCTGAAACGCTAGAACTTAAATCTAAAGTCAGGATGAGCTATGAGCCGATTCGCACCCGTTAAAGTTGTTTTACTCATGCTGCTGGCAGGCTCTGTATATGCAGAAAAAGCAGACCGGGAAAAACAGATCAATATTGTTGCTGCAAATTGTGTAATGAATCAAAAAACGCAGGCTAGCGTTTGTAGCAAAGATGTGGTGCTGACCCAAGGCACACTCAGCATTCGGGCTGATAAGCTGACGGTACGTCAGGATGAGGCGGGCAATCAATTTGTTGCTGGCAATGGCGGGCCGGTTCGCTTTCGGCAGAAAATGGATGGCGGTAATGATTGGGTGGATGCCGAAGCGCAGCGTTTTGATTATGACGGGCGCACCGGCATTCTTAAGTTGATTGATAAGGCATGGGTGAAACGTGGGGAAGATCAAATTCATAGCGATTTGATTACTTACGATTTAAACAATGAAGCCTATCAAGCGCAGAGCAAACCAGAGAGCGGCGGGCGCGTCAATATCGTGATTACACCGAAAAAGGCACCTGCACCATGAGTAGTTCTTTACGAGCGGAGCAGCTAGAAAAACGTTACGGAAAAAGAACCGTGGTGCGTGATGTCACTATGGAAATTTCAAGTGGAGAAGTGGTAGGTTTGCTTGGCCCTAATGGCGCGGGTAAAACCACCAGTTTTTATATGCTTGTGGGTCTGGTCGCGATGAATGGCGGGCGTATTACGCTGGATGGCGAGGATATCGGCCATTTACCCATTCATCAGCGGGCGCGGCGAGGTTTAGGCTACTTGCCACAAGAAGCGTCTATCTTTCGTAAAATGACAGTGGCACAAAATATCACTGCAGTGCTTGAATTGCATTGTAAAAATCGCGATGAAATAAACGCCCGGCTTGATGAGCTGCTGCACGATTTGCACATTGATCATTTGCGTGATGCAGGTGCAATGGGCTTATCAGGGGGCGAGCGTCGCCGGGTAGAAATTGCCCGTGCCTTGGCCGCCAGCCCGCGTTTTATCTTGCTGGATGAGCCATTTGCAGGGGTAGACCCGATTGCTGTGATGGATATTCAACGTATTATTGGTTTTTTAAAGCAACGTGGAATCGGTGTCTTGATCACTGATCATAATGTGCGTGAAACCCTTGGTATTTGCGATCGTGCCTACATCATCTCCGAAGGTGCGGTGATGGCGTCTGGTGCTCCGAAAGATATTGTAGAAAATGAAAGTGTGCGTCGGGTCTATCTCGGTGAACATTTCCGCATGTAAATGAAACAAACCCTGCAGCTGCGGTTATCCCAGCAACTTAATCTTACTCCTCAGTTGCAGCAGGCTATCAAGCTGCTGCAGCTTTCCACTCTTGAGTTTCAACAAGAGCTTGAACAGTATCTGAGCGAAAACCCGTTATTGGAGCGTGGCGAAGAAGCCGCTGCTGGCGAGGCAGAGCAAGCAGAGCCGCAGTGGGAAATGGGTGAAGACGATGGTTTACGCTGGGAAGGCACAAGCCACGGGAGCTCGGATGATGACGATGATTTTGATCCGGCCAGCAATATCGCCCGCGATTTAGATTTACGCGAATACTTGCTGCAGCAAGCAGGTTTGCTGCCTTTGTCGCATCGGGATAAGTCCTTGTTATTGATGCTGATTGAGGCATTGGATGAAGATGGGTTTCTTTCTCAATCCTTAGAAGATGTCTTTTCTCAGCTGCCAGAGGAACTTATCCAAGATTATGAACTCGAACTTGATGACTTAAGAATTGCTTTAATTCGCTTACAGCATTTAGAGCCTTTGGGAATTGGAGCAAGAGATACCGCTGATTGTTTATGCTTACAATTGCGCCAGAAGCCAGTGAGCGCCGCCCGTGATTTAGCCTTGCAGATTGCCGAAAATTCACTCGATTTATTAGCTGGCCGGGACTACACTAGGCTTAAACGGGCTTTTAAATGCGAGGATGCTGAGTTAAAAGCAGCGCAAGAATTGATTGTAAGTTTAAACCCTAGGCCAAGCGCACAATGGTCTGTAGCATCGCCTAGATATGTAAGCCCTGATGTCGTTGTACAAAAAGTACGCGGTGTTTGGCGGGTTAGATTACACGATGCTTCGATGCCTAAATTGCGCGTGAATCGCCTTTATGCAGATATCTTACAAAAAGGCGATGGCGGCCATTTAGCGCGAGAGTTACAAGAAGCACGTTGGTTAGTAAAAAGTGTGCAGCAGCGATTTGATACCATTTTGCGAGTAGCCACAGCGATTGTAGAACGGCAGCGCGCATTTTTTGAACACGGTGAAGTGGCGATGCGCCCGCTAGTGCTCAGAGATATCGCCGAAGAGCTAGATTTACATGAGTCGACTATTTCTAGGGTAACCACGCAAAAATATATGCTTACGCCGCGTGGCCTATATGAATTTAAGTTTTTCTTCGGTAGCCATGTTGATACGGATGCCGGAGGAGAGTGTTCTGCTACAGCGATCAAAGCATTGATCAAGCAGATGGTGCAGCAAGAAGATAAGAAAAAACCTTTAAGTGATAGCGTATTGGCAGAAGCATTATCCGCTCAAGGTATTGTGGTAGCCCGGCGCACCGTTGCCAAATACCGTGAAGCGTTGCAGATTTACCCAGTAAGTCAGCGCAAAAGTTTGTAAGGCCCCAACGGAAGGAGTAACCCTATGAATTTGAATATCAGTGGCCATCATCTTGAAGTGACCCCATCTATCCGTGAGTATGTAAACAGTAAGATGGAGCGGGTCATTCGACACTTTGACAATGTAATTGACGTTAATGTCATCCTATCCGTGGAGAAACTGCAACATCAGGTTGAAGCAACCGTTCACGTTCGCGGCCGCGATATCCACGTCGAAGCGACGGATGAAAATATGTATGCAGCCATTGACTTGCTGGCCGATAAGCTAGACCGACAAGTTGTGAAGCACAAAGAAAAATCGATGGATCATCGTAACGAATCCATTAAGCAGCACCAGCCTGCCGCTGAATAAAGCGACTTTTCTCACCTTAGCGGGAACCGGAATACTCAGGTTCCCGTTTTTGTTTTTAAACGACGGCGCTACAATGGGTGTCGTCCCTGTTTTGGTCTGTCTACAATGAGCTTGATCGCCCAAATTTTGCCTAGCGGAAATGTCTTCCTTGATATGGAAGTCGGCAGCAAAAAACGTATTTTTGAACAAGTCGGCATTCTGTTTGAGAATAGCCACGGTATTGCCCGCAGTGTTATTTTTGATAGCCTGTTTGCCCGGGAAAAGCTTGGTTCCACAGGGCTTGGGCAAGGTGTTGCCATCCCGCATGGCCGGATTAAAGGTTTGAAAGAAGCTACAGGCGCATTTGTACGGCTTAATGAGCCTATCCCTTATGACGCGCCTGATGGCAAACCGGTTTCCTTGGTATTTGTGTTGCTGGTGCCTGCTCACGCTACCGATTTACATCTGCAAATTTTGTCCGAACTGGCTCAGCTTTTCTCAGATAAAGTATTGCGCGAGAGCCTGCTGGCGGCCACCGAACCCGGCCAAATCTGGAAGCTAATCAGTACTTGGGAGCCTTATGCCACAGATTTCAGTTAGACAGCTTTTTATCGATAACGCCGAGAAGCTGCGACTGACGTGGGTAGCAGGGCAATCGGGTGCGAATAATCTGCTATCTAATGATGCATCTGAGCAAAAGCCAACACTCTCTTTAGTCGGCCACCTGAATTTTATCCACCCCAACCGCATTCAGGTGCTTGGGGTGGCAGAAACGGTTTATCTGCTGCAGCTTAGCCCCGAGGCGCAAAGAGAATCCCTCGCGCGGCTGTTCTCTAATGAAATGGCTGCTGTGATTGTGGCCAATGGCCAGATTGTGGGCGACTGCCTGCGCGAAGCCTCTGAGCGTTTTCATGTGCCGCTGCTCACCTCCCCCGAGCAATCCCCCTATTTGATGGATGTACTACGCTATTACCTCTCGAAGGCATTGGCGGTTTCTACGCATCTGCACGGGGTGTTTTTGGATGTGCTGGAAGTGGGCGTTTTGCTGACTGGCGAATCGTCGATGGGTAAGAGCGAGCTGGCGTTGGAGCTGATTTCACGTGGCCACGGCCTTGTGGCAGACGATGTGGTTGAGGTCTATCGCACTAATCCGGAAACGCTGGAAGGGCGCTGCCCGCCGATGTTGCGTGATTTCCTCGAAGTGCGCGGAATTGGCGTATTGAATATCCGTACTATTTTCGGTGAAACTGCCGTCAGGCCGCGTAAAACACTCAAGCTGATTATGCATCTGGCCAAGGCGGGTGGCGAGAAAGTCGCCCCGATGGATCGATTGCAAATGCAGGCGGCCACACAAGATATCCTTGGCGTGCCGATTCGCAAGCTGGTGATTCCTGTGGCGGCCGGTCGAAATTTAGCGGTTTTGGTTGAGGCTGCGGTTAGAAATTATATTTTGCAATTACGCGGTATTGATTCCACGCGTGAATTTATTGAAAGACACCAAAAATTTATGGAGATGGGCGAATAAGTCGCTAACCCAATATGCAGGGTGTTTATGCAAGAATCAAAATATAAGCTACACAAAAATATACAAAATAATGGGGATGGGGAGTGAAACAGCAGCAGGTTATTTTATTGTCTGGTTTATCAGGGGCGGGTAAAAGCGTTGCACTTAAGTCTTTAGAAGATCTTGGCTATTTTTGCATCGATAATTTGCCTGCGCCTTTGCTACCACAAACCGCGGCATTACTGGATGAAGATGGCTATCCCAAAATTGCCATTTCGGTTGATGTGCGCAGCGCTCATAATTTTGCCAGCTTCCCCAATCATCTTGAAGCCCTGTTTGAGCTGGGGCTTGATGTGCAAATGCTGTTTCTGGAAGCGAATAACGACACTCTGGTGAAGCGCTTTTCTGAAACAAGGCGCAGCCATCCGCTCTCTAGTGGCACATTAACGGTGACCGAGGCTATTAGCTTAGAGCGTGAAATGCTGGCTGATTTCTCCGCAGTTGCCCATCGTATTGATACCAGTGATTTATCGGCTAATCAGCTACGCAGCTGGATTCGGCAGTTTGTGGCGCTGGACCGCTCCAGACTCACGGTGATTTTTGAATCTTTTGGCTTTAAGCATGGTTTGCCAATGGATGCCGATTTTGTGTTTGATGCCCGCTGCCTGCCCAACCCCTATTACGATAAATCTTTACGCCCTTTAACGGGTAAAGATCAGCCCGTGATTGATTTCTTAGAGCGGCAAGCGGTGGTTGGGCGTTTTCAAAGCCATATCAAAACATTTATGGAAGCTTGGTTGCCAGAGTTTGAAGCCGATAATCGCAGCTATATTACGGTAGCGATTGGCTGCACCGGCGGCCAGCATCGCTCGGTTTATTTAGCGGAGCAATTAGCGGCATACTTTGCTGAGCATCGGCAGGTATTGCTTAGGCACCGTGAGCAGCATGCCTGAAATACGCCCCTCTCGAAATCGGGAGATGCTTAGGGTAATGTGGCCAGGAGACTGGCCGTTTTCCTTACTGGCGCTGGCTTTTGTGGTGTATCTGGGCTTTTGGAGCTGGCAGCAGGAGAGTGCCACGCGGGTGCGTATTTATCAGGCGGGCAAAGTCTTTGCCGTGCTGGATTTAAACGCAGAGCGCACGGTGCAAGTGGCTGGCCCCCTTGGGTTTACCTCTGTAGAAGTAAAATCGGGCCGGGTACGTATTAGCCGTGACCCCAGCCCGCGCCAATATTGTGTGCGCATGGGCTGGCTGGATCAGGCTGGCCAAATGGCGATTTGCCTGCCTAACCGAATCAGCATCGAGCTTTTAGGCTCGCGTCCTCATGAATTCGACAGCCTCAGTTACTGAAATCCGTATCAAACCCAGTTTGGACGATGTGCGCATTGCCCGCTATGCCGCGCTGGCGATTGCCTTATCGGTGCTGGAGGCGGGCATTCCTTCGCCTATTCCCGGTATTAAGCCGGGGCTGGCTAATATCATCACCCTGATTGCGCTCTGGCGCTTTGGCTGGCGCGATGCTGCGTGGATTTCCATGCTCAGAATCATCGGCAGTGGTATTGTGCTGGGCGGTTTTTTATCCCCCGGTTTTGCTATGAGCTTGATGGGCGGGCTAAGCAGCCTCTTAGCCTTGGCCGCTGTGAATCACTTGCCTAGGCGCTGGTTCGGCCCCGTATCGCACTCGCTGGTTGCCGCCTTTGCCCATATGGCAGGGCAGCTTTTATTAGCGCGGCTCTGGCTGATTCCGCATAATGGCATCATCCATTTAGTGCCCCTGTTTGCTGCTGCAGCCTTGGTATTTGGTGTGGTAAATGGGGTGATTGCAGCAAAGCTGCTGGCTCGTGAGTGAAACGTTCAAAAAGTGCGTAGGTTGGGTTACGCGAGATATCGCTGGGCGAGGTAAACCTCGTAGGCAGACTGCTAACCCAACCTACGAATTCTGCTTAAGTTGATAGGGCTGGCGGGTTTCACCCGCCCTACAAAAATACACAGCGTTATAACTATCAATTGATTTGGTTTTCTCTGCGGTCTGTTTTTAAACTCCGTGTTCTCTGTGTTTACAGACCTTTGGGTGTTGCATCGTTTTAATAGGTTTTAAATGAAAACAATAACTTTGGCTTTTACCGGCGCATCCGGCCTGCCTTATGGCCTGCGCACGTTGGAATGCTTGCTGGCGGCGGGTTGCACCGTGCATGTGCTCTATACCCAGGCGGCGCAAATTGTGGCCAAGCAAGAGCTAGATGAAACCTGGCCTTCGCGCGCGGCTGATCTGGCTGTGCTTTTTCGCCAGCGTTACGGCGTTACTGATGAATCAAAGCTGCAAGTTTTTGGTCAGCAAGAATGGTTTGCCCCGATGGCATCCGGCTCTAACCCTGGCGATGGCATGATTGTTTGCCCTTGCACCATGGGCGCTTTATCGGCGATTGCGGTGGGCGCTTCGGATAATTTATTAGAGCGCGCTGCGGATGTGATGATTAAGGAAGGCAAAAAATTAGTGGTTGTTCCACGTGAAGCACCTTTTTCGGTGCTGCATCTGGAGAATATGCTGAAGCTAGCAAGGCTGGGAGTGGTGATCTTGCCGCCTAATCCGGGCTTTTATCACCACCCTAAAACCATCGCCGATTTAGTCGATTTTGTGGTGGCAAGGATATTGGATCAGTTCCAAATTCCGCATCAGCTGATGCAGCGCTGGGGGGATAAGGGATGAATTTAAAGATTGATTGGAAGTGGGCTTGTTTGGCTTTACTTGCATTGTGGTTCTGGCCCTCGTTCGCCCCGCACGACCCCTGGAAGCCCGACGAAAGCTATATTCTTGGCTTAGTTTATGAATATACGCTGCGGGATAACTGGCTGGTGCCGATGCTGTCTGGCGAGCCATTTATGGAAAAACCGCCGCTGTTTTTCTGGACGGCAGCGGGCTTCTCCCGTTATGTGTTTACTTGGCTGCCTGTGCACGTTGCGGCGAGGCTGGCTGCGGCATTTTATATTGCGCTGACCTTTATCTTTGCCGCTCTGGCGGCAGGGCAATTTGCTGCCCGCAGCCGGGCGAATAATCCATCGCAAGCCGCATGGCTCACCGCCATTTTGCTGGCTGGCACGCTGGGCTTAGTCGGCAATGGCCATCACATCCTGACCGATAGCGCTCTATTTGCCAGCTTTGCCATCGCCCTATACGCATTTGCTATCTTTCCCTTGCGGCCAATGGGCAGCGGCCTGCTGCTGGGCACTGCTTGGGGAATGGCGTTTTTAACTAAGGGCCTGTTGGGGCCGGGTTGCTTGGGTTTGGCGGCTCTGCTGCTGCCGATTGTTGATCGCACCTACCGGCAAAAAGCTTATTTACTGACGCTGAGCATCGCTCTGCTGGCCGCATTACCTTGGTGGCTGATCTGGCCTTGGCGCTTATGGCTGGCCTCGCCCGAGTTATTTTACACTTGGTTTTGGGTGAATAATCTGGGGCGATTCTTAGGCGAGAATAACCTTGGGCCAGAATACGAGCGTGGCTTTTACCTGAAGATTCTGCCTTGGCACGCCTTCCCGCTGATTCTCTATCTGCCCGTATTGTTTTTCAGGCAGCGCCTCGATGCGTTTAAAAATGCAGCCCCTGCAGCCCTGCTTTGCTTACTAACCTACACCATTTTATCGCTGGCTAAAACCTCGATGGAGCTATACGCCGTGCCTGCCGTAGTGGCGTTTGCCGTATGGATGGGCGCACAAGCCTCCAGCGTTCCCGCCGCTTTCGAGCGCCGCTTTGGCCTCGTCGCCCTGTGCTTAGTTGCCGTCAGTGCGCTATTGCTATGGTGGGCATGGGCCGCCCTTTATTTCGGCCTGCCCTTGCAAGCCCGTCTGCTGCATTTCTTACCGGGCTTTGCAGAAAAGCCAAACTGGCTGGGCGTGCTCTCCACACTCGTACTCACCATCATCGTGTGGAATCTGGCCTGGCGAGCACCACAATGGGCTAAACACCAAGGCGCGGTGCGCTGGCTGGCCGTGCTGGTAATGAGCTACGGCCTGGTATTCAGCCTGCTGCTACCCGGCTTAAATTACAGCAAAAGCTATAAACCGATGATGCTGGATTTAGCCACGCAATTGGACAAAAACCAGTGCCTGGCGAGCTTTGGCTTAGGCGAGCACGAAAGAGGCAACTTCCACTACTACACCACCATGCGGGTGCAGCGCTTTGAAATAGGCCGGGGCAAAGACTGCCCGCAGCTATTAATCCAAGGCAACATCATGCCTGCAAATATTGGTGAATATAGCCTGCTGAAGAAAATTACTAGGGCGACGGATAGGGGAGAGGAATTTAGTATTTGGCGTAAGAGGTAATGCATATTGCTTACTTTTTGCTGATATTTTGCTGGTAGAATTGTTTGGCTGGAGTTGTGCGAGCAAGGTGGAAAGCTACGCTCAATAGGGGGCAGCTTTACAATATTACATCATTTTACCGTCTCAAGTAAGCTTTTGTCACTGAGCGTGGCGTTTTGATGCACCACACGACGGTGGTTCTTCTGCTGTTTTAGGATGTTTATATCTTGTTATGCGAACAGGAAAGATTCGGTGCTGCTTGGCATAGGAATGCAACAATGGATTTGCGATCCGCGATTAACAGACTCGTAGTAGAGGACTATCTTGATGAGTGGTCAGCTTGCATCAAGGATCTACCTAGGGATCAGCGAGCGGAAGCCTTCAGCTCAGCGGAGCCGCTTTGGATTAAGCGGATGGTTAGCGAGGGGAAGCTACTAATTCATCCCGTTGTGGCAGCAGACCTTAAAAATCGGCAATGGAAGCCAATTGATTTACACCGGCGAATGATCTGGGCAAGTGTTCTCGCATCCATTGACAGCCCGAAAGGGAAAGAACGTTTTAATGCGAACAAGGCGAGAATTGTTAAGAAGCATGGAAACGACTGGTGGTTTGATATCTACAAGAGGGTCAAGCCTGCGTATGCGGCACGCATGAGGATCAAGAAGAATCAGGAGAGTATGGGGCCCGCACTTAGCCAAATGGCGAGGCATAGTTCCGTGCTCACCTTAGCTCTGCACGAAGAGCGTGAGGCAGCTTTAAAAATGATTCCGAAAGACTGAAAAATGTGCCATGTACGCATAAGAAATAACTGGGGTCAGAGTAAAGACCTGTAGGGTGGGTTAGTTTTTCTCAATCCGCGCTGAGCTATGTTGCTGCACAAACCACTTATTATTTATTGCCAAGCCTGAATCGCGGGTTACACCTGCGGCTAACCCGCCCTACAGGGCTTTTAGGTGTCAACATTTTGTTAAATTTCAAGGTAGGGGCTGGACTTCATGCATTTAATGATTTTTCTTGTTGTTCTTGTCGCTCTCGTTACAGGTCTCTCATTTATTGGCGAAACCTATGCGGATTACCAAACTCACTTCATTGTCTTTACTGCACTGTATTTCATGGTGTGGTGGTTGGCGTCGAAGGTATTCGGGGTTAAGGCTGTAGACTCTAGTCCGTCAAACCTTACTGCATTAAGCCTCATTGAAAGATTTGCTCGGCTTCCATTTCGAGCCGTCGCGTCATTTTATTTTACGGGCCTTTCGATGCTGTTTGCTGTCACGCTCTTAGTAGCTGGTCACTCATTTAGTGCACTGATAGTTGCTGCATTTGGACTTGGCATTGCAATCGTTATAGCGGGCATAAGCGAGTAGTTATAGAAATGAATAACCTAGGTCAAAAAAATAGCTGGAATAACAGGGGTTAGAGTAAAGTTAAATCTGCTTCCTTTAGCTTTAAGGGCATGACTCATAGTAGGATTTAAGTGAGGTAGCCTGAAATCCGTAGACACGCTTGTTTGGTAAACTTTGAGCCAACAGGAGTGAGAAATGAGCAAAAGAGTAACGCAAAGCCATACGCCGGAATTTCGGGCGGAAGCGATCAAGCTGGTGTTTGAGCAAGGGTTTTCGGTGGCCGAGACTGCTGCGCGTCTGAATATGAAGCAGAGCACGCTGGCGTATTGGGTCACACAAGCCCGCAAGGCAGACAAAACCACCTCCGCGCAGACCGGGATGCCCGATGCCTCTGACTTGATGGCTGAGGTTCGGCAATTGCGCAAAGAACTGGCCGAAGCCCGGATGGAGCGCGATATCCTAAAAAAAGCGACGGCGTACTTTGCCAGGGAATCACTGCCCGGTACGCGTTCGTGAAGCAATGGCAATCTCAATATCCGGTCAAACTGTTGTGCCAGACTTTGGCGGTGTCTCGCTATGGTTTTTACGCCTGGCAAAAACGGCCACCTTGCCGCCGCGCGCTGGAGAATGAGCGCTTACGGATAGAGATTCGGGCCGCACACAACAAGACTCGCCGGACTTACAGCGCCAAACGCTTGCAGGATGAACTGGCAGAAGAAGGAATTAAGGTGGGTCGTGACCGGATCGCCCGGCTGAGGCGTGAAGAAGGTATTCGTTGCATCCAGAAGCGTAAATTCAAGGCCACGACGAACTCGAACCACACTCTGCCGGTCGCAGATAACTTGCTGAATCAGGAATTTAAACCAACCGAGCCGAATCAAGTATGGGTGAGTGACATCACCTATAGTACGCCCAGCCAGCGTAGCCCGCATTGATTGGGGCGATGCTGCTTGAGCATGTTTGGAATGCAGTATCCCAGCAAGTCGTTGATGTTGCGCTGGGGAATGCCCTTCTTCTGCTACAAGAAGAAGTGAGCCGAAGCGGCGGTGACCTGCTGACACTGGCAGGGTGACGAAGTCCGTGGGAAACGGGGTTTGCGGCGAAGCGGTTACGCCAAGATGAATCTCTAGGCTGAGCGTGGGACGGTTGAGGAATACGAACCTATTAAACCGCATCTGAGGGTTGAAATGTCACCACGGCCTACACCGTTTAATAGGCCGGATTTGGACTGGCATCAGTGACATAATATCTACTGATGCCGCGATTGTAGCCAGAAATGTAAGCTGGTCTGCATGGCGTTATGGGGAGTGTATAGCTAGACCATGACATCTAAATCGACTTGCAGACAGCAAGGATAAAGACTGCGATAGGCAACCTCGCCCATGCGTTGAGTCCAGCATGTGAACTGGGGAAGGCTTGCACAAATGCCAAGGGAGTGTGCCCCCGATGATGTGCAAGTTGGCGGAGCCTCCGTAGTAGCCGAGACTGGGAAAACCAGTTGCATGGCGAAGGGAGGCAGTTTAAGTGGTTTGCTGGGTCGATTAACTGACCACAATAAGGTGAAGACCTTTGATAATCAGTGAAATGCAAAGCAAACTGGCGACATGGTCAACGGAGAACAAAGAACGTAAGTTTGATCGCCTCTTGAGATTAATCGCTGATCTAACTTGGCTCCGAGAGGCGGCACGAATTACGCTGGTGTCGAGCGGAGCCAAAACACCTGGCATTGATGGTATTGGCAAGGCTCAAATGGAAATCCATCTCCAAACTGAGCTTGAAACAATACGCAGTGAACTGCTTGCGGGGACATTTAAACCACAAGCAGCACGTCGAGTTTATATCCCGAAAGCCAATGGCAAGATGAGGCCTTTGGGTATCCCTTGTTTGCGTGATCGGATTGTGCAACGTGCCATTCTGATGGTTATGGAGCCAATCTGGGAAAGTGATTTCCACCCTGCATCTTATGGATTCAGGCCTGCACGCAGCGTTCATCACGCAATTCGTACGGTAAAACTACAACTGCAAGATGGTGCGGAACAATGCACGGCGGGCCGTTGGGTGATTGAAGGTGATTTAGCCAGCTACTTTGATACCGTTCACCACCGTCTCCTGTTGAAGGGAATTCGTAAACGAATTGCAGATCGACGCTTGCTCATGCTGCTTTGGCGTTTTATTAAAGCAGGGAGCGTCGATCAGGGGCTATTTCGCGCCGCTAGTGAAGGCGTACCGCAAGGCGGTGTCATTTCTCCCTTACTGTCAAACATCATGCTGCATGAGTTTGACCTGTGGATGGAAGAGCACTACCTGAGCAAGAAAGTACGCAAAGATCGCTGGTCTTGGAACTTTGGCATTCAAAATCAGCGTCCAATTGCCATTAAGGAAAATCGGCAATGGAAGCCAGCAATATCTTACTGCCGTTATGCGGATGATTTTGTAGTGATTGTCAAAGGAACGAAGGTCCAGGCGGAAACCGTGCGTGAAGCCTGTCGCTCATTTCTCGAAGACCAGCTCAACTTAACGCTGAATTTAGAGAAAACCCACATTACGCATGTGAACGATGGCTTTGTATTTCTAGGGCATCGCATCCTACGCAAGCGTGGCGGGCAAGGCAGGATGCAGATTGTGAGCACGATTCCTTGGGATAAATACCGACAATTCGCCGAGAAATTAGTGAGACAACTATCGGGGAATTACAGTACGAATCGGATCGACATGTTGGAAAGTTTAAATCGTCAACTTGCAGGATGGGCGACGTTCTATCAGTACACCGATTTTACGGCGACACTCTTTATTAAGGTAGATCGGATGATATTCTGGAAATTTGGCTACTGGCTAGCACGAAAATACCGGCGTGGCTTCCGCTCTTTGATGCGGGATTACATTAAAGCGCCAGAACTTGGTATCGCCAAAACATGGTTGCTTGAAGGTAGAAATAGCCGAGGCTGGTATGGTGCGCTGGCACTCTGGCGACTCATTACGAGCCGAAAAGGCCGATTTACATGGCGAACACCAGCAGAAAATCCTTACATACTGCGTGACGCACCGCCCAATACGATCAAGTCAGTGTATCGCGATGTTGCCTTTGCAATGAGCAACACTTAAATGGAGAGCCGGATGCATTGAAAGGTGCAAGTCCGGTTCGGAGAGGAGAGGCAGAGAAATAGTTCGACTACGCTCTGCCTCTTACTCTACTCCAGACGGGCGAGGGCTGGCTGTATCTGGCGGGCATCAAGGATGTCTTTACCTGCGAAATCGTCGGTTATGCCATGGGATCGCGGATGACGCAGGAACTGGTCGGTCAGGCGCTGTGGAAAGCCATGAAATGGAAGCGGCCGCAGGCCGGCTTAATCCTGCATTCAGATCGGGGTAGCCAGTATTGTTTTCATGGCTATCGGAGGCTGATTGAGCAGTTTGGTTTGCAGGCATCGATGTCGCGGCGGGGCAACTGCTACGACAATGCGCCGATGGAAAGCTTTTGGGGTAGTTTGAAGAATGAGCTGGTGCACCATCACAGTTACGACAACCGGCTTGAGGCTGAAGCATCGATTCGGGAATACATCGAGATTTTTTACAATCGCCAGCGCCGCCACACGCGCTTGGGCAATCTATCCCCGGCCGCGTTTGCACAAAAGTTCAGCAGGCAAGCGGTCGGGATTTGAGTGAGGTGTGTCTACGGTTGTCAGGACAGGTCAAAGCTTGCTCTGGACCTAGTTACTTCAGGGATCCGCGGTCCCTGGCTTAATCGCCAGCTTCCATTAGGTAACTCTCGTATGCACGGCATAGAAATGCTTAAAAGCGAAAAACTGGATGATTGGGAAGGCATTTTCGAAAGGTGGATTCAGGAGCTGGATAAAATTCTAGAAATTACAGATGGTCTTGAGGCGCCATATGTTCATTGCGAGCATGGGAATACCCATCATTTCGGAGTTTCAGCGGCAATGGAAGGGTATGCAACCATTCGAGAGGTGATGGGAAAAAGGAATGATTTTTCGGCGAGACTAGACTTAGCGTTGGTGTCAGATCGATATTTGGATATTGTTGAGTCTAAATGGTGGGAGTTCAGCCTGTTAAGGCTGCCTTCGAAATCAATAATCAAAGACAAAATGAGCAATGCATGCGCAGACGCACAGAGCTATTCGAGCAACGAAAAACTATTTTCCGGAATAGAAAAAACAATACGAAGAATTGGAATAGCGTTTTTCACTCCACATTATTTGGAAGGAGAGTCATTTGATGAGGTACGAGTCTCTGAACTCATTTCATTTATTAAGCTATCCGTCTGCCCAGACATTATTGCGTGGTCATTTCCGGAGAAATCGCGAAACCTAGAGTATTGGCATAGAAAATATCCTGGCGTAATTGCAGTTGTAAAACTGAATGAAACTAACCATTCGTTGAAGGTGGCCGATCCTGATGGACCAGAGCCTTAACTCAAGCGTTAGGGACTACACATTTCGTGTCGCATATGTATATCTTTTTTGAGTTTCGCTGCTGATATCTTGGTCGTCACGATACGTGCAAGGAACGAAATAGGGGCAGAACTAAAGTCCATGCTGCGCTAATTCGATGAGATATTCTTACCCTGCACCATCATATTGATTACACCCTTTGGCCTTGTTTTGGGCGGCCTGCATCTACTTAGGTATTGAAATGATCACTCCCTGTAAATCTCTTAATCAGCCGGGCTGGCTTGATCTTCGGGTAGCGCTTTGGCCTGATTGCTCAAATGCTGAGCATCTGGCTGAAATGGCGTTGTTTTTAGCTTCGCCGCAGCGCTTTGCCCAATTTGTGGAATACGATCAAGCTGGCAGGGTGCTTGGGTTTATTGAGCTGGCCGTGCGGGGCGATTATGTAAATGGTACGGAGTCTTCGCCGGTTGCTTTTCTTGAAGGAATCTATGTTGAGCCAAGTGCCAGACGGCGCGGCATCGCTGGCAAGCTGGTTGCGGCTGCCGAGCAATGGGCCAAAGAGCATGGGTGTAAGGAGTTGGCTTCTGATGCTGCAATAGACAACACCCAGAGCCATGCCATGCATAAATCACTTGGCTTTAATGAAACTGAGCGGGTGGTGTTTTTTAAAAAAGCGCTGTGATAAAACAATGCCCTAAGCCATGACGCATGTGTAATGCGCAGCATAGGGTAAATACACGCAGCCTTGCATCGCAATATGCTCAATTTGCCATTGCTCTTACAAAGTCCACAGGATTTGCACAGATGATGAATCAGCTTCTGGCCGAGTTACGGAAAATCGAGGGGGTTGAGGATCGCCCGTCGCCTGTGGCGGGAGGATGTGCACTTTTTTATTTTGGCAAAGAGTTCGCGCATTTTCATAACACAAATGAACTTGATCTAAGGCTCACTAAAGCCATCATCCGCAAGCTTGGAATGCAGCATCCGCCTGATTCGCTTCATCATCCGACCCGCTCACCTAATTCCGCTTGGATTGAAGTACGCTTTAGCTTGGCCAGCGATATTCCAAAGCTTGTAGAGCTGGTTAAACTGGCCATTACAAAGCTATAAATTTGCCGCCAGCTTCTACGGGCCAAGTTGAGGGCAAAGGTACACTCTTTAACCTTTTACTTAGCCGAGCAGGCCGAAGCAATCTGCTTATCTTTCACTTTATGTATCTGGCAGGGCTTATGCACATCCATATTCAACAGACCACGGACGTAGATTGGCTCGATCTTAAGACCATCAGGCTGTTTTCACTGGCGGAGTCGCCGGATGCGTTTGGCCTCACCCATGAGGTGGCCTTTGCCTACACGGATGCCCAATGGCAGGATCGGGCAGGGAATCGAACGCCTCCCATGTATTTCGTCGCGCGTGATGAGGGAAATCCAGTTGGCTTGATCGGTGGCGTTAAGGCAAACACCGGCTTTAACCTTATCGCCATGTGGGTTGCCCCCTCGCATCGCGGTCTTGGTATTGGAAGCGTTCTAGTTGAAAAAGTCTTGGCTGCTGCTGTGCCACGCGGCGAATCTGAAGTGTGCCTGTTTGTTTCCCCACTCAATAAAGCCGCTTGCGCACTTTACGAGCGAATGGGCTTTTGCTTTACCCCGCACTTTGAAGCGCTAGAGAGTGATCCGAAAATCATGCTGCAGCGTATGCTTGCCAGATTTGATACGTGTTTACCGGCTGACTTTATTTTGACTTCTTAGCGCTTACTTTATTGGAGAGGTGGTTTATCCCGGAGGTATAAAAATTGGACTTAGTTGATCTTAAAATAATAATTTCTCGGTTAGATGGATATATAGATGCATTGTCATCTATTTATAAAGATGCTCACTCTGATAGGGCATGTGCGTTTAGTACGGATCTAGATATAGAAAATATTGATGCATCTATCAATCAGCTATTTTATGATAACGGCAAAATCTTTAAAGAAAATTTTCCGGACTTTGATGTTCCAGTTTGTTTTTTGGAAAGGTCAGAAATAATTACGGATTGGGTACGAGTTCTTCATCATGAGTTGGAAATTTTTTTGTTTCCAAAATTATTTCAAGAGTTAATAATAGAAATTGATTTAATTAGGGAAATAAAGCATAACCTAGCTTGGCAAGTTATGGAAATGGTGCGTCTCATCACTGATGACTTTGGGTCTGAAAAAATTTACAAAGCGAACTACCATAACTCTGAGTCAAGGAATGGTGTTTTATTTGTAATACCACTGAAAAAGACTTGTTTAGTATTGAGGTTTTGAGTCAGCGTTAAAAGTATAAAAACCTGCCGTGTTTTTGTTTGATATGCTGCGTGAAGTAGTTAAGAGGTAAAACGTGAAGTGAGGTGAGATGTTTTTAATGGTTGCTAATATCTTTGAAATTAGCATGATGTGGGGGCTTTCAGGCGAGCTGGGGCCTAAGAAGCATGAATTTCTTTTCACCAAGGCATTGGAATGAGCACTTATCTTTGCAGTACCTGTAATGAGCAACATGATGAGTTACCGATGTGCTTGGGCTCAGGCGCACCTGCTCTTTGGTATTCAATCCCTGAAGACGAGCGAGAAAGCCGGGCTGAACTTACATCGGATCAATGTGTGATTGATGGGGAGCACTTTTTTATACTTGGGCGTATTCTGATTCCGGTGCATGATGGCATGGGGCCGTTTATATGGCTGGCTTGGGTTTCGCTGAGTGAAGCAAATTTTCTTCGTAGCTGTGAGCTTTGGGAAAGTAAAGGCCGCGAAAGTGAGCCGCCCTATTTTGGCTGGTTGCAAAGCGATTTGCCCTATACGCCAAGCACGCTTAGCCTTAAAACTCAGGTGCAAACCGGCCCCGTTGGGGAGCGGCCCAGCATTTTGCTTGAGTACACAGACCATCCCCTTGCAATAGAGCAACACCACGGCATATCAATGGCCCGGGTTCAGCAGATTGCAGAGGCTGCTTTGCACCGGTAGTTAAATGCCCAGTTATGTCGCAGAGAAAAAAGCGCCTATATGCTGGCCACGCTTGGTGTTTATCAAGTTAGGAATCTTATGCTCTCACGGCTTGAATTTGCTTCTTATCATGTGGTGCTCTTTTTCATCTCTGGCATTTTGATGAGCATCGTTATTGGCTCATCATTTTTGTTTGATTTTTTGCAGTGGTTCAAAATTTCTGAAAATATAGGCTGGATCATTGTGTTGTCTTTCTGGACTTGCGGCTCAGGATTTTTTACTGTTGCCATATCCCGGGGTATGGGAGCTTTTTCCCTGGATGTTTGGGACGAAGCGCAAGCTCATGGTGCCTCATTTGTTTTGCTCCTTGGCCACCTTGGGCCTTTAGGGGCTGCTTACCTTTTTAACTTAATGAGTTCACAGTCCGGAAGCTCATCAGGGCTTTTTTTCCTGCCTTTTATTGCTTGGGCTGTCGTTCTATATCTTACGGGAATAATAATGGCGAACATCCGTATTAAGCGGGTGTTAGATGAAGACTAGAATGGAGCTATTATAATTTTTGAATCATAATTTAATCAAAGTTGTTAGAAAGTAGTGCTAACATTTTTTGTTAGATGCGATTTGCATTAAGCTCGGAACTGATTGTTTTAAAGGTTATTTCTAATTATGAAAATTCCAATGAATCTTGTTTCCGTGATGAATAACACGAAATGGGATGAATTACGCTTAGCTATGTACGAGCTTGAGCCAACACCTGCTTGGCGTACTAAGTGTTTGGAAAATGAATATGTCACTCCATGGGACTGTGAGTGGTATTACCATTTTCGTGAAGGAGGGTATGAAATAACGGAGTGGGTGGAAATTCGTATTGAGTCAAATGATCAAAAAGATTGTGTATTAACTGAGTTAATCAGAATTCATGTACCAGTAGAAAAAATAACTGAGGGCTTTCGTGTGTATGGGTATATTTGGCTAGGCCAGCCACTTGAGTATGCAAAATAGAATAACTAAAAATATCACAAAGGGCCTGTTCATTAGTTTGGGTAGTTGCCCTTTTTTATAAAAAAAGGCCGGATAATGCCTATTAAAACAATTGCACTTGATCCTGATGAATATGCAGCAAAGCGTATCGGGCATTTAGAGGCAATCTAAAAGAGTTTACGAGGTACTGTTAAGTGCTAAACATGTTGATTTTGTTGGTTTTTTCTAAAGGCAGTGATTTAAATGCATGCCGTGCCGCCCTCTGAAGATTTCAGGCTCTTACACTTTTCTCAAGCGGCAGGCGTAAAGCTGGCGCGCTGTATTGTATGGCTGCATGGAATGGGGGAGCGTGGGGGTGATCTTTCTTTGGTCTCCAAGTATGGCCTTCCTGCTGCCCTTAAAGAAGGCCGTCTTACTGTCAACGCGGATGTGATTTGTCCTCAGCTGGAAGCGGGGCTGACTTGGTCTGCCGAACGTATTGCTCGTCTAATGGCTGAACTAAGAAAACAGTACGAAGTAAGCGTTTTGCTTGGCTATAGCCTTGGCGCTGATGGCGTTTGCGAATTGCTCGCTCATTTTGGTTCTCAGGCGAGTATTCATATTGCGATTGCTCCAAGCGCCTCTGCCCCGATTGTGGCTAGCCAGGCAGCGACAAGGTTTCTTGTCATTTCGGGGGAATATGATCCTTGGCTTGATGAGAATGATTTTCTGCTTGCCGTGCAGGCAAGTGGCGGCGAAGCAGATAGTGCTGTCATGCAAGGTGAGGGCCATTACATCTCCGAATCTGCCCTTGTTCACCCGAAACTTGTTACTGCACTTGCATCTATTGGTATTGCTTGGCGCTGAAGCTTTACTCTCACTAAATAGCCAAAGTGAATTTGAAGGCAAAACTGTTTTCCCGCCCATGCTGCGTGATCAGTATTGGCAAGATAAGGCTCAAGGGTTTGCCTATCCCCGCTATGTAGGTCTCCGCCAGATGGAGTTTTGCTAGTCGCTTGAAAGCTTGGCTTTTGTAAAAGCGATATAAGGCACGGTATTTTTTGCTTTTTAAACGGCCTGTTTTACTGCCTTGTGTTTAACAACAGCTTTATGAAACGTCGCCCTAATGACAGCATCCTCCGTTTATTTGCAGCCTTGGCACGCGCTCTCCTCTGCGCTGCAGTCTCAGGTACGCGAAATTACTATCTCAGTAGTTCAAATTGAGTATGCAGGTTCTGTTGCGGCTCAGCTTGAGGTTGTTGAGCTTGATACATTGGGCGATCTTGTGGGCTTAGCCATTATTGCTGAGTAGGAAGTGGCTGGATTCTTGGTTCTGAAGCGGCGGAGCAAGGCACCAGAATGGGCTCCATCAGATTCCGCCGTGGTGAATGCGGGTGCATCAGAGCAAGCAGGGATTTTGTTGGCTCAGTTGTTTGGTTTGTGGCGGGTCTTGCTTTCTTGATTGGCACTATTAAAAATTGGCAATCTCTTAAATAAATATCGGCCAGATACGCAGTAAATCGTTTTCTTCGTACGGTATAACTGCGGGTCTGGTTTTGTTTCTTTACCCGATCGCTGTTTTCCTTATTTTTTCAGTTAATTCTAAATCGGTAAACCAATGCGAACCTTAGTTACAATTTTTCTCACTTTAGCCATATCAGGCTGTGGTGATGTGTATAGCTACTTAAAGAGTGGTGAGGTCGGTTGGGCGTTGAATAAAGAGCTTCGTGATAACACGCAGGTCGAAATAGCTAAGCTGACAAAATTTGCTTGGGACGAATTTTTTCTCTTTGACCCCTATCTGCCTAAAAGCGAGGTGTGTAAGCGCTTGATGCTTTCTGCCGCTGAATGCAAATCGATGATCAAGATCGAATCTATTGGCGAAGGGGAAATGCTGATGGTTTTTCGTCTAAAGGGGCGGCTTGTGCATATGGAATTGCATAGGCGCTATTTTGGAGATTTTACGCCTGCGCCTGAAAAACCATTTACCCCACAAACAGCAGTTTTCTTAGTTTCTATTGAAGGTAAGGGGGCTTGGGGTGGGGACTGGCTGAAGTTGCGGCCCCAAACTCAGGCTCTGGGTTTGGGGAGATAAGTCGAATTATATTCAGTATGGATTGGCGTTATATTGCTTTGCCAATCACTGAGCACAATGATCAGGGCATAAACTATGGAAGCTTTTCCACCTCTGTCGCAAGTGATGTCGAAGTTAAATGCTCTGGGTATTTCTTTGCCAGATGGCCCCGTTACTTTAGATGGCTATGGCGATTCGCCTGAGCTATCCGAAGAGCTATTAGCGTTAATTCGCCAAGGCAAAAAACGTGCAGGTACTGGTTTGTTGTGGGGGCATGAAGTGGATCAGGAGCCTGTGCCATGCGTGGGCGATTTACAGATTGTGCTTGATCACCATAACGAGCCAGCGCTGATTACGCGTGTGGTGAGCACTTATATTGTGCCGTATTCAGAAGTGACTGCCGAATATGCCGCGATTGAGGGTGAAGGCGACGGCTCTTTGGAATACTGGCGTCAGGCGCATTGGCGGTTCTTTTCACGGGAGTGTGAACAACTGGGCCGCCAGCCAGTAGAGAGCATGCCGGTTGTATGCTGCGTTTTTGAAGTGCTGCATATTTTACCTTCGCCCGTTGCTGCCTAATAGGCGGGGTTCCCACTTTGATTAAGGATCATCTATGCATGTCGCCATTCTTACTTTTCAGGGCTTCAACGAGCTTGATTCTTTTATCGCGCTTGGCGTGCTTAAGCGAGTGCCGGGCTGGCGGGTTAGCATTTGTTGCCCGGAGCCTACCGTTACATCATGGAATGGCGTAACGATCCATGCGCAGAGCTTATTGGATGAGGTGGCGAGTGCAGATGCGGTACTGGTGGGGAGTGGTGCAAAAACGCGCGAAGTGATTAATGATCCGCAAATGATGGCGCAGCTAAAGCTAGACCCTAGTCGGCAACTTATCGCCGCCCAATGCTCGGGAGCGCTGGTGTTGGCGAAGCTGGGACTTTTGGGGGCGATTCCTGCATGTACTGATCTCACCACCAAGCCTTGGGTAATAGAGGCAGGTGTTGAGGTGCTGAATCAACCTTTTTATGCCAAAGATAATATCGCCACCGCCGGAGGTTGCTTTGCCGCGCCATATCTAGCCGCATGGATGATTGCCAAAACGGCGGGCATCGATGCTGCCAAAGAAGCGCTTTACTACGTTGCGCCGGTGGGCGAAAAAGAAGAATACGTGGCGAGAGCGATGAAGAATGTTGCGATGTATTTGGTTTGATTTTGAGCTGGTAAGAATAGGGGGTAATTTTACGAGCACTTTTGTAGGTTGGGTTACGTGATATATCGCTGAACGCGGTAAACCTCGCACGCAGACGGCTAACCCAACCTACCCGACTCCTTAATTGATAGATAAATCAAACTCCCAACTGCTTCAAACTTATCCTACGGAACAGGGCCATCAAGGCCAGTGCGGCGCAGGTGAGGGCTGCAATTAATGCAATCCAGTAGCCTTGCACGCCGTAGCCGGGCAGAGTGGATGTGCCGAAGGTGAGGAAGTAGCCTAGCGGAATGCCGATTACCCAAAAGGCGGTAAGGTGAATCAGCATGGGGCCGCGGGTGGATTTGTAGCCGCGTAATACACCTGCCACTACAACTTGTGTGGCGTCTGAAAACTGGAAGAAGCCGGCCAATACCAGTAGCTGGCTAGCCAGCATCAGCACAACGGTATCGTTAGTGTAAAAACCTGCAATAAAACGCGAGGCAAAAATCATGGCGGTGCCAGTTAATAGGGCAATGCACAGCCCCATGCGAATGCCCGTCTGGCCAATAAAGCGCGCGGCTTTGTAATCTCCCGCGCCAATGGCATGGCCCACCCTGACGGTAAGCGCCGTGCCGAGTGCCATCGGCACCATAAAGGTGAGTGATGAAAAATTCAGCGTGATCTGGTGCGCAGCTACGGTGACAGTGCCAAGGCGGGCAATCAGTAGGCCAATCAGGCTAAATGCGCTGACTTCTACAAAAAACATCATGCCAATCGGCAGACCCAGCTTTAGTAATTGCTTTTGCGCATGCCAATCTATGCTTTGCCATGCGCGAAATGGATGGGTTTTTTTGTAGACGGGTGCATAGCGAATCCATGCGGCTAATAGCAAGAAATTAACCCATACACAGAATGCAGTGGCCCAGCCGCAGCCCACACCGCCCATGGCAGGAAAGCCCCAGTGGCCGTAGATCAATACCCAGTTGCAAGGGATATTGAGCAAGAGGCAAAAGATGGAAATCACCATCATGGGCTTGGTTTGATTAAGTGCGGCGCTATAGCAATATAAAACGCGGTAGCAGGCAAAGGCGGGCAAGCCCCAGCTAACGGCTTTTAAGAATTCTCCGGCTTTATGTGCAACAACGGCTTCAAGGCCCAGATGATTAAAAATCGGCAATAAAAAGCGAATTAAAATCAGGCCAATTAAGGCCAAGAGCAGAGCTTGTAATAGCGCTTGCTGGGTTAGATTGGGGATGGGTTTAAGATCATTAGCGCCAATCTTTTGCGCCACCAGCGGGCTGATGGCCAGTAAAAATCCCATCAGCGTTACCATCATGGTGACCCAGATGGACGAGCCTACCGATACCGCTGCCAGATCGCCAGCTGAAACACGTCCAGCCATCACTGCATCAATAAATGCAGTGCCTGTAGTGGCAAGTTGCCCAATAGCAATGGGCCATGCAAGGTGCCAAGTGGCGCGAATATCGGTGAGTCGGGTGGTCATAGTGATCTACTTGTTTATTATTTGCTTGTAGTAGATCAAGTCCAATAGACGGCTACTTATGCAAGCAAAATGGATTGATGGGTTCGTATTCGGCAAGTAAATCAGGGTATCGTCGGCTAAACATCAGCGCATCTTGCAAATCTAAATTCAGAATAACGACGCTGCCATTGGCCAAATTTTCGGTGCGAAAGCCTAAGCTGGTGGCGGCTGCAAAGGCCTTGGATAGTGCCAGCGGCGAGGTATTGCGTTTGGCATTGAGGCGCAGCCAGCTTTGTGTTTTCCAGCGTAGTGCCGGGTGGAGTTCGCGGATGGCTTTGGTTAATTCTGGGGCTAGGCAGTCGTACATGGCAGCATTCCTAATTCACAAAGTGGGAAGCTGGTCGCAAGGTTTTTGAAGTCGGATGCGGCCAACGCTTTAGCGATATTTCCCCATGAGCCTTACTTCAGACTTGGGCGCGCCTCGCAAGTTGTCGATTAATTGGCGCGTAAAACAAAAAAACCCGCAACGCGGGTTACGCTGCTTTAGCTGCATTTATAAAGCGCCCGCAAGCTGGCAAAATCAACTCGGCGCTGTGTAGTTCATTTTGGCCATGAGTTGATTTGCTGTCAAGCAGCTTTACTTAGCAGCCTGCCAAGCTTAAGGCTACCCTACTGCGAAAACGCCGGATTTAGCCATATGTTGATGATTCTTTCGTTGAATAGCCCGCTATTCGCCTCAAAAACCATCAAAATCTGTCTCAAACCGAACGTTTCCTCGCTACGGGCGCTTAAGCTCGACAGGCTACTCAGGATTTTTTGAATCTAACATCAGCGTGATCGGGCCGTCATTAATCAGCGCAACCTGCATATCTGCACCAAAGATTCCTGTAGGAATAGACTGGGCGCTCAGCTCGGCCAGCTTTGCCACAAAGGCATCAAACAGCGGCTGAGAGATTTCCCCCTTGGCGGCTCTGCCCCAAGATGGGCGATTGCCTTTGTTGTAAGAGCCAAATAGCGTGAATTGCGAAACGGCCAGCATCTCACCTTGGCAATCAAGCACCGAGCGATTCATCACTCCCGCTTCATCTTCAAAGATGCGCAAATTGCATATTTTTTTGGCGGTCCAGTTTAAATCGACTTCAGAATCGCTGTTTTCAATGCCAACCAGCAGCAATAGCCCCACAGATATTTGCCCGCAGATTTTGTCATCTACAGCAACGCTGGCCTGCTTTACTCTTTGAATTAAAACGCGCATTACTTTCCCCCAGAAGCAGTGATATTACATGGGCTTTGAAATTTCTTAAGCGCAAATATTGCCTGCTGACATTGCTATTGGCGATGGCTTTTGTTCGGCAGAGCCCTAATTTACATTTTTTGAAAAATGAGAAACAGAGCCTAGTAAAGGGGCTGAATATTCAGTATTCTCGTTTATTTTACCGCTAGGGATAGAACCATGAAAAAAGTAGGTCTGGTTGGCTGGCGCGGCATGGTGGGTTCTGTCCTCATGCAACGCATGCAGGAAGAAAAAGATTTTGACGTGATTGATCCCGTGTTTTTTACTACTTCGCAAGCTGGCCAAGCCGCTCCGAACTTTGGTAAAGACGCAGGCACACTGAAAAACGCCAACGATATCGCTGAGCTGTCGGCGATGGATGTGATCATTTCTTGCCAAGGCGGCGATTACACTTCGGATATCTTCCCAAAACTGCGTGCAGCAGGCTGGGATGGCTACTGGATCGACGCGGCTTCTACCCTGCGCATGGAAGAGAACGCGGTGATCGTGCTTGATCCTGTGAACGACGATTTGATTCGTGCTTCCCTAGCTAAAGGCGTTAAAAACTATATCGGCGGCAACTGTACCAATTCCATCATGCTGATGGGTATGGGCGGCTTGTTTAAAGCGGGCTTGGTAGATTGGGTTAGCTCGATGACTTACCAAGCGGCATCCGGCGGCGGCGCAAACCATATGCGCGAGCTGATTAAGGGCATGGGCGTGGTTTATGGTGCAGTAGCGGATGAATTGGCTACCCCTGCGTCAGCGATTTTAGAAATTGATCGTAAGGTTGCAGAAACCATTCGCAGCGATGTGCCTACAGAATTCTTTGGCGCGCCATTGGCTGGCGGCTTGATCCCTTGGATCGATGCACAGCTCGATAACGGCCAAACTAAGGAAGAATGGAAAGGCCAGGCTGAGGTCAATAAAATTCTTGGTAATGCAGCAGCTATCCCCGTTGATGGCCTCTGTGTGCGGATCGGCGCAATGCGCTGCCACAGCCTTGCCCTGACTATTAAGTTGAAAAAAGACCTGCCGCTAAGCGAGATTGAAGCGCTGATTCAATCAGGCAATCAGTGGGTGAAATGGGTACCCAATGATCGTGCGGTAACAGTGAAAGAGCTGACCCCGGCTTCTATTACCGGCAAAATGGATATCGGTGTAGGCCGTGTACGTAAGCTCAATATGGGCCCGGAATACATCAGCGCCTTTGTGATTGGCGATCAGCTGCTCTGGGGCGCTGCCGAGCCATTGCGTCGTATGTTGCGGATTTTGTTGGGTTAATTGTTTGGCGGGTATTTTGCCTTGTCATCAAAAACAGAGCGCTGCGGCGCTCTGTTTTTTTCATGTTTAGCAACTGATGTTACGAAGTACTTGTCTTTTTAGTGCCTTCGGCACGATGATTTTGGAGCGGTTGGCCACCGCGGGGGCCTTCCTTTCTTGCGCGGCCAAGAAACGAAGCCAAAGAAGGCCGCCCCAAACAGCACGAAGGCCCCTCGCTGCGGACAATCGAGGTGGCGTCAATTCAACTCGCTTCGCTCAAACACGAATTGACGACTACCCCACCCCGCTTGTTCCTCGTGTCGCGGCTTCAGAGGGATTTAAGCCCCATGCCGAGAGCGTGGACATAGTGTTTTTTCGTGGTTTGCTAATTCAAAATCAATTTGGTTAGCGCACATGGGGTGAAACCCGCCCTACATGAAATCACTGCAAGCTGCTGTCCATCAAAAGAAATAGAGCACCCCGGTGCTCTATTTCTTTGCCTGTTATGGTAGATGTTAAAGAAATCTGCCTCTGTTACTTATCAGAAGCTTGCTCGATAATGGTCAGCCATCTGCATCTGCGAGTTTCTATGCTTACTGATTTAATTCTTCTGCTTCCACTCGCTTTTACTGCCGGTTTAATCGACGCTGCCGTTGGTGGTGGTGGCCTTGTGATGATTCCGGGGCTGTTTGCGATCTTGCCGCGTGAAATTCCAGCTGCACTGTTTGGCACCAATAAATTAGCATCGATGATGGGCACGGCATCCGCTGCTGTGCGCTATGCACGGCGGGTTAAATTGCCGTGGAATATCTTATTGCCTACGGCCGGATCGGCTTTTGTTGGCTCCTATCTGGGCGCGCGCTCTTTGCATTTGCTGCCATTGGAATGGGTGCGCCCGCTGGTAATTGGCCTGCTGGCCATCATGCTGGTCTACACATGGTTAAAACCTTCTTTTGGCCATGAAGATGCAGAGCGGGAGCTGACGCGGCGCGATCTTTATATCGGCTTATTGATTGGGCTGGTGATTGGTTTTTATGATGGTTTCTTTGGCCCCGGCACCGGCTCATTTTTTATTTTTCTATTTGTGCGCTTATTTCACTTTGATTTTCTGCGCGCTTCAGCATCGGCCAAAGTGGTAAACCTAGCCACCAATCTGGCCGCGCTGGCTTTCTTTATCCCCGCCCAAATGCTGATCTGGGGCTATGCCATCCCGATGGGGATTGCCAATATCGCAGGCGCGCAAGTGGGTAGCAGAATGGCATTAAAAGGCGGTAACGTCTGGGTACGTCGCTTATTTTTAATTTTATCGGTTACGCTGATTTCTAAGCTGGTATGGGATACGGTAAGGTGATGTGATGTGAGCCCTAGTTAAGTTCACAAAGATCTGTAGACACAGAGATAAATAAGAACACAGAGTACACAGAGAAAACCTCAAAGAATAAATTTGGCTTTACTAACCATTTTTCCGAGCTTATTCATTGAAGTTACAAATACATTCATGGTTAAGTCTCTTTTCCAGAGTTTTTCTCAGTGTGCTCTGTGTTCTTCCCGTTCTCTGTATCTACAGGTCTTTTGGGGTGTGCTGCGGGCGGGTAAAAGGAGATGCAAATGAATTATTGGTTGATGAAATCAGAGCCGGATGATGTGTCGATTGATGATCTGGCAGCGCGCCCTGATCAGACCGTGGGCTGGTACGGGGTGCGCAATTATCAGGCACGTAATTTTATGCGGGATGAGATGCAGCTAGGGGACCAAGTGTTTTTTTATCATTCCAGCTGCAAAGAGCCGGGAATTGCTGGCCTTGCGACCGTCTGCCGATTGGCCTATCCGGACCCAACCCAGTTTGATGCAAATTCCGAGTATTTTGACGCCAAATCGACGATCGACAAGCCGCGTTGGCTGCAAGTTGATGTGCGCTTAGTGCAAAAAACGCGCCTATTGAGCTTAAGCGAGCTGCGTGCCTTTCCAGAGCTGACCCAGATGGTGCTATTGCAAAAAGGCTCGCGCCTGTCGATCACCCCGGTGTCAGCTGCGGATGCGGCCTTTATTTTGGCAAAGCTATGCTGACCGCGGTTCTGGCCTATTTAAGTGTTGGCCTGATTGCCGGGTTTTTAGCTGGCTTGCTAGGCGTGGGTGGGGGCCTTGTGATCGTACCTGCGCTGCTGTATGTGTTTGTCCTGCTTGGCTTGCCGCCAGAGCATCATCAGCATCTGGCCTTGGGTACGTCGATGGCGACGATTGTGTTTACCGGCATTGCCAGCCTGAAAGCCCACCATGCGCGTGGTGCTGTGTGCTGGCCGGTGGTGAAGACGATTACGCCGGGTATTTTGCTGGGCACTTTTGCTGGCGCACAGTTGGCGGCTTTTGTGCCTGCACTGGGTTTGCAGTGGTTTTTTGTGGCTTTTGCTTACCTGGTGGCCGCACAAATGCTGCTGGATTTTAAACCTAAGCCATCTAGAGCCCTACCTGCCAAAGGCGGAATGACGGCGATGGGCACTTCCATTGGTTTGGTTTCGAGTTGGGTAGGCATAGGCGGCGGGTCTTTATCGGTGCCGTTTATGACGTTATGCAATGTGCCGGTAAAAGAAGCGATAGGCACATCCGCTGCGATTGGGTTTCCGATTGCGCTGGCTGGGGCGCTGGGCTATGTGGTTAGTGGCTGGTCGGCGAGTTTGCCGCAAGGGGCTTTAGGCTTTGTCTACTTGCCTGCGCTGGCGGGCATTGTGCTGGCAAGTTTTCCCATGGCCAAAGTCGGCGCAGCCGCCGCACACCGCCTGCCTGTGCCGGTACTGAAAAAATGTTTTGCAGCCCTGTTGATTGCGCTGGCTAGTAAGATGCTGTGGAGCTTATTGAGTCTAAAAGGTCTGTAGACACAAAGAACACAGAGCTTAAACGCAGCACACTGAGAATACTGAGATGAATTCAATCTTTTCTCCGTGTGCTCTGTGTTCTTCTTTTATCTCTGTGTCTACAGATCTTGGGTTTTTACCCCAAGCCACTAAATCACATAAAATAAGATGCTGATAAATTGGCAGAGGCTGCCACCCAGTACGAACAGATGCCAGATGCCATGGCCGTGGGGGATGCGGGTGTCGAGTACGTAAAACACAATCCCGACTGTATAGACTACGCCACCCGCCGCTAGCCAAGCCATGCCTGCTGCAGGCAGGGCGGCCATTAAGGGCTTGATGGCAAAGATAATTAGCCAGCCCATCACTACATAAATCCCTAAGGACAAGATGCGGGTGCGTTTGCCCAGAATATTTTCCTGCACGATGCCGAAGATCGCCAATCCCCAGTTCACGCCAAATATGGTCCAGCCCAGTGGCCCATGCAGGGTGACAAGGGCAAAGGGCGTGTAGCTGCCTGCAATCAGCAGGTAAATGGCGCAGTGATCTAAGCGCTGAAAAACAGCTTTGGCTTTACCGCTGAGCGAGTGGTAAAGGGTGGAAATCACATACAACAGAACAAGTGTGCTTCCATAGACCGCTACGCTGACGATTTTCCACGGGTCGCCCGTCATTCCTGCAAAGGTGATGAGCAGGATCAGCCCGCTGATTGCGAGTGCTGCTCCGATCAGATGGCTCCAGCTATTGAAGCGCTCTCCATGGTACATATTGGTCCTTTGTGTAGGCATTAGCCTGCTCGAGAATAACGGCTATGCCGGTACTGTGCTTGGTACAAATGCCATGTGGATGGTAAAAAAGAGGTTTTTTTGAAAGGTTACAGCATTGTGAATAGTCCGAATATATATGATTATCAGGCACTAATATGCTGATTTTATGCTAGATTTGCCGCCCTTTAAGCGCACTTATGCGCTTACCAATTTATGCTGATGTTGCGTTATGACCCTCATTCACTTTAAAAAAATATGTAAGCAGTTTGCTTTTGCGATTGGCCCCCTATTACTGCTGTTGGCCGGACGATATCTGGTGGATAGCAGCTGGAGTACCCAGCGCTTAGTGTTTTCTGCACTGCTGTTTGCATTTCTAGCGTTGCCGCTGAATCGCTGGGCTGCCGCTGTGGCCGCGATCAGCCTTGAAGGTTTGTTGTGTCAGGCCAGTTGGTTAAAAGAAGGGCAGACTGGCGAGCCGCTTTTGGCCCGTGATCTGTTTGAAGTGTCGCAAGGCGTGTCTTTGGCCAGTTATTTAAATTGGGAAATGATCGTTTTTACACTTCTTGTGGCTTCTGCAGTTGGCATTGGTATTTGGAAAAGGCCTCGCTTTGCCTGGTGGCGTTTGGCCTTGGCGCTGCTACTACCTAGTCTTTTACTGATTCGTATCTTTGATCACGGTGTGTTGAATAAAACGACGGCCAGCGTTTTATCTGATTACGTAAACGCCAATTATCTTTCATATAATTTTATTCAAAATACCCGCCAGAATGGTTTGTTGGTGCACCTTTATCAAACTGCCGAAAGCGTTAAGTTGCCAGCAGCCGGGCCTCATTCTTTTTATCAATTAGGCGCTTTAAAAACCCAAGAGGCCATTGAGCCTGATGTGGCGTTAATCTTGTGCGAAGCTTGTTTTACCAGCCTGAATGATGAACAGTTTGTTACGCCGATCGCGCGTTTAAAGCAAAAGGGTTTTAGCGCCAGTATGATGCTCAGCCCCGTTTACGGCGGTGGCACGGCCGAGGCCGAGTTTGAAATGCTGACTGGCTTATCGTCTGCCGTGTTGCCGGGTATTGATTATCAAAACTACGCCAGTAGCTACCGTAAAGATGCCGCCACGCTGGTTTCCCGCTATAAAGATGCAGGTTACCGAACGATTGGTATGCATAACTTTCATGGCAACTTCTGGAAGCGGAGCGAAATTTACCCCAGCTTTGGCTTTACTTCAACACGCTTTGTAGAAGAAATGTCGTGGAAAACCAGAACCTGGCCGGACGATGGTCTTTTATACGATGCGGCGCTTAAATCCTATGCAGAAGGCCCGGCTAAAGGTAAAACAATGCTGTCTTTGGTCACGGTGATGACGCATGGTAATTACACCGACAGAGATTATGACGGGGGTTTGGGTGATTACAATCAGCGCCTTGATGCCGCGATAAAGCATCTAGAAAAATTTGTAAAACAGCTTGAAGCGCAGGCTAAAAAGCGTAAACGCCCCTTGGTAATTGCTTTAATCGGCGATCATAAGCCTTCTTTAACGGCTGCGTTTTACCGCAAAGGTGTGTTTGACGATGCGTTTTTCCGTGAAAAAGGCGAGCGCAATGATCGATTCCGCTTTGCCTATAAACTCACACCGCAGCAATGGCGAAAACGTGCTGAAGTGCCTTTGTTTATTAAGGCCAGCACGCCAGATTTAGCAGCCAGCATAGCGGGTAATTTAGCCGAGAAACCGATGTTTTGTTTGCCGGGCGAGCTGGCACAGCTGCTGCCTAAGGAGGACCCGTTCTGGGGAGCGCTGTCTGTGCTTTGCGCCAGAGAGCCAGATCAATTGCTGCCCGCCCAGCAAGTCGAGTGGCGCAAGGTTTTTGAGCCGGCACTATTTGCTGAGCGTCTGTTTTAGCGTTGATATGAGCCGCATTATGTCTCTTCACTTGCGGCCTCTACGCTAAGCAGCGCTTCGTAATACACTTTGAAATAGTGATTAGCATTGATGCCGCACGCTACCAGTAGCTTGGCATCCGGGCATTGTGCGGATTCGCTGGCAATGGCGAGATTTAAAAATGGAGCATAGGGGCCAGTGCTGTGGAGTAGCGCAGTGCAGACGGCTTCCGGTAGTTTAAGCAGCCCAACAATTTGTGCTAAGGGGCGGTGGATCAACTGCTCCAGCACAGAAAACAAGCCTAGTAAATACAGGTGGTCCTTTTCTTGAGGCCAGCGCTGGCTTCCTAAGCGCTCGGTCAACTCGGCGCGTAATAAGGCGTACTCCAGCAAGCTAGGATTGGGTTTTTCCTGGCCGGGTAAAGAAAATAGCAACAAAGATAACCAGCGGTATAAACGCTCCCTGCCTATGGCTACCAAGGCTTGGTCTAGCGTATCTATTTTCTTATTGCGCGCTTCGGCCGCGGAATTGGCTTGTGCCAGCACCCTAAAAGAGAGCAGCGGATCGGTTTTAAGCGAAACTGCAATTTCGCTATTACTGGCGTCTTGCCGAAGTAAATTCAGCAAATCCATAATTCTTAAAAACCCCGCCTCGACGGGTCCTTCCTGCCATGTGCTCTGATGAAATAACCTGCCTGCGGCATAGGCAATATTTAACTGCTGGCAAAGCTGAAATTCATCGTGCCATGCCAAATCGAGCATCAGCATAGGTTTTTCTAGGCCTTGCACATGGATGCGCCGTGCCAGCCTTTCGATGTCCGGCGCTAGCTTGCCATTGACAGAGAAAGCCAGCCATTGCGCCTGGGCGATGATCTCGGATGACCAAGTTGCGGGCAGCTGAAGAGCTAAGCCAAGGCCTGCTTTTTGTAGCTTTTGTAATGTCGCCAAGCCACGTTCTGGCAGGGCCGTGTTGGTGTTAAGCAGCAGCATATTGCCTTGAGCTGCCAACTGAGCCAGCTCGGGCTGCAGCAAGCTGCCCGCAGATATTTCCAAGAGTCGCAGCCGCTTTTTACTCATGGTGGTACCTAAGCGCACGGCATGGCGAATGAGCTCACCTTCTTCAAGCAGAATTTGCGCAATGCTTTCTTTACTCTGCGGGCGTCTACGCAGCAGGCTGCCCACTATTTTGCCGTTGGCATCAATAATATTGACGTGTTGCAGCTGCAACGTGATCGAAGGCTCTTGCAGAATAGGCTGGGGTGGCGATGGTGGAGGCGTTGGTTTCGCAAAAAGTCGCTGTAAGAACTTGAGCATGAGAGCTGAACACTAGGCAGATGAGTGCTTAAGCCTAGCAGAAGACGGGGAGCTTGCAGGAGGAGGCGGGCAGGGGGGAGTGCCCGCTTGGCAGATGAGTCTTACTTCTCGCATATCAAAAGGGCGGCGGCTTCTATTAAAAGAAGCCGCCGCCCTTATTGAATCATGGCTTACTTAGTTAGCTTATCCAACGCTTCGCGATATTTAGCTGCGGTTTTTTCCGCTACTTCTAAAGGAAGGGCAGGGGCCGGAGGGGTTTTATCCCAGCCAGTGGTTTCTAGCCAGTCGCGTACAAATTGCTTGTCGTAGCTTGGCGGATTGCTACCTGGCACATACTGATCGGCAGGCCAGAAGCGGCTAGAATCCGGTGTGAGGGCTTCGTCCATCAGGCACAGCGTGCCATCGGTATCCAGACCAAATTCAAACTTGGTATCGGCAATGATAATGCCACGAGTCGCCGCGTAAACGCTGGCAGCTTTATAGAGGGCAATAGCGGTATCGCGCACCTTGGCGGCCAGCTCTACACCAATCACTTCTTCGCAGCGCGCGTAGCTGATGTTTTCATCATGGTCACCCAATTCTGCCTTGGTTGACGGGGTGAAAATAGGCTCTGGTAATTGATCTGCTTCACGTAAACCCGCTGGCAAAGCCATGCCGCAGATGGTGCTGTTTTGTTGATACTCTTTCCAGCCAGATCCTGCGATATAGCCGCGAACAATTGCTTCTACGGCTACCGGTTTCAGGCGTTTTACTACCACGGCGCGCCCTTCTACTTGTGGTAGATCTGCTGCGCTCACTACGTCTTCGGCACGCTCGCCAGTGAAATGGCTAGGCACTATATCTTTTAGCTTATCAAACCAAAAGTTGGAAATAGCGGTGAGGATTTTGCCTTTTTCAGGAATCGGCTCGGCCAAAATTACGTCAAACGCAGAAAGGCGGTCGGTTGCGATCATCAGCATGCGCGCATCATCAATCGCGTAAAGATCGCGTACTTTGCCCGAGTAAATCTTAGTCAGGCTGGTCAAATTGGTCGTGGTAAGGCCGGTCATCGCAATTCCTTAAGGCATCAGAGTGGAGCAACAGGCCGCTATTTTGCCCGATTATTGGCCGCTTTTGCATAAAAGCTACCAAGTTCTTAGCCAAAAGGTGCCCACCCTATAGAATTTAAAAGCTAAGTTCTGTAGACACAGAGCTAAATGAGAATAGGAAGAACACAGAGAAAACCTTAATGGATGTTTTTTTCTGTATTTTTAAGATTTTCTCAGTGTACTGCTTTTAAGTCTGTGTTCTCTGTGTCTACAGATCTTATGGTTTTTTTAAACGACCGTATCCAGCTGCTGCAACAGGTAGAGCCGCTGGTAAATGCCGCGCTCTATTTGCATCAGTTCTTCGTGATTGCCTTTTTCTGCGATGCGGCCGTGGTTAAGTACGATGATTTGATCTGCGTCGCGGATGGTGGATAGGCGGTGGGCAATCGAGATCATGGTGACTTTACCGTGCAGGCGCGATAAAGCTTGCTGAACGATTTGCTCGGTTTCGCTATCGATATGCGAAGTGGCTTCATCCAGCAGCAGGATGCGCGGCTTGCCAGCCAGTGCGCGGGCGATGGCGATCAGTTGCTTTTGGCCGGTAGAAAGCCGTGTGCCGCTTTCACCCATATCGGTGTCGTAGCCGTTTTCTAAGCTTAAAATCAGCTCGTGCACATTGGCGGCTTTGGCGGCGGTTTCGATCTCTTCCTGGCTGAGTTTACGGCCCATATCGATATTGTCGCGCGCGCTGGAAGCCAGCAGGAATGGGTCTTGCGGCACCAGACCTACGCCACTTCTAAATGCCGCATCGCCAATTTCCAGTAGCGGATAACCATCTATTTCGATTTCCCCAGCTTGCGGTGTATAAAAGCGCAGCAGCAGGGAAAGCAGTGTCGATTTACCGCTACCAGTGTGGCCAACAATGCCGTAGAAAGAGCCTGCCGGAATGGTGAGCGACAGATCGTGCAGCACGGGATGCTTGGCGTCATAACCAAAAGCCACGTCTTTAAAGTGTACTGCGCCTTTGCTAATTTGGCCCTCACCATCGCCATTGATGGCTTGTTTTTCACCCAGCAACACATTAACCCGCGCAGCCGAAACCACGGCCTGCTGGATTTGGCTGAACTGCATGGTGATCTGGATCAGTGGCTCAACCACGCGGGCGATATAGCTGACAAAGGCATAGAGCACACCAATTTCCAAGCCGCTAAAGCTTTGTTGGCCAAACATCCAAATCACTGTGGCGAGCAGTGCCACATTTAAAAAATCCAGCGCAGGGCGTAGTAGCCAGGCATTGGCGCGCAATTCGGCCATGCGTGCGCCGTAGAGGCTGAGGTTGGTTTTTTGAAAGCGTGCGGTAAAGCGTTGCTCGGAATTGGTCGCTTGTAAAACGCTCATCCCCGCAATGGATTCGGCCATCTGAGCATTGATATCGCTGCGTAGCTGACGCGCTTTGGTAACTGACGGCGCGCTCCAGCGCTGATACAGCCAAACAATTAAAACTACAGCCGGAATCAGTATCAGCACGATCAGCATTAAGCGCCAATTGAGCCAGGCCATCGCCGCCAGCGTGCCGAGCACCACAATCAGGCTATCCAGCATCACAAATAGCACTTGTACATACAGCGCTTTGACCGATTCGGTATCGTTGGTCACGCGGCTAACCAGCTGACCAGTAATCGCTTTATCAAAAAACGCCATCGGTAGCGCTAATACATGGCTATAAACCTGCTCACGCAAGCGTTTAACCGAGCGCATTGCCACACCGGCAAGGCGTAGCAATTGCAAATAGCGAATTAAAGACGCCGCCCAGCCACAAGCTAGCGCACCGCCCAGCAGCATAAAAATCTCGGGCCAGTTTAAAACGCGGGGCAAGAGATGCTGATCAATAAACATCTTACCGAGCAGCGGCCCTGCGGCTTCCAGCAGCGCAGCGCAGATCAGCCAAAATAAACCCAGCCATAAATGGCGGCGCTCTGGCAGCGCAGCCTTATTAAGCAGCGCAATCGCTTGCTTACGTTCGCTCATAGATCAACCTTTTTTTAAAAACTAACCTTAAGTCTGTAGACACAGAGAACATGGAGAAAGGCAAAGGCGAGAACACTGAGAAGGCAGGAAAAATACTTAAAGAAGCCGTAGGGCGGGTGAAACCTGCGTATTTCTCATTCGTTGTCGCTGGCTTCATCCACCTTACGAAGCCCTCGTTCTAAAGGTCTTCTCGGTGTGCTTTGTGTTCTCACTTAGCTCTGTGCCTACAGAACTTAGGGTTTTAAGTATTGTGTATAAGTAAAAATCACTCTTCCAAGCTTGCTTCCAGCTGTTGGTAGCGCCACTGGCTGGCGTACCAGCCGCCTAGGTCGACTAGTTCCTGATGCGTGCCGCTTTCTACCACCTTGCCGTGTTTCAGTACCGCAATATGGTTGGCGTCTACCACGGCAGAGAGGCGGTGGCTGACGATAATCATGCTGCGTCCCTGCTTGGCGTCTCTTAGGTGATTCAGAATTTGCGTTTCAGTTTGCGTATCCACCGCCGACAGCGCGTCGTCGAGCAGCAGCAGTGGAGCGTCAGACAGCAGGGCGCGGGCGATGGCGACGCGTTGGCGTTGTCCGCCAGAAAGCGATACGCCTTTCTCACCAACCGGTGTTTCATAGCCCTGCGGTAGACGCAAAATATCGTCGTGCACCGCTGCCAGCTTGGCGACGTGCTCAATCTCGGCGGGTGTGGCATCTGGCTTAATCAGGGCAATATTTTCTGCGACCGATGCCGAGAATAAAAATGACTCCTGTGGCACCCAGCTCATCGCAGAGCGCAGTTGCTGCAATTTATAGTCTTCCACATTCACGCCGTTCCAGCGCACCGCGCCGCTTTGCGGGTGGTATTGGCGCAGTAGCATACGCAGCAGTGTCGATTTACCCGATCCTGTCGGGCCAACCAAGGCCAGCGTTTGCCCAGCAGCAAGGCTGAGCGAAATGCCCGCCAGTGCGGCATTGTTTTGCTCTGGATAAGTAAACTCAATCGCGTCAAAATTTAGTAAGCCGCTTGGTGCCGTTTCAACTGCTCCATGATCGTCTACGGAGAGTGGCTGGCTGAGCAGCGGATCAAGTCGCGCCCACGCTGCTTTACCGCGTTCTAGCAGGGAGAGCACCCAGCCCGCTGCAAACATCGGCCAGATTAGCTGGCCCAGATACATGCTGAAACTGGTTAGCTCACCAATGGTCAGCTGATTATGCCAAACCAGATAGCCACCTAAAGACAGCGTTAATACGCTGGCCGCGGTCAGCGTCATGCCAACGACCGGCTCAAATGCGGCCTCCCAGCGCTGTGCATCGAGGCTGGCTTTGGCTGCGTTTTCGGCAAGGCCAGATAGCACCTTGCTATTTCTGCCTTCTAAGCCCAAAGCGCGAAGTGTGCGCACGCCAGCCAGTGTTTCCTGCACATGATCGTTGAGCGCTGAAAAGCGCTCCAGCGAATCGGTAGAGGCCTGATGCACTTGGCGCGATAGTCGCCAGAAGCCGAGCGCCATCAGCGGGAAAGGCAGCAGGGCAACGGCAGCTAAGCGCCAATCTATGCCAAGCGTCATCATGGCTAGCACGAGGATCAGCGTCATCGAGCCATCAAAACCGGCCAGCATGGCTTCGCCTGCGGCCATTTCTACCGCGTCGATATCATTGGTACCACGCGCCATCAAATCGCCGGTGCGTTGGCGATGATAAAAGGCCGGGCCTTGGGCGGCGAGCTTTTGGTAAAGCTGTACCCTTAGCTCAATCCCTAGGCGATAAGCAGCCGTAAACAGCTGCAAGCGCCAGCCTACGCGCAAAAAGTAGATGCTTAGCCCCATGGCAACGAGTCCCGCCAGTTGCCAGAGCAGTAAATCAGGCGTCAGCGATTTATTGACCAAGCCATCAATCATCTGGCCCACTTGGCGTGGAATCCATACCGTTAGCACGGCCACGGCAAAGAGCATGAGCGCAGCCAAAATATAGGCACGCCAATGGCGGCGGACAAAATCGCCCAATAGTTTAAACAGCGTCATATGGAGTAATCTCGAAAGCTTGAGGTAATGCAGGTAACGAAGAGTGTTCGCGTATTTTAATACTTAGATATTACGCAAGAGTTTATCTAGGAATTGGTAAGCTGAAAAGCCAGCATTACCAGCTTCTTGTGTATTAAATGTACGGTAGAGCAGGTAGTAAATCTTGCGCGTAACGATAGCGATGACTTAGATAAGCTGTCTTTATCAATTGCAAGTTGGGGATGGGCTGTTAATATCCGCTCCCTGAATCGCCGGATCGGCCCATTTATATATTGAAGAGAGAAAACATGCCCTCCCATTACGATGTTCTTATTCTTGGCGCAGGCATGGCAGGTTTAAGCTGTGCCCGGCGCTTGCAAGATGCAGGCAAGAAGGTCCTTGTTTTAGAAAAAGCCCGTGGCTTAGGTGGCCGGATGGCTTGCCGTCGAACTGAAAAAGGCACTTGGGATCATGGCGCGCAATATTTCACGGCCAGCGATCGTGATTTCGCGGCTCAAGTTGCAGCTTGGCAGCAAGCAGGCTCTGTGGCGGAGTGGCAAGGAAAAATCCAGGCTTGGGATGGGCAGCGTTTTAGTACGCCTAGTGCGATACAACGCTGGGTAGGTGTGCCGGGCATGAATGCACCACTCCACGCTCTGGCTGGTGGAATTGAGATTTTATTTGATGTGAAGATCACCGGGCTTGAAGCCATTGATGGTGGTTGGCAAGTCTTAGCAGGCGAGCAAAGCTGGCAAGCCAGCCAAGTGGTACTGAGCACACCTGCCGAGCAAGTAGGGCCATTATTACCAGCAGGCCACGCATTGGCTACTCTCGCCGCCTCTTGTCAGATGGAGCCTTGCTGGGCCTTACTTATTCATTCTGCCAGACCCATTGCCCTGCCTTTTGATTGCCTGTTTATTAATCAGGGACCGCTGAGCTGGCTGGCTAGAAATAGCAGCAAGCCGGGACGGGGTAGTGAGGAAAACTGGGTGGCGCATGCCTCGCCAGAATGGTCACGTCAGCATCTGGAATTAACACCGGATAAAGCCTGTGCCATGCTAAGCCGGGCTTTTGGTGATCTTTTTCATGATATGCCCGTCGATGGTTTGCCTGTTTTTAAGCTACTGCAAATGAGCGCGCATCGCTGGCGCTTTGCGAGTGGAGCATTGCCGGTGGCTGATTTGCCCTATGCTTTAAGTAATGATGGCCTAGCTTTAGCCGGGGATTGGCTAGCAGGCGGCAAGGTAGAAGGAGCTTATCGCTCTGGCGTTGCCTTGGCTGCGGCTTTGCTGGTTTAAGCAGACGCCAGCTATGTCGTGTAAATTATGTAGGGCGGGTGCAACCCGCGTGTGTTTCAGCATTGTTCGCGGGTTGCACCCGCCCTACATAATTAGATTTTGCTGGGCTTGTTCCTTACTGTTTAAAATGGCAAATCACCCGTTCTAAACTCCACACCCAACGCCTCAGAAATACTTAGCATTTCTTCGTCATCTGTACTTTTAGCAATCCAGCCGCCGTAGCAATCGCTATCTGTTGCCCAGTTCCATAGCGTGTAGCCGTGAGTGCGTAGCTGCTCGAAGGCGGTTTCCATCAGATCCGGTACGCTGGTGTTATCCAGAAACTCATCATCATCCGGATCGTCCACGCCCCAGTCGATGCTGATATCGACGCGCTCAACCAGCGTTTCAATGCAGGAAATAAAAGATTCGGTGTCTTTCCAATCAACAAAGAAGCCCGACTCCCAATCGATTACATCTTTGATGATCCAGATCAGCTCGATTTCATCGTCAGATTCATCATCGCTCTGAGCATCAAGCTCTTCTTCAAATGCCACCCATTGCGCTTCAACAGCGGCACTATCATCCAGATTAATCAGTTCTAAAAGTCGCTTAACGGCTGCTTCGTCAGTAGTGCTCACGGTGGACTCCTTTTAGTACAGTTATGCCTTAAAAGTATATTCAATCATTGCACATGCAAGCTTACTCTCTGAAATTTTCTGCCGAAAATAAATTGAGCACCTAGCATCGCATTAAGTGATTAAAATTTAATCGTTATTAAGTAGTTTAAAAGCTAAGTAATACGGTATTTTGCGCAATATAAAGCTTGAATCTTGCTGATTGTCAGCATAATAACTTGATCATAATACTCTTGGATTGCATAGGCACTTTCTTTGTTTGTGCTGTCAGTAAGATACCACAGTATATTTTATAAGCTTTCAAGTATCCAAAGCTAGCGCCACGCCGTACGCAACAGGGCAAGGAATGAAGGATAAAGCACCCTGTTGCCATGAGCGCTTAAATGATCGCCATCAAAAAACAAAGGCAATCCCCGATCAAAAGCCGAGCAAGTCTCTGATGGGCATAGGGCAGAGAAAGTTTCCCAAACAAGCAGCTTGGGGTGCTTGTTTTGCAAAGCGGCGAGCGTGGAGGATGCGGGCTTGCCCATTTCTTGCAAATAGCTGCGCTTTATACTGAGGCCACTTTGGCAAATGGGGTTGTTGGCGTTAAACCAGTCTGAGCAGCGAAAGGGGGGAGATTTAAAAACGGGTTTGGGCGCATCCAGCATTACGATTAAAGAGCGTTTTTCTAAGCGGCTAATGATGTTTTCTGCTTCTGCCAAAACCTGATTACGATGCTCATCTGCTTTTTGATTGGAATCTAAAACTTGTGCCTCGATAAAGGTGGTCCATTGATCGCTTAAACGGGGCATTCTGAGCGAGGCTAAAAAAATCAGATCGCCCGCTTGTGCAGTGTGCTCAATTTGCCTGAGCGCTTGCTCAATAAATTCTGCACATTGTGGGTTTGCTGTCTGGCGTAAATTGGCGACAGGACAGCCTGCTGCCGAGTAAGGTAAAACTTTAATGCCTTGCTCATCGCTCAGCTTACGCAGCATGGTGCGGTAAGCCACGGCGTGTGAATCGCCCAGAATAAAGATTTTTCGATCTGCCAAAGCAGTGGCTTTCAGCGTATTGCTGGCAGACGGCCAAGCTTCGGGATACCAGTTTTGCACATCACGGGTAACGCTCAGGCTAAGTCGTGGCTGGGCTTTGAAAATATGCTGGGTAGAAATAAAGCAGAGCAAAATAATTGAAACGCCGCCTCCTGCAATTTGCCAGTCTCGCTTGCTATGAATAAAAATGTTTTTGCGTATGGGGCGCTCTAAAAAATGATAGGAAAAAATACTGCATAAGCCTGTGGCTAGAGCTGCAGCCAGTATATTGCTTGGGTGATCCAGCCCTGTAGTCCATCTAAATAGCACCAAAACAGGCCAGTGCCATAAATAGAGTGAATAGGATATTTTGCCGATATAAACCAGCGATGAGCATTGCAGGATGACTCCTAAACGGCCTGATGTCTTAGCAACGCCAGCAATCAGGCATAAAGTGCCACTTACCGCTAATAGAGCCCAAGGGAAAGGAAAGGCTTTTGGATCTGAATATATAAACCCAGCCACAATTAATATCATGCCGAGCGCAATGGCAAAGTTTGAGCTGTGTTTTGATTGAGCAATCAGTTTATTTTGCTGATGAAATATAAACAGCATTGCGCCACTGGCCAGCTCCCAGAACCGGCTGGGCAGCAGGTAATAGGCATGGTTTGGGGCGAGTTGGGTTTCATACCAAGAATAAAACAAAGAAATAATAAATAGCAGTGGCAATAGGTATGGGGAGATTCGCCCCATAAAGTTTTTTTGTTCTTTATATTTAATCCAGATAAAAAACACGAAGGGGAATAGCAGATAAAATTGCTCTTCAACAGCCAAAGACCAGGTATGGGTAAAGGCATTAAACTCAACGCGCGGTGAGAAATAGCCATCGTTAAACCAGATCAGTGCAAAATTACTTAAGCCAGCAAAGGCATACAAGGCGGTGCTGTTCGTGCTTTGGCTTAGCCATGATGCGGGCACAAAGAGCGTTTGCAGCAGACCAACAATCATTAAACAAGCCAAGAGTGCCGGGTAAATGCGGATAATGCGCCGCGAATAAAATTGCAGCAAAAAGTTCACAAAATGAGTTTGCCTGCTTTTGGCTAAGCTACTGCTGACTACATAGCCAGAAATCACAAAAAAGACATCTACCCCTGAAAAACCACCGGGCAAAATCAGTGGATTAAAATGAAATAAAATAACCGATAAAACAGCGATTGCACGCAGGCTATCTATTTCTGGAATATAGCCAGAAGGGGGTGTTTTTTTAATTAAAGTCATTCGCCGCCTTTAGAAGTAGTGCATAAAAACACCTGCTTAGTGCGAAGCACGGTGTGATGCAAAGTACTGAGGGTGGTATGCGGGATAGGCGTGATTGATCAGCTCTTCCCGTTTTATGACTTATTCATAGCAGATTGCGATATATTTTATTGGTTTTTAAAAGCAAAAATCCGCATTGAAGCGGATTTTTTTATGGGCTTATTTGCCAATACAAAAGCGGCTAAAAATGACGCCGAGTAAATCGTCAGAGGTGAATTGCCCGGTGATTTCGCTGAGCGCGTTTTGCGCCCGACGTAATTCCTCTGCAAATATTTCGATTTGCAGATAAGCCGCTTCTGCTGTCATCAGATGGCTTTGGGCGCGGCGGATGGCGTTCAGGTGGCGCTCTCTGGCGATAAATACGCTGTCGTCATGGCCGTGCCAGCCTACTAAAGTGAGCAGCTTGCTGCGTAGCTCGTCTAGGCCGATGCCTGCTTTGGCCGATACGTGGATTTCATTGTCGGCCACAATACCCGGTACATCGCCAGTCAGATCGATCTTATTAAAGACCCGTAGCACGGGCAGCTCCGGCGGCAGTTTGTCGAGGATGGCTTGGTCGTCGCTCGTAATACCAATACGGCTGTCGATTAACAGTAGGGCGAGTTCGGCTTTGGCAATGGCAGCCCAAGTGCGCTCAATACCGATTTTTTCTACGGTATCAGTGGTGTCACGCAAGCCTGCGGTATCGATAATATGCGCAGGCACGCCATCGAGCTGAATCAGCTCGCGCACGGTGTCGCGGGTGGTGCCGGCAATATCGGTCACGATGGCGATTTCTTCTCCTGCCAGCGCATTCATCAAACTGCTTTTGCCTACGTTGGGTTGGCCGATAAGCACCACATGCATGCCTTCACGTAGCAGTTTGCCCTGTGTCGCCGTGCCAAGCACGCGTTGTAGCTGGCTTTGTAGCTCTAGCAATTTGCCGTGTGCATTGGCGGCTTCTAGAAAATCGATGTCTTCTTCGGGGAAGTCGAGCGTGGCTTCTACCAGCATACGCAGGGTGATTAGCTCGTCGACCAGCACATGAATCTCACGCGAGAACGCGCCATCCAGCGATTTAAGCGCCGATTTGGCGGCGGCAGTCGATTGGGCGTCGATCAGATCGGCAACGGCTTCGGCTTGCGCTAAATCCATTTTGCCATTGAAAAAAGCGCGTTTGCTGAATTCGCCCGCTTCGGCAAAGCGTGCGCCTAGCTCCAAGCAGCGTGACAGCAGCATTTGCATCACGACAGGCCCGCCGTGGCCTTGCAGCTCCAGCACTTCTTCGCCGGTAAAGGAATTGGGGCCGGGGAAATACAGAGCAATGCCTTCATCCAGCACCGTACCATCTGCAGCTTTAAAGCGGGCAAAGTGAGCGTAGCGGGGCTTTAAGGGCTTGCCGATGAGTTTTTCTACGATATCGCCCAAATGACGGCCAGAAATACGAATAACGCCCACACCACCTCGACCGGGGGCAGTGGCAATGGCGGCGATGATGTCGGGGGTGTAAAGCATGGCGGACTCGGTAGGGGGATTAAGTAAAACTTTCTTCGTAAGCAGTGCAAAGCAGGATGAGCCAGCCTTGCGATGTTTTAATCAGATTATACGTGGTATGGAACTGCCATGGCGCTTGCTGCTTGCGCTCAATTTGCCAGTTGATATCTGCGATGGCATGCTGCGCGCCTTGCAAAAAGAGCTGATTAATCTTGAAACTAGCTTTTAAAAACCCATGCTCTGCATACCATTGGCAAAGCTTCTGCATATTGCTTGCTGTGGAATCTGGGCTGGGAAAGTGAGTGTATTGCCCGTGCTGAGCTATGCCTGAAGGCACGGCAAACACCCTAGCAATATTTGGGCTATTTTGCTGGTTGTAAGCAAGGCAATAGGTATTAAAAAATTGCTCAATTTCGGTATGAATTTGCTGTGTGGCCATCACAAACACTCGGCTGCACTGAAATGAAAACGCCGCCCGAAGGCGGCGTTCTTTGGCGAATGACTGATTAAGCTTTAGCTAGCTTAACCGGTTTGTCGTCATCTGCATTTTCAATCTGGCGCGTGATATACCATTGCTGGGCAATAGAAATCACGTTATTCACTACCCAGTACACAACCAAGCCTGCCGGGAAGAAGAAGAAGAACACACTGAACATCAGCGGCATAATCTTCATCATCTTAGCTTGCATCGGATCCGGTGGAGGAGGGGATAGCGATGTTTGGATATACATCGAAATCGTCATCAACACGGGCAGTACGTAGTAAGGATCTTTCACCGATAAGTCGGTAATCCAGAAAATCCATGGCGCCTGGCGTAGCTCAACCGATGCCAGCAGTGCCCAGTAGAGTGCAATAAACACCGGAATCTGTACCAGCATAGGCAGACAACCACCCAGCGGATTCACTTTTTCGGTTTTATACATTTCCATTACGGCTTGCTGGAACTTCATCTTGTCATCGCCATGCTTCGCTTTTAGCTGTTCCATGCGCGGTGCAAGCTTGCGCATTTTAGCCATCGAGCGGTAGCTCGCAGCAGCCAGCGGGAAGAACATCGCTTTGATCAGCATGGTCAGCAAAATAATCGACCAGCCCCAGTTGCCAACCATCTTGTGGATGAAATCCAGAACCGCAAAGATAGGCTTAGAGAAAATGGTGAAAATGCCATAGTCTTTAATCAGATCGAAGCCTGTCGATACGGTGTTCAGTACGCGGGTTTCTTCCGGGCCAACAAATAGCGGAATGCTGGTTTCATACTTCGCATTGGCAGCAATCGTCGGCAATTCTACGATCACACCGGCAGAATACAGGCCATCTGGCAGCTTTTTCAGCTCGTAGCGAACACCATTTGCACTGCCTACTGCTGGCGCATCTTTAGGTGAAACAATCCACGCAGTAGCAAAGTAGTGTTGCAGCATGGCAACCCAGCCGTCTTTAGCTGCTTGCTCGTAGGTGGCTTCGCCCTTATCCAGCTTGCTGAATTCCACTTTTTCGAATTTCTTCTTTTCAGTGTAAACAGCAGGTCCGGTAAAGGTGGTGGCTCCCATATGGCCGCCGCTACCTTCAGGTGTTTTGCCATCGCGCAGTAAACGGTAGTACGCCGATGTGGTCAATGGTTTAGCAGAGCCGTTAACCAGCTCGTACTTCACATCGATCAGATAGCTATCACGCTTAAAGGTGTAAATCTTGGCGATTTTTATACCATCAGGGCCAGCAGCTTCTAGGCGAACAGAGACTTCCTTCTGGCCATCAGCCAGTTGGTAAGCGGTTTGTGCGCTGGTAAAAGTGCTTTTATGCGTAGGCAAGCCTTCACCGATCAGGCCGGTTTGTGCCACATAAATATGCTCGCCTTCATCCTGTAACAGGGCAAATGGCTTTTTCGCATTATCAATCATGCCATGCTTAAGCAGCTTTACGCTGCGCAGATCGGCACCATTGGTGTCGATTTCTGCATTAAACAGGTCTGTTGTAATGGTAATGCGCTGGCCGCGTTGCAGCCTGCCTGCATCTTGTGGAGCCTGGCCTGGTGCTGCTGCAGCATGTGGCGTAGAGCCATTTGTGGCGCTTGCAGTTGCTGCAGGGGTTTTTATTTGAGGGTAACGCTCTTCCATCCACTTCTGCCAGAAGAACAGAATGCCGAATGACAACGCGATAAAGAGGATGAGTCTTTTGGTATCCATCTTGGCTCGAAAGGGTATGCAGATTTATGGTACCGGATCATAGCCACAGCCACCCCAGGGGTGACAACGACATAGCCGGCGAGTAGTTAGCCAGCCCCCTTTCATCACGCCGTAGCGTGTGACGGCTTCAATGCCGTATTGGGAGCAAGTTGGCGTAAAGCGACAGCGCGCTCCTAGGAGCGGGCTAATAGTAAACCGGTAAAGTTGCAGTAGCGCGACGATTATTTTCGACATTTGTGAATCTTGCCGAGCAGTGAAATAAGTGCTTCACGTGCTGCAGCGCCTTCTTTTCGCCCAAATGGCCGACGTGCGCGTACCACCAGATCGATGCCGGTTACTTTATTTGCGTTCAGGCGAAATGTTTCCCGCACTGTGCGTTTGATGTAGTTGCGACCTACGGCCCGCTTGTCTGTTTTTTTTCCGACAACTAAGCCAAGTCTGGCGTGATCCAGCCCGTTGGGCCTGCCAAGAACTTGAAAAAAATCATTGGAAGAAGAACAGCGCAAACTAAAAACGGATGAAAATTCATCCGCTTTTAGCAGGCGCATATTGCGCGCAAAACCAGTTTGGGAGTGTCCCAACAAAGCTTAGCATCAAGGTTATGCCCGCAATTAAGCGGTCAAAACCTTGCGGCCCTTTGCGCGGCGAGCGTTAATAACTCTTACGCCGCCAACTGTTTTCATGCGGGCACGAAAACCGTGAGTGCGTTTGCGTTTGATAACTGAAGGTTGAAATGTACGTTTCATAATATTGGATCCCTGCCAAACAAAACCGAAGTAAACCGTTGATTACATAGCTACTCAGCAGTCTTGTCAATACCTTTTATTGATCCGCAACATAATCGGGCTGTGGATAAGTCAGGAGTGAAGCGGTACAATCGCCCTTTGCTGCCCGTTAGTGCTTTCGCATTTGGCTGCTTATTCTCCTTGAAAACATCACCGCTTTCGTTGTGGGCCTCCGTACTATCAGAGGTATATTTACGTATTTGTGAATCACAACGGACAGGATACCCCTATGTCTGTGCTGGAAAATTGCTGGCCCCACTGCCTTGCTGAGTTGGAGCGTCGTTTGGGCGCGGACCAGTTTCGTATCTGGATTAAACCCCTTACGGTTGAGATGACCGATGAGGGCTTAAACCTGATCGTACCTAATCAGATTTTCTTACAATTTATCCGTGATCGTTATCTTGGAATGATTGAAGAAGCTGCTGCCACCTTTGCAACGGGCGATGCGCCTGTTATTGCTTTGCGTGTAGGCACAATGCAAAGGCCCGCTGCTGCGCCTCAGGCCAGCAGCAGCGTTGCAGAAGGCAAGCCTACGCCTGCCAAGGCGGTGATCAGCGCTTCGGCCGCCAATCACGAAACCACACGCTTAAACCCTAATTTTACTTTTGAAACGCTGGTCACCGGTAAGGCCAATCAATTGGCGCGTGCGGCGGCGATTCAAGTGGCAGAAAACCCTGGCGTAAGCTACAACCCGCTATTCGTTTATGGCGGCGTGGGCTTGGGTAAAACTCACTTGATTCAATCGATTGGTAATTATGTGCACCAGCGTAATCCGGGCGCCAAGATTCGCTATATTCATGCCGAAAAATACGTGCAGGATGTGGTGCGTGCTTACCAGCACAAGGCGTTTGATGAGTTTAAACGTTACTACCACTCTCTTGATTTGCTGCTGATTGATGATATTCAGTTCTTTGTGGGCAAAGACAAAACGCAGGAAGAATTCTTCTACGCTTTTAATGCCCTTGTTGAAGCGCACAAGCAAATTATTATCACCTCCGATCGCTATCCAAAAGAAATCGACGGCCTGCAAGAGCGCTTAACATCGCGCTTTTCTTGGGGCTTAACGGTGGCGATCGAGCCGCCTGAGCTAGAAATGCGCGTGGCGATTCTGATGAAAAAAGCCGAGCGCGAAAACTTTAAGCTCGATGCCAACGTAGCGTTTTTTGTTGCCAAACATATCCGCTCAAATGTGCGGGAGCTGGAAGGCGCATTGAAGCGGGTATTGGCTTATTCTCGCTTTACCAATCAGCCGATTACACTGGATGCAGCTAAAGAAGCGCTGAAAGATATTTTAGCGTCTGGTAGCCGTCAGGTATCGGTAGAAAATATTCAGAAAACTGTCGCAGATTTTTATAAAATCAAGATTGCAGATATGCATTCTAAAAAGCGCACTCGTGATATTGCCAGACCAAGGCAGATTGCCATGGCGCTGACTAAAGAGCTTACTCAAATGTCTTTACCGGCCATTGGCGAAGCTTTTGGCGGACGCGATCACACCACGGTCTTGCATGCTTGCCGCACCATCGAAGAAATGCGTGGTAGCGATAGCGAAATCGCTCATCAATACGGCGTGTTGCTGCAGATGCTGCGTAGTTAATTTTTGGTGTGGGTTTGTTGTTGGGTGGGAGAAGCCCGCTGCCAGCAAATCTGCATTGCCAGCTACGTTGAATGTCAGTGCCTGTGTATGCACCTGTATAAAACATGGCTGGTTTGTAAGTTTGGGTGCTGCTTAGCTTATTTGATTTGGCTAAATACCATTCATTCCCTACACATGCTGTAAATCGGTTAGAATCCTGCGGTTAAACCCATTTTTTGGAACGAGGCGCCATGCAACTCTTGCAAGCCGAACGCGATGCGCTCTTGAAGCCGCTGGCTACGGTCACCGGTATTGTTGAGCGCAGGCATACCCTGCCCATTCTCTCGAACGTGTTGATCAAGAAGGATGGCGACGCCCTGTCCTTTACCGGCACCGATCTTGAAATTCAGATCAGTAGCCGTCAGGCCGAAGGCTTTTCTGGCGACGATTTCGCCATTACAGTCGCCGCTAAAAAGCTATCTGATATCTTGCGTGCTATTGCGGATAAAACCGTGGTGAGCATGGAAGAAGCCGACGGCCGTCTGACGATTAAGGCAGGCAAAAGCCGCTTTAATCTGCAAACGCTGCCTGCAGCTGATTTCCCGCAACTGGCGGTAGATACCAATCTGCGCGCTACAGTACGCATGCCACAAGGCCAGTTAAAAGCCTTGCTGGGCCGTACGCAATTTACGATGGCTCATCAGGACATCCGTTATTATTTGAACGGCTTGTTTATGGTGACTGAAGGCAATTTGCTAAAACTGGTTGCCACCGATGGCCACCGTTTGGCTTTTGCTTCGGCAGAGATTCTGGGCGATTTCGCTAAGAATGAAGTGATTTTGCCGCGTAAAACAATTTTAGAATTGTATAAATTGCTGGCAGATTCGGATGACGAAGTCACCATTGATATCGCGAGCAATCAAGTACGTTTTGCCTTTGGCAATATCGTGATCCACAGCAAAGTAGTCGACGGTAAATTCCCCGATTACAACCGTGTGATTCCGCAAAACAATGATAAAGGCTTGCTGATTGAGCGCCAGATGTTACTGGCCTCGATGCAGCGTGCTGCGATTTTATCGAATGAAAAATTCCGTGGCGTGCGCTTAGTGCTCACCGACGGCCTGCTCAAAATTATGTGTAATAACAATGAGCAGGAAGAAGCGCAGGAAGAAGTAGAAGTGGATTACAGCGGCGCGCCGCTGGATATCGGCTTTAACATCCAGTATTTGCTGGACGTATTGACCAATACATCGGTTGAAACGCTACACTTCTCGTTTGGCGATGTGACTTCCTCGGTACTGGTTACTATTCCAGATAACGAGCATTTCAAATACATCGTCATGCCAATGCGCATTTAGTCTAGGTATTTGCAGCTAAGGTCGGGGTTGCCCCGGCCTTTTGCATTTGTAAGATGACAGGTTCTAGCCCAAGCGATGGAAGATTCGCACTGTTTTTATGATTTTGATCGGCCTTGCTTTTAGCAAATATGAGCACCGTTTACATCGTTATAAAAATTTAGCCGGACCGAAATAATGGTTTGGTTTGTTTGTTGATTTAAGGAATAAGCAATGTCTGAGCAACAAGAATATGGCGCCGATAGCATTAAAATTCTGAAAGGTCTTGAAGCCGTTCGGAAACGTCCGGGCATGTATATCGGTGATACACAGGACGGTAGCGGCCTGCATCATATGGTGTTCGAAGTGCTGGATAACGCTATTGATGAATCATTAGCCGGGCATTGCGATACGATTAAAGTGATCATTCATGCCGATAATTCGATCAGCGTCGAAGATAACGGCCGTGGTATCCCTACTGATATTAAAGAAGACGACGAATTCAAGCGCTCTGCCGCCGAAATCGTCATGACCGAGCTACACGCCGGCGGTAAGTTTGACCAGAACAGCTACAAGGTTTCTGGCGGCTTGCATGGTGTGGGTGTATCGGTGGTGAATGCCTTATCTGATTGGCTAAAGCTGACGATTCGCCGTAATGGCAAAGCGCACAGCATGGAGTTCCGTCAGGGCGAAGCGGTTTCTCCGCTGGCTGTGATTGGCGACACCGAGCGCCGTGGTACCGAAGTGCACTTTATGGCTTCGATCGAGACTTTTGGTCTGATTGAATACCATTTTGAAATTCTGGCTAAGCGTATTCGCGAGCTGTCTTTCTTAAATAACGGCGTAAAAATCCAGCTGATCGACCGCAGCCATGGCAAGGAAGAAAACTTTGCCTATGAAGGCGGCGTAAGCGGCTTTGTGCAATATATGAACCGCAATAAATCAGTATTGCACCCGCATATCTTCCATGCTGTTGGCGAAAAAGACGGCATGATTGTAGAAGTAGCGATGCAATGGAATGATTCTTACCAGGAATCGGTTCAGTGCTTCACCAATAATATTCCCCAAAGGGACGGCGGCAGCCATATGACTGCGCTGCGCCAAGTGATGACCCGTACGCTTAATCAATATATTGAGCAAAACGATCACGCTAAAAAAGCCAAGGTAGAAACCTCTGGCGACGATATGCGCGAAGGCCTGACCTGCGTGTTATCAGTGAAAATGCCTGATCCAAAATTCAGCAGCCAGACCAAAGACAAGCTGGTTTCCAGCGAAATTGGCCCGGTGGTCAGCGAAGTCATCAGCCAAGCCCTTGCCGATTTCCTCTTAGAAAACCCAAATGACGCCAAAATCATTTGCGGCAAGATTGTAGATGCAGCGCGAGCCCGCGATGCAGCCCGCCGTGCCCGCGAGCTAACCCGTCGTAAAGGTGTGTTAGATGGCCTTGGCCTGCCGGGTAAGCTGGCCGATTGCCAGGAAAAAGACCCAGCAAAATCTGAAATTTACCTCGTCGAGGGTGATTCTGCGGGTGGATCTGCCAAGCAAGGCCGCGATCGCAAGTTTCAAGCGATTCTGCCTTTGAAAGGTAAAATCCTGAACGTGGAACGCGCACGTTTCGATAAAATGATCTCTAGCCAGGAAGTGGGCACGCTGATTACCGCGCTAGGCTGCGGGATTGGTAAAGACGATTTTAATATCGACAAACTGCGCTACCACCGCATCATTATCATGACCGATGCGGACGTGGACGGCTCGCACATCCGTACCCTGCTGCTGACATTCTTTTACCGCCAATTGCCAGAATTGGTTGAGCGCGGCTATATCTATATCGCCCAGCCGCCACTATTCAAAATCAAGCACGGCAAGAGCGAGACTTACCTCAAAGACGAAGCAGAGCTGAAGCAATACCTGTTGCGCCAAGCCTTAAACGGCGCATCGCTTTTACCAAGCGCAGACGCGGAAGCCATTGCTGGCGACGCACTGGAAAAACTGGCCCGCCAATACTTCGCCTCTGAAGCCGTTATCGACAGGCATAGCCGCTTTATCGATGCCGCCGTACTACAAGCCATGATTGGCTTGCCAGCATTGGCCTTGAGCACAGAAGCAGAAGCACAGCAAAGCGTTGATCTGCTAACCGCCGCCTTAGAAAAAGTAGCCTCGCCAAATAGCCCGCGTTACACCTTTAGCTTTAATCGCTCCGAAGAAAGCTATGTGATCAAGGTATCCCGTCGTCAGCACGGCGTATCGACCATCCAGCATCTGGACGAAGCCTTCCTGCTATCTGGCGATTACGCACAAATGCGCAAAACCGCCGATATGCTAAATGGCCTGCTGGGTGACGGTGCTAAAGTAAAACGCGGCGAGCAAATCCAGTCTGTAACTAACTTTAAAGACGCTATCGAATGGCTGCTCGGCCTAATCCGCCGCAATATCGCCATCCAGCGCTATAAAGGTCTGGGCGAAATGAATCCAGAACAGCTCTGGGAAACTACCATGGACGTGACTGTGCGCCGCCTGCTCAAAGTAAACGTAGAAGACGCACTAGGCGCGGATGCCGTATTCACCACCCTAATGGGTGATCAGGTAGAACCACGTCGTCAATTTATCGAACAGAACGCGCTGATTGCGCGGAATGTGGATATTTGATTTGATGGGCAATGGGTTTTGATAAATAATTAGAAATTGATTGTTGTTTTGTGCATCTTTTTAAGAAAGCCAGTTTATAAAAACTGGCTTTTTTAAATAATTAACAAAAATATGAATAAGCTTGTTTGATGTAGTTTATAAACTTATTTTTGTAATTGTTGGAATAATTGCTAGCATCTACTGTTAGAGGCGAAGTATGAATGTGACAGAATTTGTTGAGAAAAAGTATGGATCTGCCGCAGCGGTTCATTTGGCTCAAATTCGACGGGGAGGGGATAGCAACCAAAAAGGCACTACATATGAAGCTTTTTACGCAGCCGCTAAAATATTTGAACTTGCTGCCAATTCATCCAACGAATTGCATGATTTTTCTATTTCAAGTCAAGATATCGCATTTGTAGATGATCTTTGTATTCGCCAAATATCGACTAGGGCTAAAACAAATTACCAAGCAAAAAATTCATCAGGGGCTCCTGCTAATTGGGATGCTGAGATGGAGGAGCGTTTCCGCAGGCAGCTTGAAATTGATACTGAATTCCATGAGGTAAATATAAGTAATCAGGTTTTATTGGTTTCTTGTTCCATTAAAGCAAGGGATAATCAATCTAAAATTCCTAGTGATTTAAAAGAGAACTGCTACTCTGAGTACTTTCCTTATCAGGATACAAGTACTACAAGGTTATTGTGTGATTTTCAACCCTTGCGTAGTAATCTTGAAGCGTTATGTGGCTCCAGTGATTTATCTTTGCTTGATTCTGCATTTAAGCTGGTATTGGCTATTTGGGGAACGGATACGGATAGACCAAGGAAGGTCGACGACATTTTAGGGAGTGCAAAATCTTTGGGTAAGCCCAATATCTTTGTAGACTCGGTGATTGAACGTACAGAGGTACCTAGTTGGCTTCTTGAGAAGTGCTATACTTTTAAGAATGTCACTGTGCGTGTAGAATCCGCGAGTTTTATTGTTAGCTATAATGGCCTTGAAGTAGGCTTGGCTTGCAATGTTGCTACACCTGATTCTGACGAGATCGGCACACTTACTACTCCCATGGAGTTTTTAGACTTCTTGATGAGAAAAAATGCTGCCGAAGCGCTAATAGGTACTGAGATATAAATGATAGAGGTTCGCAATGAGTATTGATACTCGAACTTATAGCCGTTACGCCGATCAAGTAGCGAAGAAAGCTCTGAATGCTTTGCTTGACGCCGCAAGTGCTCCTGAGGCATATCGAGGAGCAATGGTCGTTCTTGGACGCCAACTTGGTGACGTTTTGGAGCGGGAAGTCTCTGAGGAATCTACTTGTTTAGTTGCTTCAACTGCTGAAGATGCAGATTTCTTGGCTCATGGTGTGTTAGAAACACTACAGATAAAGCATAAAAATACGTTAACTGCCGTGTTTTGGAATAATCACTATTCAATTCCAGGTGGAAGCGTTGCACCGATTGTCCATAAATTCTTACAACCAGGTTATGAAAAAGCTGACTCTTTAGTTATTGTTAAGTCTGTTATCTCCGGTAGTTGTGTTGTTCGGACTAATATATTGGCTTTGATTGAGAAATTGATAAATGTTAAGCATATTTATATAGTTTCTCCTGTTATGCATTCTAAGTCAGAACAAAACCTACAAGACGAATTTCCTGAGCATATATCTAGTCTGTTTAAGTTTATTTATTTTGCAAAGGATAGTACTAAAGACGCAGATGGCGAGGTAAAGCCTGGTATTGGTGGGCAAATTTATCACCTTCTGGGGTTAACAGAGCAGCCTGCGAAGAGTAGTTTTGTGCCTGAAGTTGTTAAACGGCTTGCTAGAATAATGTGATTATCTAAGATAGTAATTGTGGTTTTTTACGATTGAGCAAATGTATTTGAATTTTTTGAAGAGTAGTATTGTTGTTGAGATAGTCAAAAAAACCAGCTATACATAGCTGGTTTTTTTGTTGAATAGAGAGGAACTTTTATGTTGTTGGTAATGCAATAATAGGGTAGGTCTTGTATTTTTCACAAGAATACAAAGCTCGGCGGCAATTAACTCCATATGAAAAACCATCTCTTTTTAGCTGATCTTTTTGTCGTGAATAGTTTGCTATCCAGAATTCCCTCCAAGTAAATAATGATTGCGATCACGTTACCCTCGACCTCACCGTTATTTTCGTCTTGCTGTCATTTGCTATATAAAATAGTGTCCAGCGTTTTAAGTCGGTTTTTTTTTGGGCAAGGCTTAAAGGCATTTAAGTGCCTTTGGCACGTTGATTTTGGTGCGGGTATCCCCCGCTGGGGACTCACTTTCTTGAACGGCCAAGAAAGTAAGCAAAGAAGGCCGCCCCGCGAAGCACGAAGGCCCCTCACTGCGGATAACCGGCTCGGCGAAAAAGGCTGCTCGGGAGCAAGCCCGCTACCCCTTTTCCGAAACACCGATCCGCTTATTCCTCGCTTCGGCGTGCTTCAAGGGGATTCTTAAGCCCTATGCTGCGAGTGCGGTATTTGTCGCTTCTTTCTTGTGTTGCCACTGCAGGAATACTTAAACCTCAACGCTCGCTGCGGCTATTTCTTTGCTTGTGACTGGACGCTACACCCCTCCCCCAATATGCACTGCCAGCCAGATTGCGCCGTCGCTGACTTCCAGCACGGTGTGTGGGGTTTGGGCTGGGATGAACAGGTAGTCGCCGCTTTGCAGTGTTACGGTTTTGCCCGCTACATCTAACGCAGCTTCGCCTTGTAGCAGCAGTACCCATTCATCTTGGGGCTGGATGTATTCGGTGTGGGCGATGCGGGGGGAGCTGATGATGCGCTCTATCAGCAGGCCGGGCTGGGTGTGCAAAGGCTCGAAACGCTCGCCCGTGGCTGGGGGGCTGCTTTGGTGAAAGATATTTTGCGGCATGGTGTTCTCTGCGATTTTTGGTGGAAGGCGGTGCGGGCTTTAATCTTAAAGATGGCACTGTATTCCTTTGTATTGTCTGAATTGTATATTTATATGTCGTAAGCATGCACGTAGTATGTAGGTCTACCCTAGAGGGCCTGCCGTATGCTGCTTGCTTCATTGAATTCGTTTAAAAATCGCTTATCTGATTTGCCACAAATGGCTTGGGGCTTGGCAGGGGCGTTGTTTGTTAATCGCCTTGGCGTGATGGTGAAGCTGTTTATGGCTTTGTATCTGCGCGAGGTGCTGGGGTTTTCGATTGATACCATCGGCTGGTTGCTGGCATGCAGCGGGGCGGGTTTATTGCTGGGGTCTTACGCCATTGGTGTGCTGAGCGATCATATGCCAACAGGCAAACTGGCTGTGCGGCTGATGTTTGCCAGTGGAGTGCTCTTGCTTAGCCTTACATTACTTGAGTCGGCTTGGCTGTTGGCACTGTTGTTGTTTTTATCGGGGGTGTGCGATGGGGGGGCGCGGCCTCTTAACCAGCGCCTGATTATGGAAAACTGCAGCTTGGCAGAGCGGCCACGGGCGCAGGCTTTGAATCGGGTGGCGGTGAATTTGGCTGTGGCGATTGCAGGTGTGTTGGGCGGTGTATTGGCGCATTGGGATTACCGCTGGGTGTTTGTGGTGAGTGCAAGCATGTCTTTTGCTGCGGCTTGCTGGCTGCGCTGGGCTTTACGGCGCTGGAGTGCGGTGCCGCTGGCTGGCAGTGCGCCAGCCGGGCCAGAGCAGGGGCTGGTCTCACCTTATTCGGATGGGCCCTTTATGGTTTTTTTGCTGGTGGGGGTGATGCTGGGGCTGGCTTACGAAACGGTTAACAGCATGCTGGGCAACTATCTGCTGGATTTTTATCAGCTGGGTGCCGGGGCTTTAGGCTGGCAATTTACGATCAATGGCCTGCTGGTGGTGGCATTGCAGATTCCATTAACCCGCGCCACAGAGCACTGGGGCGAGCGCGGCCAGCTTGCGCTTGGCGCTATCTTGCTGGCGATTGGGCTGGGCATGCTGCCTTTTGGGGTGGAGTGGGGCTTTGCCTATGTTTGCCTTTCTACCGCGATTTGGACCATAGGTGAAATCTTGTTTATGCCCACAATGAGCGTGCTGGTGATGCAGCGTGCCGAGGGGCGTAAAAGCGGCCATTATTTTGGGCTTTACGGGGTGTGCTGGAGTGTCAGTATGCTGATTTCACCGGTATTTGGCAGCCAGATATACAGCCGTTTGGGTGGGCATAGCGTGTGGTTTGCCTGCGCTGCGCTGGCTATTTTGGCGGTGCCGCTGATGGATAGGGCGGCAGTTAAAATGGCACCCTGTGCGGTTTAAGATTTCATTTTAAAAAATCCAATCACGTCTTCCAGCTTTTGCGCGTGCATGGATAATTCATCTGATGTATTGGATAAATCTTCGGCGGCTATTGCTGTGGCCTGGGTGACGTTATTTAATTTGGTGGCGGATAAGTTTATTTGTTCGATGCCAATAAATTGCTCGTGCGATGCGGCGGCTATTTCCTGGACTAGGTCGGCGGTTTTTCTGATTGATGGCACAATTTCATTGAGTAATGCGCCAGCGTGTTCGGCCTGCTCTACGCTATTGCTGGCTAAAACGCTGATTTCTTGCGCGGCGGTTTGGCTGCGCTCGGCTAGCTTTCTGACTTCGGCAGCGACTACGGCAAAGCCTTTGCCTTGTTCGCCTGCGCGGGCGGCTTCGATGGCGGCGTTCAGGGCTAATAGATTGGTTTGGTAGGCGATATCGTCAATAATGCTGATTTTTTTTGCAATTTCGCGCATCGCCAATACGGTTTTTTTAACTGCTTCGCCGCCTGCAATGGCATTCATGGATGAATGCACGGAGATATCTTCGGTAATGCGGGTGTTTTCATTGTTTTGCGCCACGGTGGCGGTAAGCTGCTCTAAATAGGCGCTGGTTTCTTCAATGCTGGTGGCTTGCTCCATGGCGTTATAAGTTAGATCTTTGGCTGATGCATTAATTAAATGCGATGTTTTTGCCAGCAAATGCGATGTTTCTGATATTTCGGCTAATACTTCGTGTAGTTTTTCTATCATATTGTGCAGGGCATAGAGCAGGCTGTTTTTATGATTGGCAGAAAACTCCCCGCGCAAATTGCCTGCTACTACTTCTAATATCAAACGCCGTGCTTCGCCGGGGCCACAGCCAATTCTATGAATAATCCCCATATAGGTTTGAGAAATAAGTAACACGCAAATGCAGCTAAGCATAAGGGTAGATACAGAAATAATAATGAACAGATCTTGTTGTTGCTGATGGTTGTTTTTTATATTTTCAGCATGCCTTTTTTCTAGGGAGGCAGATAGATTGTTAATCAGGGCAGGTGTTTTTTGATTGCTGCTGCTATTGGCTTGATTGGGCTCTTTTATAATATCCTGAAATATGGATTGCTCTGATTGATTAAACCCTGCTGCTTGAATAAAGCTTTGAGCATTAAATTCGGTATTGTCCTGGCGTATTTCTTTATAAATTTCTTGCGCTTGTGCTTGGCTAAAAATAGCGTTGGGCTGAGCTGGGTTTTTGTGAAGCTGGGCAATAAGCCATAGTGAGGCGTGTTGTTGCCTTTGGGCTAGATAAAGCTGATCTGCACTGACTTTGTTGTAATAAAGAATGGAATACAAAATAGCGATAAATACGAGGAATAATAAGGCTCTGGTAATAAAAATTTTCTTCATTGTGGGTATTGCCATTTTTAAAACCCCTGCTTGGAGCGCACTACTATCGGTTTATGATTAAAAAGTGGTGATTGTGGGGTAAGGCTCCCAGATTAAAATTAGCCCTTAGACGGGGCTTAATGCAAGGCCAGATTGGTATTTGTAATCATAAGCCCCATATAAAAAAGGCGCGGCTGACTGGCGGGCTGTTATTCATTTTTGCTTCAGGTAAACTTCGCCCTCGCTGTTTTGAGCGGTTTTTTTTACCTGGTCCATCCTTTACGCGGATGACCACCTGGAGATATAAAAATATGACGCATATTAATTTGCAAGCCACAGGTGTGGCAGAAAGTGGTTCGCAAGCCATTGTTGTGGCGGCCCTGTATAAGTTTGTAACGCTGGCCGATTTTGAAGCGCTCAAAGAGCCGCTATTGCAATCCATGCTGGATAACGAAGTAAAAGGCACCTTGCTGCTGGCTCAGGAAGGGATTAATGGCACGGTAGCAGGCTCCCGCGCTGGGATTGATGGCTTATTGGCGTGGCTAAAAAGCGATGCGCGTTTTATCGATGTGGATCACAAAGAATCGTATTGCGATGAGCAGCCGTTTTACCGCAGCAAGGTTAAATTAAAGAAAGAAATCGTCACGCTGGGCGTGCCGGGTGTGGACCCGAACCTAGCCGTTGGCACCTATGTAGAGCCAGAGGATTGGAACGCGCTGATTAGCGACCCTGAAGTGCTGCTGATCGATACGCGTAATGATTATGAAGTGGCGATTGGCACGTTTGAAGGCGCAATTGATCCTAAAACGGCGAGCTTTCGCGAATTCCCAGATTATATTAAGCAGCATTTCGACCCTGCCAAGCACAAGAAAGTCGCCATGTTTTGCACCGGCGGGATTCGCTGCGAAAAAGCATCCAGCTATATGCTTGGGGAAGGCTTTGAAGAAGTCTTCCACCTTAAAGGCGGCATTCTTAAATACCTGGAAACAGTAAAGCAGGAAGAAACCAAGTGGAATGGCGACTGTTTTGTGTTTGATAACCGCGTCACCGTTCGCCACGATTTAAGCGAAGGCGATTTTGATCTTTGTCACGCCTGCCGCCAACCGGTGTCGGTTGAAGAGCGCCAATCACCACATTACGTGGCCGGTATTAGCTGCCCGCACTGCTGGAATTCGCTCAGCGAAAAAACCAGAAATGGCGCGCGTGAGCGGCAAAAACAGATCGAGCTGGCCAAAAAACGCAATCAGCCTAGCCCGCTTGGCCGCAATATGCGGGATGCGCTGGCTAAGGACAAACTCATTTGAAACACACCACGCCGCCCCGTTCAACGCTGCTTGTGATGTTTAGCATTATCTTGCTGGCGCATGGTTATCTGGGAATACGTTTGTTTCCTGCTTTGGGTTTGCAAGGAGCGGGCTTGTTGCTGGGCTGGCTAGGCTTGCTGCTGTCTAGTCTGCTGCTACCCTTGGGTTTAGCCGCCAGATTTATCAGCCAGCCGCCTTGGGCCGATCGCCTTGCCTGGCTGGGTTTAACGGTGATGGGGCTGTTTTCTTCCTTGTTTGTGCTTTGCCTGCTGCGTGATGTGTCTTTGCTGCCTTTAGCCTATTTATTAAGCGATGCGGCATATAGCAGCTGGCAGCTTCAGAGCGCTTTGGGTGTGCTTGCGGGGGCGGCGCTATTTACTTTGGTGGGGCTGATTAATGCAAGGCGTAGCGCGGCGATTGTAGATGTGGCCGTATCGGTAGCCAATTTACCCGCTGAATTAGTAGGCTTTACCATTGCGCAAATCAGCGATATTCATGTGGGGCCAACGATTAAGCGGCCTTACCTAGATGCGATTGTGGATAAAGTAAATGGCCTTGGCGCAGATTTGGTGGCGGTAACGGGGGATTTGGTTGATGGCAATGTGGCCGATTTGTCCGCGCATACCGCACCCTTGGCCCGCTTAAAATCCACACACGGCACGTTTTTTGTAACGGGTAATCACGAATATTATTCTGGCGCGTTATCGTGGATTGCCGAGTTGCGCCGCCTTGGCTTGCAAGTGCTGCTGAACGAGCATGTTTTGTTCTCTCACGGTGGGCATCAACTGGTGGTGGCCGGAGTGACTGATTACGGCGCGGGGCATTTTTATCCCGATCATCAAAGTGATGCGCAGGCTGCCTTGGCAGGATCGCCCGATTCGCCGTTTAAATTACTCCTGGCGCATCAGCCGCGTAGTGCATTTAAGGCGCAGGATTTGGGCCTGCATTTGCAATTATCCGGCCACACCCATGGCGGGCAGTTTTTCCCCTGGAACTTCTTTGTGCGCTTTCAGCAGCCTTTTACAGCAGGCTTAAATCTATTGGGCAATGTGTGGGTGTATACCAGCCGAGGCACAGGCTATTGGGGCCCACCCAAACGCCTATTTGCCCCATCGGAAATTACGCGGATTACCTTAAGGCGAGGGTGAGTTTGTTGGTGAGAATTTGTAGCTTGAGCTTCACCTTAATTCTATTCGCTTAAGCAAAATCAACGGGAAATGAGGCTTTTGTAGGTTGGGGTTACGCGATAAAGCCTGCTAACCCAACCTACGAATTCCCCTTAAGCCCCTTAAATTGATAGGATTGGGTTTTACCTGCCCCACAATGCTCAGCTAGCTACATTCTTTGAGCCATAAGATCCGCGGTCGATGTCGATGATTTCGGCTCGAATGCTGATGTTTAATTGCTGAGGGTTATCTATCTTTAGGGCTTGAATAAGTGCGTCTGAGAGTGATTTTTTAACTTCAGCCGAGCGGCCACTGAGCAGGCGTAGCTTGATATGAATAAAGGCGCGGCCCTCATCGACATTGCCAATCAAAAAATCATCGAAGCCGATTGCACGGCTTTGGATATCCCCTTCAACAAAGTGCCCTGATTCAATCAGGGCATTATTTAATTGTTGCAGGGCAAGGCGGGGATTAAACCCGCTTAAATTTTTGCTGTATTCAATATTCAGATGGGGCATGGAGAAACCTTCAGGGTGAGAGAATCAGACCCTGAAGATTATATCTATTTAATCTACATGCTCAAGCTGGGCTTTTGATAAAGGCTTGCTCGTTTCATTGTGTTGGAAATGGTGCACAGTGCGTTGCGGGAAGGGAATGGAAATCTTTGCCGCATCAAATGCTTTTTTGATGTTTTCGGTGGTATCAAAAAAGATAGGCCAGTAATGTTCGCTATTGGCCCAAACGCGCACTGTAAAGTTAACCGAGCTTTCAGCCAAGGATGAAATCACCACCAGCGGTGCGGGGTCTTGGTGAATGCGTTTATCAGCATTCAATACGGATAAAATTACTTTACGTGCGTGATCGATATTATCGTCATAGCCAATACCAAATACAAAATCGACACGGCGGGTGGGTAGGGCGGAGTAATTGGTGAGGTTGCCATTGGCTAATGGGCCATTAGGCACCACAATTAATTTATTATCGCCAGTACGTAAACGGGTAGTAAAAATCTGAATACCTTCTACCGTACCTGCCTGACCTTGTGCCTCGATATAGTCGCCCGCTTTAAATGGCTTAAACATTAAAATCAGCACGCCACCTGCAAAGTTGCCCAAGCTACCTTGTAGCGCCAAGCCAATTGCCAAACTGGCCGCACCTAAAATAGCAATAAATGAAGTGGTTTCAATGCCAATCATTGAAGCAGCACTAATCAGTAGCAGCGCTTTTAATGCCACATTGGCAAGGCTGCCCAGAAAGTGGCGCAAAGTGGATTCAACATTACTGCGAGTTAGCATTTTATCGAGCAATTGCGTGGCAATACCAATTAGCTTCCAGCCGATAAAAAGAGTAATCAGCGCAGAAAATAATTTAGGTGCATAGCTGATTGCCTGAGCTTGCAGAATTTCAATCCAATTCATTCGATCCACTTTTATTTGGGTGACAATGGCTTTGATTGTCACAGATAGGGCTGGGTATTCGAAGTGAATAAATTACGTTTTATAAGGGAAATGATGCACAGAATGGGGGACGCAATCCAATCAACTTAACAGGGCAAAGCTGGGTTTTTACAGGGTGTGCAAGTTGTTTTTCTTGCGTACCGCCTTTTGGTGCGCAACGACTTCGTCGTTGTACACCCTATAACTGTTGGTTTGCTGTGCGTACAAATATTGAATCTTCGTAGGGCGGGAGCTTACCCGCGTATTTTTTAGCATCGCTCGCGGGTAAGCTCCCGCCCTAAGAAAAACATTTCGCATCAGAAAGCCTAATTAGCGATCAATCCCTCCCATGCACAGGCATTTGATCGAAATATAATCATCGATACCGTATTTGGATCCTTCCCGGCCCAGGCCCGATTGTTTTACTCCGCCAAAAGGGGCGAGCTCGCTAGAGATCGTGCCGGTGTTGATACCAACCATGCCGTATTCCAATGCTTCGGCCACACGCCAGATGCGGCCGACATCGCGGCTGTAGAAGTAGCTGGCAAGGCCGAATTCGGTATCGTTGGCCAGTTGGATGAGCTCTTCTTCGCTGCTAAATCGAAAGAGTGGCGCGAGCGGGCCAAAGGTTTCTTCACGAGCGACTTTCATTTTGGCGGTGACATTAAGCAAGACGGTTGGCTCAAAGAAGCTATGCCCCAGCGCATGGCGCTTGCCGCCGTGAGCCAGTGTTGCGCCTTGCTCCAGTGCGTCCTTGATATGTTCTTCGACCTTTTGCACCGCTTTGTCATCGATCAGCGGGCCTTGGGTCACGCCTTCCTCTGTGCCAACACCCACTTTGAGCTTGGCAACGGCGAGGGCGAATTTGGCGGCAAAGGCGTCGTAAACGCTGTCTTGCACATAGATGCGGTTGGCGCAGATGCAGGTTTGCCCGGCGTTGCGAAATTTAGAGACCATGGCACCTTCAACAGCGGCATCTAGATCGGCATCATCAAACACCACAAACGGCGCATTACCGCCCAGCTCTAGCGATACTTTTTTAATCGTATCGGCGCATTGCCGCATCAGCAATTTGCCGATGTCGGTAGAGCCGGTAAAGCTCAGCTTGGCCACATCGGGGCTACGCGTTAGCTCGCCACCAATTTCGCTGGCGGAGCCAGTAATCACATTAAATACACCGTTGGGAATGCCTGCCTCAGTGGCTAATACTGCCAAAGCCAGTGCAGAAAAAGGCGTTTGGGTGGCAGGTTTCAGCACAATGGCGCAGCCTGCGGCGAGAGCTGGCCCCGCTTTACGGGTGATCATGGCGTTGGGGAAATTCCACGGCGTAATGGCTGCGACCACGCCAATGGCTTGCTTGATCACCACCAGACGTTTGTCGGCCTGCGGAGCAGCAATCACATCGCCGTAAATACGCTTGGCTTCTTCTGCAAACCATTCAATAAAGCGTGCCCCATAGACCACTTCACCGCGAGCCTCGGCCAGTGGCTTGCCTTGTTCGGCGCTTAAAATTTGCGCGAGGTCTTCTTGATTCTCCAGCATCAACTCAAACCAGCGGCGCAAAATAACACTGCGCTCCTGAGCGGTTTTCTTTTGCCAAGCGGGCATGGCGAGCTTGGCTGCGGCAATGGCTTGAGCTGTTTCGCTGCGGCCCATTTTAGGAATATGCCCGATGACCTCCCCAGTAGCAGGGTTGTTCACCGCGATTTTTTCCGCAGCTTCTTGCCATTGGCCGTTGATATAGCAGGCTTGCTTAAAGAGGGCAGGGTTTTTGAGTTGTAACATGGGGATTCCTTTTATCTATGAAGGGTGGGCATGTTTTGTGCCTGCGCGTGGCGTTGGCATATAGCGCGTGAGCTAAACATACTCTCCCTAAGATGCCTTTACGGCTTGATCCAACATCCCCAAGGCTTCATCCAGTATCTTGTCTTCTATGGTAAGCGGGCAGAGGAAGCGGATCACATTACCGTACATCCCGCAGCTCAGTAGAATCAAGCCTAATGCTTGGGCTTGTGTTTTTACTTTTGCTGTGAACTCGGGTGATGGTTGGCTGTTTTCGGTGAATTCCACCGCCACCATTGCCCCAAGGCCGCGGATGTCGTGGATTTGCGGGGTGCTGGTTTTTAATCCTTCTAGGCATGCTTTAATTTTGCTGCCGATGATATTGGCACGGGTGCAGAGCTGTTCTTCTTCTATGATTTCTAGTACCGCCAGCGCAGCGGCAATGCCGATTGGGCTGCCGCCGTAAGTACCACCAAGGCCGCCGGGGGCTGCGGCATCCATGAGTGCGGCTCTGCCAATCACACCAGATAGCGGAAAGCCGCCAGCCAGTGATTTGGCGATGGTGATTAAATCGGCCTCAACGTTGAAATGCTCCATGGCAAATAGTTTGCCGGTGCGGGCAAAGCCGGTTTGAATTTCGTCTGCGATCAGCAAAATGCCGTGCTCATCGCAAATTTGCCGCAAGCCGCGCATAAAATCGTGGGGCACAGGGTAAAAGCCGCCTTCGCCTTGGACTGGCTCGATGATCATGGCGGCGATGCGCTTTGGATCTACGCTGCTTTTAAATAGCGCTTTTAAGCTGGCGAGTGCCGCGCTGCTGCTGATATCCCCAGATGGAAAAGGCGCGTGGTAAACATCGGCGGGGAAGGGACCAAAGCCGATTTTATAAGGGGCAACCTTGCCGGTTAGCGCCATGCCCATGAGTGTGCGGCCGTGAAATCCGCCAGAAAAAGCAATCACCCCAGCCCGCCCCGTGGCCACGCGGGCAATTTTGACGGCGTTTTCAACAGCTTCTGCGCCTGTGGTTAGGAAAAAGCTTTTGCATGGGCCGCTGATGGGGGCGAGCTGGTTGAGCTTTTCCGCCAGCGCCACATAGCTGGTGTAAGGCATGACCTGATAGCAGCTATGCGAAAAAGCATCGAGCTGGGCACTCACCGCCGCCTTGATCTTAGGGTGCAAATGGCCGGTGTTTAGTACGGCAATGCCTGCGGCAAAGTCGATATAGCGCCGCCCATCGATATCCCAAACCTCGGCATTCTTAGCCTTGGCAATAAAAACCTGCGTGCTAATGCCTACGCCACGTGGCGTAGCGGCAAGGCGGCGATCATTCCAGTCCATGTATTCACCTGCTGAGCAAGAGGGTTACAAAGGGGCAAAAACTTTAGCTTCCCCCTTTGTAAAAGGGGGATTGAGGGGGATTTGCTTTTGAATTAGCTTTCGCCTTTTTATCAAAAGATGCAAAGCGAAATCCCCCTTGGCCCCCCCTTTTCAAAGGGGGGAATACATCTCTATGTCTACAGACCTTTGGTCATTCCCAGCTCCCTCGCATATTCATCGACGCATTGCTTTGCCAGCCTGACAAATTCGTCGCACTGTGCGCGGGTCATGACCAGCGGTGGGGCGGCGATCATGCTGTCGCCGGTGGCGCGCATGACTAGCTGGTTTTTCAGGCAGATATCTCGGCAGCGCAGGGCCATGCTGCTGCCGTGCTCGAAACGCTTGCGGCTGGCTTTGTCTTCCACAAGGGTAAGGGCAAAGAAAAAGCCCAGGCTGCGCACATCGTCTACCAGCGGGTGATTGTCGAAAGCGTCGTGCCAGAGCTGGGCGGCGTAGGGGGCGACGTCTTCATTCATGCGCTCGATAATGCGTTCTTTTTGCAGGATGCGGATATTGGTGGCGGCAACGGCACAGGCGACGGGGTGGCCAGAGTAAGTAAAACCGTGGTTAAAATCGCCGCCTTCAATTAGCACTTTGGCTACGGTGTCGTGGACTAACACACCGCCAATCGGGATATAGCCCGAGCTTAAGCCTTTGGCGATGGTCATCAAATGTGGGCGTATGCCGTAGTGCTGGCTGCCAAACCATGAGCCGGTGCGGCCAAAGCCGCAAATCACTTCGTCGGCGATAAGTAAGATGCCGTAATGATCACAAATGCGCTGGATTTCCGGCCAGTAGGTGGAAGGGGGAATAATAATCCCACCCGCGCCTTGCACCGGTTCGCCAATAAAGGCCGCGACGTTTTCAACGCCCAGTTCCAAAATTTTTTGCTCCAGCGCGCGGGCGGCTTTTAGGCCGTATTCCTTGGGGCTAAGCTCGCCGCCATTGGCATACCAGTAGGGCTGCTCGATATGGGCAATGCCAGGGATGGGTAAATCGCCTTGCTCGTGCATATAGTGCATGCCGCCGAGGCTTGCCCCACCTATGGTCGAGCCGTGATAGCCGTTTTCGCGGCCGATGATGGTTTTCTTTTGCGGCTGGCCGAGCGTGGCCCAGTAATGACGAACCATGCGAATAATGGTGTCGTTCCCTTCTGAGCCAGAATTGGTATAAAAAGCGTGATTAAAGCCTTCGGGGGCAACTTGCGCCAAGAGGCTGGATAGCTCGATTACCGGCGGGTGGGTGGTTTTAAAAAAGGTATTGTAAAAGGGGAGTTGCAGCATTTGCTGGTAAGCCGCTTCGGCCAGCTCCTGCCTGCCATAGCCAATATTCACGCACCAAAGCCCGCTCATGGCGTCAAAAATTTTATTCCCTTCCGAATCATATAAATAAACCCCCTCGCCCCGGGTAATCACCCGTGAGCCGTGGGCATTGAGCGCGGCGGTATCCGAGAAGGGGTGGATATGGTGGGCGGCATCCAGCGCTTGGTATTCGGCGGTGCTGCGGCTAGGGCTGGAGTGGCCTTGGCTGATGGGATTCGGATTCATCGAGTGTCTCCTTGTTGCTGGGTGGGATTGTGCCCATATGAGTGCATTGTAGGGCGGGTGAAACCCGCCGTTTATAAGCAATTCAAGTCAAAAACTGTATTTTTATTAAGTGCCTTCGGTACGTTGTATTTTGGCGCGGCATCCCCGCGGGAGACTCCCTTTCTTGAACGGCCAAGAAAGGAAGCAAAGAAGGCCGCCCCACGGAACACGAAGGCCCCTCGCTGCGGACAATCGAGGCGGCGTCAATTCAACTCGCTTCGCTCAAACACGAATTGACGACTACTCCGCCCCGCTTGTTCCTCGCTCGGCGTGTTTCAAGGGGAGATTTAAGCCCCGTGCTGAGCGTTGTTATATAAATTCATTTTGCTTAGCTTGGTACAACTCAAACTCTAACCTCAGCACATTTCTAAATGCTTTCCTCCGTGAAACTCCGTGTTCTCTGTGCCCTCCGTGGTTCAAGGTTTGGGTTTTGCCGCATCAAACATGCAGCAGCAAATGTTTTCTTTCCCATGGGCTGATGACTCTTGCGTATTCGACGTATTCGGCTTCTTTTACGGCGCAATAGGCTTTGATAAATGGCTCGCCCAACACGGCGGCTATGGGTTTGCAGTCGCTGAGGATTTGCGTTGCAGCGTCGAGGCCTCTGGGGAAGGCGAAGGGGAGCGTGTAGGCGTCGCCTGTGAGGGGCTCGCTGGGTTTGAGTTGTTCTTCAATGCCTAAATAGGCGCAGGCTAGTGTGGCGGCGAGGGCCAGATAGGGGTTGCAATCCACGCCGGGCAGGCGGTTTTCTATGCGGCGGGCCACTGGGTCGGAGTGGGGCACGCGTATGCCGCAGGTGCGGTTATCAAACCCCCATTGCACATTGATCGGCGCGGCGTAGTAGCGGGTCAGGCGGCGGTAGCTGTTTACAAAGGGGGCGAAGAGCGCGATCACTTGTGGGAAGTATTTTTGCATGCCCGCTACCGATTGATAAAACACCTCGCTGGGCGTGCCGTCCACATTCGAAAACACATTCTGGCCACTGACTTCATCCACTACGCTCATATGAATATGCATGGCCGAGCCTGGCTCGTTTTCCATTGGCTTGGCCATAAAGGTGGCGTACATATTGTGGCGGATGGCCGCTTCCCGCACCGTGCGTTTAAACAGAAACACCTGATCGGCCAGCTCCAGTGCATCGCCGTGCAAAAAATTGATTTCCATCTGGCAGGCACCAATTTCGTGGATCAGCGTATCTATCTGCAGACCTTGTGCATCGCAATAGTCGTAAACGTCTTCGAACAGGTCGTCATATTCATTTACTGCATCGACGGAATAGGCTTTGCGGCCGGTTTCCGGGCGGCCGGTGCGCCCCACGGGCGGTTGTAAGGGCAGATCCGGATCACGGTTGATATCAACCAGATAAAACTCCATTTCAGGCGCAACGACCGGTTTCCAGCCCCGGTCTTCATAGAGCTTCAGCACGCGGCGTAGCACATAGCGAGGGGACAGCTCAACCGGCGTGCCGTCAAAATGAAAGCAATCGTGAATCACTTGCGCAACGGGGTCTTTGGCCCATGGAATGATGCGTATGGTGTTGGGGTCTGGAATCAACAGCATATCGGGATCGGTGATGGGGGTGATGTGTTCGGCGTATTCACCGGTCACGGTTTGCACCAGTACGGTAACGGGCAGGCGCATGCCTTCATCTTCGCTGAATTTTTCTTTGGGCACGATTTTGCCGCGGGCAATGCCAGTGAAATCGGGCGTAACGCATTCAACTTCAGTGATTCGACGTTCTCGCAGCCAGTCGCTGATTACGCTCATGGTTGACTCCGTTTTGAAGTGGGCATTTTTATAGAAAATTGATACGGGCTAGGTGTGTTTTTACAGTTTCTTTTCTTTTAATTACTTAGGCTTTAGGTGTCGATTACTCCTTTGGAAATCAGTCGTGAAACCCATCGCAATCTGTCGTCATGAAGCCATTCAAGGGCCGGGTTATTTACAAGCCTTTTTAGAGAAACACGCCATTCCCTACCGTGTTTTTGCCATTGATGCGGGGGATACACCTCCTCGTTGTGCTGCCGAATTTAGCGGCGTGGTGGTTTTGGGCTCGAATGCGGGTGTTAATGATGGCTTGGCCTGGATTAAAAGAGAGGAGGCTTTGCTTAAAGATGCATTAAGGTTGGAGCGCCCCATTCTTGGCCATTGCTTTGGCGGGCAGCTGTTATCCAAAAGCCTGGGGGGCCAGGTACGTCGTAATGTCGTGCCGCAGATCGGCTGGGGCAAAGTGCTGGTGACCAAGTTTGATGAGTCGCGCCAATGGATGGGCGAGAAGCGGGAGCTGGATATGTTCCACTGGCACTTCGATACTTTTGAAGTGCCACGCGGCGCTAAGCGCACCCTGTTTGGCTATTACTGCATGAATAAGGGCTTTGCGCTGGGGCCGCATCTGGGTTTGCAATCGCATTTGGAAGTCACCGCGCAAAGTATTCGCCAGTGGTGTGCCGAGGATAGGCAGGTGTTGCAACAGTGGCAGGGGCAAAGCTCGGTGCAAAGCGAGGCGCAGATTCTGCATCATCTGGATGAAAAAGTAGCCGTGCTGCATCAGCTTGCCGATCATGTTTACGAGCAGTGGTTGTGCGGTATTTCTGGCGTATTGCACGCGCACTTTCGCCAGCCCAAACGCCCACATGGTGGTGCTGGCTGGCTGGAAGCTTTGAAACGTTAGGTGTGTGGGTTTAGGCATGGTGATGGCTTTGTTGTGTTGGGGTTTTGTTGCATCAATGAAAAACCGTAGGCCGGGTGCAAGCCGCCGCATTAAAGTAATATTTTTAGTGCCTTCGGCACGTTGATTTAGGTGCGGCATCCCCGCGAAGTATTTGATTTCTGAACGGCCAGAAATCATAGTACGCAAAGAGGCCGCCCCGGCCAGCACGAAGGCCCCTCACTGCGGATAATCGGCTCGGCGACAAAGGCTGCTCGGGAGCAAGCCCGCTACCCCTTTGCCGAAACCCCGAGCCGATTATTCCTTGCTTCGGCGTGCTTCAAGGGGACTTTTAAGCCCCCTGCTGAGATCGTGGCGATTACATTTTTTCATTGTTTGCTAATGTAAAAGCTAGCTGGTTTTATTAAAGCTGAGCGGGGGCGATTCATCGTTTGCGTATACAAAATTAAATCGTTTTTCTCCGTGAAACTCCGTGTTCTCTGTGCCCTCCGTGGTTCAAGATTTGGGTTGCGGAACATCAGTTGCTAAGCATCCTTGCTAGGTGGCGTTTTTTGCAGGCGGTGCCGAAGCCTGCGAGTAGGGCGAGCGATAGTGGGTTGTTTTGGAATTTCCACTCTGGGTGCCATTGCACTGCGAGTGCGAATGCGGCGTTTTTTACGCTGAAGGCTTCGATCAGGCCATCGGGGGCGAGGGCTTCGGCTTGCAGCTTGTCGGCGAGCTTTGCCACGCCTTGATGGTGGAGTGAGTTCACTCTGGCTGTGCTCTGGCCGTAGAGCTGCTCAAGTAAGCCGCCTGCAATCAGCTGAATATCGTGTGCTTCCTCGTACATCTCATCAGTGCTGCCGTCTTTTTCGCGGTGATCAAGCATGCCTGTTTGCTGGTGGACGGCTTGCTCCAGCGTGCCACCAAAGGCCACATTCATTTCTTGTGCGCCCCGGCAAATTCCAAATACGGGAATGTCTAAAGCCACCGCCGCACGGATCAACGGCAGGGTGGTGGCATCTCTTTGTGGGTCGTTAAAATCACCTTCTAACAGCTTGCCGTGGTAGTGCTGCGGCTCGATATTAGATTGGCTGCCGGTCAGCAGCAGGCCATCAAGAGTCGTCAATATTTGCGCAATCTGGCTGGCGTCGCCAAGGGCAGGAATCAGGAGCGGAATACCACCTGCCGCCAACGCAGCATGGATATATTTCTCACCCGCAAGGTGAAAAAAATGGCTGTCTTTTAACCACCAGCGGCAGCAGGGTATCCCGATAACAGGCTGAGTCATGATAGGCCTCGGTGTGTGTGGCTTGCTGGATGGGCACCAATTATTCCCCCCATATGCATCACTAAAGCCAAAAGCACGCAGTGCATTTTTTGTAGGGAGGGTGAAACCCGCTCTACGGAGATTCAATGCTTGCAGCAGGGCCGGATGCCTTATGGTAATTGGCTAATTTGATGCCCATCCAACATAGCTTTAAGCTTAGTTCGTTAACTATATTTGACAAGTTTTTGCTGTCATTGTGGCTGTAATTATTTTCCTGTACGCGGGATAAATCTCCAATTCGCTTGCTATGTGGTGCTGTGGCGCAAAGATAAAACCTTTCTGGCTAATTGCGTGGGCATGGCATATTTTTAGAGCGTGTTGATTATTTTGAACGGGTAGCCCAATGGACGTAGGGGCAAGGCTTAAGGTAGTGCGAGGGCGATTTGCTTTATCTCAGCGCGAATTAGCCAAGCGGGCGGGGATGACCAATGCCACGGTGTCTTTGATCGAGCAAAACCGCGTCAGCCCGTCGATTAGCTCATTAAAAAAGCTGCTGGAAGGGTTTCCGATGTCCCTTGCGGAGTTCTTTACTTTTGAGCAAGAAATGGCTGCACCCAGCTATATTTTCCCCGCAGGTACGCAGCCCAATTTAGGCAATGCGTCTGTGCAAATGCATTTGGTTGGCTCAGGGGTTACGGATAGGCAAATTGGCTTGCTGCGCGAGCAATATCAGCCGGGGGCCGATACCGGCAGCGAGATGTTGCAGCACGAGGGGCAGGAATGTGGGGTGTTGGTGAGCGGCCATATGGAGCTGACCATTGGCGGGCAGGTGCATCTTTTGCAGGCGGGGGATGGCTATTATTTTCCGAGCAATTTACCGCATCGTTTCCGCAATATCGGCGATGGCGCTGCCGAAGTGATTAGCGCCAATACGCCGAGTTCTTTTTAATTCACCGATAAGGCACTGCCATGCTCGAGCATAATGCCATCCAGAATATCCTGATAACTTAGCGCGATGCGCAAGTCGGGCGCGGCTTGCTGTGTTTCTGCTGAGGGGCGAAATAAATAACCCTGCGTGGCTTTGCGCAGCATGCTGAGATCATTAAAAGCATCGCCTACAGCCAGAGTGCGGGCGCCCATCGCAGCAAATTCTTCGATCACTTCATGCTTACCCTTTGCGCGGCTAAAACGGGCTTGGCGAATCTGGCCGTTGGCTTTACAAATCAAGCGATGGCAGCGCAGCTCTGGCTGGCCCAGCGTATGCCACAGCGGTAGCAGCATTTCTTGAAAAGCATCGGAAACCAGCACAATACGGTAGTGTTTTTGCAGCTGTTTTAAGAATTCAATTGCGCCTGGCAGAGGGGCCAGCTTGGAGATCATATATTCAATATCGGCAATGCCTAGCCGGTTTTCATTCAAAATACTGATTCGTCTTGCCACCAGCTGCACATAATCCGGCTCTTCTCGCGTGGTAATGGCAAGCGATTGAATACCGGTAAAGTGGGCAATATGTGGCCACATTTCCGGAATCAACACGCCTTCCATATCGATACATGCAATTTTCATTTTTTAGCCCCTTGGGATGGATAGGTGAATGGCGTAAAGGATAAGCACACCGCTCGGGCAGGGTGCTTTTGTCCTTCGGGCTAATGTGTGAGCGGTGCAAAGGCAAGCGATACACCCAGCCCAAGCAGGGCGCTACCGATGATTTTATTGAGCACACTTTGCCCGTTAATCATGGCGGATCTTAAAGTTTGGTGAGAGAAAAACAGCGCTACCAGCGCAAACCAAATGCCATGCGCTAAAGACATAAATAAGCCATAGCCAATTTGCTGCGCCAGCGGGGTACTTGGGTTAACAACCTGGGTGTAGGTACTCACCACAAAAAGAGTCGTTTTAGGATTAAGCACATTGGTTAGAAAGCCGTTTCTTAGTGCAGAAAAAGGGCTTAAACCCGAATCAGCGCTCAGATCTATATCAAGTTTACTTTTGCTGGTAAAGGTGGTGTAGCCGATATAAATCAGGTAAATAGCGCCTGCAATTTTGATCACTGTAAATAGCGTGGGCGATTGTGAAATGATCAGCCCTACACCTAACATGGTGTACATCACATGGATTTGCACGCCCAAGGCAATCCCCAGCGCAGCTAATAAACCTGCTTTGCGGCCGTAAAGATAGCTATTGCGGGTGACCATAGCAAAATCAGCGCCGGGGCTGATAACGGCCAGAATGGTGATAAGAGCGACGGCGAAGATTTCGTTCATTGGATTTATCCTTTATATCAATCGGGAATGATTGGGGATTGCGCTTTGCGGCGGAAGGTAATAACGAGCACATCGCGGGAAGCCAGCCGATCGCTATCGAGCTGCATGATGGGCGTTACGCCGTGCAAGACTTGCTCATCATTGACGAGCGCCATGTCCAGCGGATTGGTCAAAACAAATTGATCTAAGCGATTTTTATTGAGATCGTAAATGGTGGTTGCGCCATTCACCATATTGGAGCGCTGTACCATCAGCATCATCACAAAATTTACGCCATCCCGATGCACACCTTCTGGTGTGGGCAGGCCTGCTTCTTGTGCATTGGCTTCGATGCGAAATTGATGTGCCTCAATATGCCAGTCATGCTCAGGCATCAACTGGCCAAAAATATCGCAAGCCAAGGTCAGCAAGCTATTCATGCTGTGGCTTTGCATCACTGCATCGCTGATGGGCGCATAGTGGCGGGCAATTCCGCCGTTCAAATTATTGTAATTTAAGCTTTGGTAATGCGGCTGATGTGCTTCTTTTTGCCATTCTAGGCTTGCTGCTGGCGCGCTGAGTGTGGCGTGTTTGCGTTTGCGATAGCTGCCTTTGTCTGCCATATAGGTGTCTAAAGAAAGATCAGACCAGCTATTTTGAAATGCATCCCAATCTTGCAGGGCCGTAGCCTGCTGTTGTTGCAATAGTGATTTGACGCGTTCTGCGGGGATAAAACAGAAGTTTTTCTGAGCAATTTGCGCACGTACTTGCTCTAGATCTGAATACGCCTGCTTGTCATCACGGTAAGGTATTTGCAGCATTTAAAAATCCTATTTTTCACATTTAGATTGATTAATGGAAGTTGCGCGTCAGCTATCACATAGCTTCCTGTTATTTTGTCTATCTTGCTCGTTCAGTAAAATCGATTTATGCTCAATAAAATCAATGAGAAAAAATCAACTATGAGCATCCGGATTCCTTCACTTAATGCTTTGCGGGTATTTGAGGCAGCAGCGCGCCATCTCAGCCTGATTCGCGCTTCAGAAGAATTATTTGTGACGCAGGGGGCGGTAAGCCGCCAGATTAAGCAACTGGAAGAAAGCTTGGGGGTGTTGTTATTTGAGCGCCGTAATCGGGCGATTTTTTTAACGAGAGAAGGCGAACTACTCAAAAACACCTGTCAGGAGATGCTGGCGCAGCTGGCGCTTACATTGCAAAAACTCAAGGGAAATCCTTACGACAGGCCCTTGGTGGTGTCGTGTGAGCCGACTATTGCCATGCGCTGGCTGATTCCTCGCTTAAGCGATTTTCATATTCGCTATCCGGCGATTCAGCTGCACTTATTTACGGCGGGTGGCGTGGTTGATTTTAAGGGCGGGCATATTGATCTAGCTATCAGGCGCAATGATTTCAACTGGGGAAAAGATTGCTACTCAGAAGAAATAGGGCAGGAAAAAGTGGGGCCGGTGTGCGTGCCCGAGCAGCTGCAAGATGGGCAGATTAACTTTGAGCAGAGTCGCCTTTTACATACGCGTACTCGCCCGGATGCTTGGGCGCGTTGGGGCGTGCTGGCGCAGCAGGGGGTGACGAGTCGTCATAATTCATATTTTGAACATTTTTATTTAAGCTTGCAGGCGGCAACGGCAGGCTTAGGCGTGGCGATTGCTTCGGCCTATATGATAGAAGAAGAGCTAAAAAATGGCCGTCTGATTGCGCCTTATGGCTTGCTGCCCGATGGCTCTAGCTACGTTGTATTATCCGCAGAGCCGTTTGCTCAAGATGAGCGGCGTTTGGTGTTTTTGGATTGGCTAAGGCAGGAGTTTCAAAAATCGGATGAGCTATTGGGGCGTTTGCTGGCGGGTTAGATGCCGTAACGCATTGCGCTACGGCATAAAAGTGAAGGACGCAATCAATCTCAACGGTAGCTTAGTTCGGTTGCATGTGTTGAAACCCGTGTGCCTGCCGTGCCTTGCACAATGGCTTCAATATCACTGAGCGAGCCGATGACGGCTACTTTGCCGGTATTGCGGGCAAATTCGCAGGCGGCTTGTACCTTTGGTCCCATCGAGCCTGCGGCAAAACCTAAGCGTTCTAATTCATCGGGATGGGCGCTGGCGATGGCTTTTTGTGTGGGCTTGCCATAGTCAATAAAGGTGGCACTCACATCGGTGGCAATCACCAGTAAATCGGCGCTTAGTTCTTCTGCCAGCAGGGCGGAGCAGAGGTCTTTGTCGATGACCGCTTCAATGCCGTGCAATTTCCCTTCTTTATCGTAACAAGTCGGAATCCCGCCACCACCCGCACAAATTACGATGGTGCCGTGCTCTAGCAGCCATTTTACCGGGCGAATTTCAAAAATACGTTTAGGCCTAGGGCTGGCCACTACGCGGCGAAATTTGTCGCCATCAGGGGCAATCGACCAGCCTTTTTCGGCGGCCAGCCTATCGGCGTCTTCTTTGCTGTAAACCGGGCCGATGGGCTTGGTTGGGTTTTTAAAAGCAGGGTCGGCAGCGTCGACTTCTACTTGGGTCAGAATGGTGGCGAAAGGCGTTTCGATGGGCAGCAGATTGCCTAGCTCTTGCTCAATCATATAGCCGATCATGCCCTCGGTTTCGGCTCCTAATACATCGAGCGGATAGGGGCTGACTTGGCTGTAGGCGGCATTTTGTAAGGCGAGCAGCCCCACTTGTGGGCCATTGCCGTGGGCGATGACTAGCTCATTGTTTGGGGCAACGCGGGCGATTTGTTTGACGGCGATGATGACGTTTTCACGTTGATTATCTGCACTCATGGCTTCGCCTCGACGAAGCAGAGCATTGCCGCCTAGGGCGATGACGATACGCATAATGAATCCTTTATTGCGGTTTACGCCGCAACTTTTAGTGCCTTCGGCACGTTGATTTAGGTGCGGGATCCCCGCGGGGACTCACTTTCTTGAACGGCCAAGAAAGTAAGCAAAGAAGGCCGCCCCGACCAGCACGAAGGCCCCTCACTGCGGACAATCGAGGTGGCGTCAATTCAACTCGCTTCGCTCAAACACGAATTGACGACTGCCCCACCCCGCTTGTTCCTCGTTTCGGCGTGCTTCAAGGGGAGATTTAAGCCCCGTGCCATGCGCGGCGAAAAAAATCCAGATTGCTGATTTGGACACGCTCAACACCCAAGGACAACAGGCTTACTTCAAACCTGTTGTCCTCCGTGAACCTCCGTGGTTCAAGATTTGGGTTCTGTCAGTGCAGCTAAGGTTAAATATCCCCCAAGGTTGAAACCAGAATGGCTTTGATCGTGTGCATGCGGTTTTCTGCTTGCTCGAAGGCGATGTTGGCTGGGGATTCGAACACTTCATCGGTGACTTCAACGCCGTTGGCGAGGAAGGGGTATTTTTCGGAGATTTGCTTGCCCATTTTGGTGTCGCTATTGTGAAAAGCGGGCAGGCAGTGCATAAATTTTGTCCGCGGGTTGCCTGAGGCTTTCATCATGGCGCTGTTGACCTGATAGGGCAGCAGTTGCTTGATCCGTTCGGCCCATGCTTCAACGGGCTCGCCCATCGATACCCATACATCGGTATGGATAAAATCGACGTCTTTTACGGCTTCTAGTGGGTCTTCGGTTAGCATGATTTTTGCGCCGGTGTCGCTTGCAAACTTGCGACATTGGGCGACGAAATCATCGTGTGGCCAGAGTGCTTTGGGGGCGGCAACGCGTACATCCATGCCCAGTTTTGCGCCAATTAAGAGCAGCGAATTGCCCATATTATTGCGGGCATCACCCAGATAGGCGTAGCTGATATCGTGCAGCGGCTTGTCGCTGTGTTCACGCATAGTTAGCACGTCGGCCAGCATTTGGGTGGGGTGATATTCGTCGGTTAAGCCGTTAAACACGGGTACACCGGCGAAGGTGGCTAGTTCTTCAACAATTTCCTGGCTATAGCCGCGATATTCGATGGCGTCGTACAGCCGGCCCAGCACGCGGGCGGTGTCTTTCATGCTTTCTTTATGACCAATCTGCGATGAGCTAGGGTCGATAAAAGTGACGTTTGCGCCTTGATCGTAGGCGGCCACTTCAAATGAGCAACGGGTACGGGTGGAGGTTTTTTCAAAAATTAGCGCAATATTTTTGCGTTTTAGATGCTGCTGCTCAGTGCCGGTGTATTTAGCGCGTTTCAGATCCCGAGATAAATCCAGCAGATAACGTAGCTCACGGGTGGTGTGATGCATCAGGCTAAGCAGATTACGATTATGCATATTGAAGGACATGATTTTCTCCAGCAAACGAAAGAAATACAAAATGGACCAAGCGGCATCAGGGGGCCGCTGATTTCCTATGAGCAAAGCAAAAAAGATCGTTTAAGTGCCTTCGGCACGTTGATTTAGGTGCGGGAATTCCCGCGAAGTATTTGATTTCTGAACGGCCAAGAAAGTAAGCAAAGAAGGCCGCCCCGGTCAGCACGAAAGCCCCTCTCTGCGGATAATCGGCTCGGCGAAAAAGGCTGCTCGGGAGCAAGCTCGCTACCCCTTTTCCGAAATCCCGAGCCGCTTATTCCTCGTGTCGCGGCTTCAAGGGGAGGGTAAAAGCCCCGTGCTACGAGCCAAAAAGAACCACAGATTGCGGCGTTTGAAAAAATTCAAAACGCAAAGAAAACGATTTTTCTCCGTGAAACTCTGTGTTCTCTGGGACCTCCGTGGTTCAAGATTTGGGTTTTACAAGCGCTCAGCTAATTAGTAATCAACTGGATCGCGGATAATTGGGCAGGTCATGCAGTGGCCACCGCCTCGGCCACGGCCTAGTTCGGCGGAGCTGATGGTGATGACCTCTACGCCGGCTTTACGCAGCAGGGTATTGGTGTGGATATTGCGGTCGTAAGCTAAAACTACACCGGGTTGCAGGGCGACGACGTTGTTGCCGTCGTCCCATTGCTCGCGCTCGGCTTCAAAAGAATTGCCGCCGGTTTGCACCACGCGCAGGGCAGGTAATTTGAGCGCTTCGGCGACGACATCCAAGAAGGGTTTACTCTCACGGCGTAGGTCGATGCCGTTGGGTTTGCTTTCGTCAGGGCGCAGGCTGAAGGCGACGATTTGTTTGACCACTTCAGGGAAAATGGTGACTAAATCCCGATCGCAAAAGCTGAATACGGTGTCCAGATGCATGGCAGAGCGTGATTTTGGCAGGGCGGCCACAATCACTCGCTCGGCGGCTCCGGCTTTAAATAGTGACATGGCGACTTGGCCGATGGCTTGATGCGAGGTGCGCTCGCCCATACCAATCAAGACCACGCCGTTGCCAATCGGCATGACATCGCCGCCTTCCAGTGTGGCACTGCCGTGATCGACATCTGGATCGCCCCACCAGACCTTGACATCGGCGGCAGCAAAATCAGGATGGAATTTATAAATAGCGGTGACGAGCAGTGTTTCTTGTCGTCGTGCCGGCCAATACATCGGGTTGAGCGTTACGCCGCCATAAATCCAGCAGGTGGTATCGCGGGTAAATTGGGTATTCGGTAGTGGCGGTAGGATAAAGCTGGCATTGCCGAAGTTTTCGCGGAAGATGCTCAGCACTTCGGATGGCGTATCGGCTGGCAAATCGGGAGCAACTACCCCACCCATTAAGAATTCGGCCAAATGGCGTGGCTCTAATGAATCCAGCCAGCTACGTACTTCTTCCAGCAAACCAATGCCAACCAGATCTGCGGTGATCTTGCGATCGAGTATCCATTTTCTGGCTTCAGGAATCGCCACGGTGGTGGTGAGCAGATTGTGCATCTCAATCACATCCACACCACGTTCACGCATTTTGGAAACAAAATCAAAATGATCGCGTTTGGCCTGGCTTACCCACAGCACATCATCAAACAATAAAGAATCGCAGTTATTGGGTGTCAGCCGCATATGCGCCAGCCCCGGCGAGCAAACCATTACCCGTCTTAGCATGCCCACTTCAGAGTGAACGCCTAGTTGTAGATTTTCGGTACTCATCACATAGCTCCTATTAAAGCTTTAGAAAACCGGTGTAAAGGCCGTAACTTGCCGCAATGGCCCCAATAACAGCGGCTGCAAAAATGAATTTTTCGATGGTGGTAAAAACAATCTGGCCGCTTTCTTTACGCGCCTTGGTATAAAGGATTGCGCCGGGCGCATAGAGCAGGGCCGATAGCAGTAAGAATTGCACTCCTGCTGCGTAGATCAGCCATACGCTATAGAGCGCAGCAATCATTGCAATCAGCAGATCTTTATTGCGATTGCCACCATGCTCCGCATAGCCGTCTCCTTTGTAAGCCACCATGACGCCGTAAGCGGTAGATAAGAAGTAGGGCACTAAAATCATTGAGGTGGCGAGCAGCAGCAGGCTGGTATAGGTGCTGGCAGCAAACAGGGTAATAATCAGGAAAACTTGCACTGCGCCGTTAGATAACCAAAGTGCATTGGCTGGCACACCGTTCGCGTTTTCCTTGTGCAAAAAGCTGGGCATAGTTTTATCGCGGGAGGCAGAAAACAGAATCTCGGCGCAGAGCAATGTCCATGAAAGCAAGGCACCCAGCAGCGAAATCACCAGCCCGATAGAGATAAACACCGCGCCCCAGTGGCCAACAATATGCTCCAGCACATAGGCCATTGATGGATTCTTTAAGCCTGCTAATTCTGGCTGGCTCATCACCCCAAGTGACAACACATTCACCAGCACCAGCAGCAGCAGGGTGCTGAGAAAACCAATCACGGTAGCGCGGCCCACATCGGCGCGTTTTTCGGCACGGGCAGAGTAAACACTTGCGCCCTCGATACCGATAAACACCCAAACGGTGACCAGCATCATATTGCGCACCTGATCCATCACACTGCCGAGCTTGATATTGCCCCTGCCCCAAAAATCGGTGGTGAACACATCTAGCTTGAATGCCACGGCGGCCAGAATAATAAACATCACCAGCGGCACAATCTTGGCCACGGTGGTGACTTGATTAATAAATGCTGCCTCTTTAACTCCGCGCAATACTAAAAAGTGCACCGACCACAGCAAAATGGATGCGCCGATAATGGCGGGAACCGTATTGCCATCGCCAAACATGGGGAAGAAATAACCCAGCGTGCCAAACAGCAAAACAAAGTAGCTGACATTGCCCAGAAAGGCGCTAATCCAATAGCCCCAAGCGGATGAAAACCCCATGTAATTGCCAAAGCCCGCTTTGGCATAGGCATATACACCGGCGTCTAATTCTGGTTTCTGGTTGGCAAGGGTCTGAAACACAAATGCCAGCATCAGCATCCCCACCGCCGTGATCGCCCAGCCTATCAGCGTGGCGCCTGCACCGGCGCTTTGCGCCATATTTTGAGGCAGGGAGAAAATCCCCCCACCAATCATTGATCCGACCACCATCGCAGTGAGCGCGGTTAGCCTTAGCTTATGGGACGATTGCGTCATGATAGAGCCCTCGGTGCGTAGTTAAATAAACGCTACTCGTGCTGGTTTTGTGCTCAAGACGGTAAGAAAAGAAGAGGTAATGATTGCGGTAGCGCGCTGTTTTGGCTGGGCTTGAGCAGTAGTCAATTCAGTAGGTATACGTAGTCTGATGGTTTTGCACTACGTAAATTTTGATGAAAAACAATATTCTTTTTATTTATTAAAATAATTTAGGTCTTAATAATAAATATTATGACAATCATTGGCTTAGCTAGCTTTTTATGTTTTTTTTGAGATTAAAATTTTTTTCTTGAGGATAACAAGAGGGTGTCTATTTTGAGAGAAGTGTATTTTTTTCTACCTAAATGCTATGTAAACAGTAACTTACCATTAAGTTGTTGAATTTTTTTATATTTTACTGTAGATATTTGATGCGAAATGAATATAAAAAACATTTAATTGTAATTATTAATGGTATCTATTTGGGGGAATGAAAGCAAATGGAGAAATAAGACCAAACGTTTTTCTATTTTTGGTAACTATTGAATGCTTGTTACAAAATGGCTGCGGGTGTTTAGTCGCTTAGGAGGCCTGAGAATCGTTTTAAGATCACCTAGTGCTTCCTTACAAACTCACTCACGCTGAGTCTTTGATATCAGTCCATGAAGGGGCGCTATGGCTGGGGCCATAATTGCGCTGCATCTTTCATGCTTTGCTGCTTTTTCAAAAAAAACGCTGTGTAGTGATACAAGATTGGCGTGGTCTATCCCTATGTTTCAGCAATGTTTTTTATCTATAGCTGGCGCTTGAATTTGAGTTTTATATAGCGTGATGATCTGAGGGAACGCTTGTGCCCGGTAATAAATATGCTTTTCATCTTGTTTTTTTAAGCAGTTTGTTCTATTTACATACGTCATGCTGACGTAATATTTCTATTTTCTTTTGTTAATCTTTTGTTAAATTTGCAACAACTTTACAAAATACCACGCGCTTGTGTTTACAATCGCCGCGTTGTTGATCTACATTCATGCATTATTATTTTATTCTAAAGTAATAAATCTGAAAGCTTTTTGATGTATTCCTTACGTTTGCGTGTTTTTGCAAAGTTTTAAATAAGGAAGTGAAACAATCATTTTGAATAATAAAGCGCACAAGATTTTTAGGTCTTGCTGCACTACCGTATTGCTACGCCTGAAGTAATTGTAATTTTTGTTGCCAGAATATGACTGTCTAAAGCATGACTAGGCTTTTAAGGCAGGGGGTAGTGATTATTCAATTCGTTTTGCATGGCTTAGTTCTAAGTATTTATTTATTAAATGCTAAAAAATAAATATTCCCTTTGATTTACATTGAGGTATTTTACTGTGATAAACAACAAAGTAATCTCTATAGTAGGTGCAGGAATATCAGGGCTAAGCTGTGCATTGAAACTGGCTGGCTCAAAATTAACAAAAGACTACACGCTTCGTGTTTTTGAAAACGGAGAGAGAATTGGTGGCCGGGCTCATTCAATTAAAGTGGATGATTTTAGTATTGATTTAGGAGCAGGGCGTTTTTCTCCTGCCCTACATCCTAATGTTGCCCAGTTGCTTAGTGAGCTAAAAGAGGAAATAGAAGTATTTCCTTTTACTAAAATTGTCTGTCCTCACCCACAGCATGAAGGCTTGAAAGAGATACTGGCTCAATTAAAGCTAAAAATTGAGAATAGCCATAATGAATCATTCTTTCAATTTTTATGCCAGCATATGGGCAATGAAAAATCGCACGCAATCATTAATGCTTTAGGCTACGATTCATTATATCTTCCGCAAATCTCTCCTAAGATTGCATATGATATTATTGAAAAGCATCCGGAAATACAGTGCTTCTCAGAAAATGAAGGCTATGAGTGGTTTAATTTAGTTGACGGGTTTGCTGCTTTGGCTAAAAGTCTATATCAGCAAGCCGCTAAATCGGGTGTCGAGTTTTATTTTGAACACCAGTTAATTAATTTCCAAACAAAATCAGCCAATACTCTGCTTGAGTTTGCAGGATCAGAACAGCAAGAAATTTGGCACAATAGTGCTTATACCGTTTTAGCTCTTCCTCCAACAGCGATGTCATCGCTTAATATAGATTTTCCAAATAGCTGGAGTGATTTTTCCTACGGTTCTATCCCATTATTTAAAGGTTTTATATTTTTCGATCATCCATGGTGGAAAGATTATGAGCTTGAAAATAAAGTAACCATTGTTGATAACCCATTACGAAAAATATATTTTAAAAGCGAAAAATATATATTCTTTTACACTGATAGCGCCTATGCTGATTTTTGGTTGGAAGAAACCAATAAAAGCGAAGATGAATATATAAATACAGTGATGGGTTTAATTGCTAAAGCATTAAATATATCTATTAAAGAATTACCACGCCCTGTAAGCAATAAGTTCAAATACTGGCCTAGTGGTGTAGAGTTTGCTTTAGAAACATCACCAGATCACCCTCCTGTTTTATCTAAATATAATGGCAAAGTGATTGCTACTTCAGATGCTTATACCCCGCACTGTGGCTGGATGGAAGGTGGGATTATTGCGGGTAGGAACGCAGCAGATCATATCTTAAAACAATTAGAGAAATCAGATGTAGAAAAAGTAGCGGCAGAAATGAATTAATTTTTGTTTGAAAATGTAATGGTTTTTTTTCTAATTTTAAACTGGTATTGATGCTTAATGAGTATTCTGAATTTTCCACGTATTCACTTTAAAGGTGCTGCACGGCTTAATGTGCCAACTGGCAATAGAAATATCGCCGGCACTTTAGACATTGCAACAAACAGTGTTTATCAAGATGGCACATTATTTGATTTAAAAAAGCACCCTAGGGAGTTTCATCAGTATCTAAGGCAATTGCCACCAAGATTTAATCTTCAGGGGCAGCCAGATGATGCAGGTGTTTTTAATCATGCGGCAGGGCATAACTTTTTAGGGAATAATCATTTTTCTTGGGAAAATACTCAGATTACCGCTTTGCAAATACAGCCGGGTGTTTTGCTGGATAACGATCCGCTACTTGCTTGTAAAGTGGAATTATGGGGGCACTATAATGAGTATTTGCGCACCACATTTAACCGGGCAAGATGGGTAGATATTGATCCAAGCCGGGACGATACTTCGCAAATCTATGCCGGGCAGCTGTGCATAAAAGAAGCGGCTGCTGCGGCAAATGCCCCCTATTTATTTTCATCTGACATTGATTGCGTTCACTCTGTTCGCTGGTATGGCGAGAATCATATTCAGGAAAAGCAGCCGCATTTCTTGGAGCCTGAATTTTCTAAGACAAGGGTGTTTCAGTTTTCTGTGGCTAAGGATTCTGAGCATTTTATTTTTAATCAGCTTTCGCTTAAATCAGATTTTATTGAGTATTTACAACAAGAGCTAAAAAGAGAAGATGTGCTCGGGCTGAGTATTCAATATTCTGTATTTAATATGTCTACTCCGCTGCAGCCAGATATACCTGTGTTTTATGATTTAAGTGGCAGTATTGGTTTGTGGTTAAAGCAAGATATGGCTACTTTTGCCAATGATAGGATTTTATATCCTGATAATACTCAGGGCTTTGGCCCTGTGGCGATCAAGATTCAAAATAACTGGGCTAGTATCAGCATGCCTTGCAGTATTCCTTTTACTCGCCGTGATGCTGTTTGTGGCAATCAACTGACTCACCCTCTTGGCCCTAAGCATTCATTAGGTGAATTAGAGCTAAGGACTAAAGGTGGTGTTTTACTGGCAAGAATTCCTGAATCGGTATATGGCCCATATTGGGGAAGCGCCGGGATTTTTGATGTGCCCTTATTAAATGATGCCGCTGAAGATTCTTTAATACTGCGTGGCACAGACAATCAATGGGTAGAGTCAGATTGGCTGATTCAAGCAGAACAGAATGTGGTTTCTTTGGAAGCGCCTGATAGAAAAAATAATGCTTTTTTCTCTAAAGACATCAAAATATTTAGTTATTTCCGTGGCGAGCCTAAAGGAAAAAAAGATATTAGTGTTTTTATTGAGAATAAAGCGGTTGTCAGCACTTCGTTGCAGACGATTTCAAGCAATGAAAACGGAATTGCATTTCTTTCTATCGTCAGTCAGAAGCCCGGCGTTAGCGAGGTTTTTGTAGGGGACCATCATGGCAAGATTCTGGTGCGTGTACTTTCTGATGATTGGGCTTTATTAGAGGTAGCGGATAAGGAGGTTGACTATCCTTTTCTGTATGAGCAAGTAATGAGTTATTACGAGCTGATTTATCCGTTTATGGCGGATAAAGTGTTCAGCATGGCAGATCAGTGCAAATGTGAAACCTATGCTCGCTTGATGTGGCAAATGTGTGATCCATTAAACCGTGATAAAAGTTATTACATGCCTAGTACCAGAGAAATGTCTCATGCCAAATCAATATTATTTCTTAAGTATTTAAGTAATGTTGAAGCGTCTGCCATTGCGGAGCCAGCAAAGATTGCTTTGGCCACCGAGGTAAATAGTAGCGAAATCAGCAGTAAAGAAGAATTAGTTCAGGTATTAAAGCAGGCGGTGAATTTAGAGCTATCTATTATGCTGCAATATTTATATGCGGCTTATTCTTTGCCGACTTTTGCGGCAGGTGAGCAATTGCTTGCGAGTAATAAATGGACTGCTGAGCAATTGGCACTGGTGTGTGGCGGGGCAGATCGTCGGCATAATTCGGGCTGGCGTGGCACAATTCTGGAAATCGCCCATGAAGAAATGATCCACTATCTAATTGTGAATAATTTACTGATGTCTTTAGGCGAGCCATTTTTTCCTGGAACTCCCGTATTGGGTCTCAAAGCCGCTGAAGCCTTTGGCCTTGATACAGATTTTTCTTTTGAACCTTTTTCAGAAAATGTGCTGGCTCGCTTTGTCAGGTTTGAATGGCCACATTATTTTCCATCAACAGGAAAATCAATTTCTGATTTTTATGCGGAAATTCGCAAGGCATTTGTCAGTATTCCGGATTTATTTACCACCCCATTAGCTAAAACAAGCGGGGAGCATCATTTATTTTTAAATGAATTAACCAACAGAAAGTTTCCTGCTTACCAGTTAGAAGTCAATAATAGAGAAAGTGCGCTGTTTGCCATTGATTTTGTAACAGAACAAGGCGAGGGTGCAGCAGTAGATTCACCACATTATGCTCAAAGCCATTTTAATCGATTAAGAGAGATCTCCCGCACTTTACTGGCTAGCGAGACTCCTTTTGAGCCTGCATTTTCTGTATTAAAAAATCCTGTATTAGAACCGACTCCCGGCTGTAATACGGTGCTTGATCCTGCCGCCAGACAATTAATGATTTTTTATAAAGGCTGCCATGAGCTGACTTTTCATATGATGATTCAGCACTTTGGGCAAAAGCCTTTAGGGAGTTTGCGCCGTTCCAGATTAATGAATGCGGCGATTGATATTATGGCCGGAATATTAAGGCCTTTATCGGTGCAAATTATGTCTGTTCCTTCTGGTGTGTCGGGCCGTAATGCCGGGCCGCCTGTGCCACAGGCGATTCAATTTCAATTGATTGCCGATTATGGCGCTGGCTGTGAGGTACTCGCCTTGCAATGCCGCGCGCTTGCAAAATACGCAAAAGAAATGCAATTAATTAAACCGGCTATGGCTCAAATTGAATTACTTGAATTTTATGATAAGCAGATGATGGATCTTGCAACAGGTAAACTTTCACGGGAAGGCTGAAAAATGAAAAAAATCATTATTGTTGGCGGTGGCTTGGCAGGTAGCTTAACCGCTATCTATTTAGCTAAGCGCGGTCATGATGTGCATGTTTTTGAAAAACGGGGCGATCCGTTTCTTGCATATTCAGATTATATCGATCAGGTTAGCTCCCGTGCGATTGGCGTGAGTATGACTGTGCGTGGTATTCAGGCGGTATTAAATGCAGGCATTCCTAAGGAAGAGCTCGATTTATGCGGGATTCCTATCTCCGGAATGTCTTTTTGTATTGCAGGTAAATTTAAAACCAGAGAATTAGCACCGGTTGATGTGCTTTCTCCGCTTTCATTAAGCAGGGCAGATTTCCAAAAGTTATTAAATAAATATGCAGAAATTAATAATGTTCATTACCACTATGGGAATCGCTGCTTGGAAGTGAATTTAGACGATAAGAGCATTACCACTAAAGATAATGACGGGCAGATTGCCGAGCATAAAGCGGATTTATTGATTGGTGCAGATGGTGCTCGCTCTTGCGTACGTCAGGCCATGCAAAATAATTGCCGCCGGTTTGAATATCAGCAGTCATTTTTTAAGCATGGCTATAAAACAATTGTTATCCCTGATGCCAGCCAGCTTGGCCTCAGAAAAGATTTAATTTATTTCTTTGGTATGGATTCTGGCGGTTTATTTGCGGGGCGTGCGGCGACTATTCCTGATGGCAGTATTAGTTTTGCTGTTTGTTTGCCTTATCAAGGAGAAATTAGTTTACAGGCTAAAGATGCAGGTACGATGGGGCGTTTTTTTGATCGATATTATTCGATGCTGCCTGAAGCCACCAGAAAAGAAATGCTATCGCAATTTATGGAGAAGCCAAGTAATGATCTGATTAATGTGAGGTCGTCGGTTTTTCATTATAAGCAGCACGCAATCATTTTAGGCGATTCAGCCCATGCCACCGCTCCATTTCTTGGGCAGGGAATGAATATGGCATTGGAAGACGCTTATATCCTTAATTTATTATTTGAAAAACATGAAGATAATATTGAAAAAGTACTGCCTGAATTTACTCGGCTGAGAAAAGCCGAGGCAGATGCGATGCAAGATATGGCTATTAATAACTATGAGGTGCTGAGCAGTTCAAATCCTATTTTCTTTATGCGTTCAAAATATACTCGTTATATGAGTAGTAAATTCCCTGCCAGTTATCCTCCGGATATGGCTGAAAAGCTTTATTTCACCTCGATGGCTTATAGTGAGCTAAGAGATATCCAACAGAAACAAAATGTTTGGTACAAACTAGGGAGAGTAAACTAATGAAGATCTTAGTCGTTGGAGCAGGGCCAGCGGGCTTAATGTTTGCCAGCCAGTTAAAGAAACTTAAGCAAGATTGGGATATTGCAATTGTAGAAAAAAATACAGTTGATGAAATTGTAGGGTGGGGTGTTGTATTGCCTGGAAAAGCGCCCCATCATCCGGCAAATCCGCTTAGCTATTTGCCTGATTATGAAGAAATTGATGCGCAATATATTGATGAATTTTGCCTGGTTAATCAAGATGATCGTGCTACAGCAAGCACCGGTATTACTTTATGCGGGGCAGAAAGAAAATCTTTGGTAGGCGCTTTAAGAAAACTCTGTACCAATTTATTGATTCCGATTACTTATTCTTCGCCAGTTTTTGATGAAGATGGCTTGGATACCACGGCATATGATCTGGTTGTGATTGCCAATGGGATTAATAATATCTCGAATTACTTTAAAGATGCTTTAGCCCCAGAGGTAGAGTTCGGTAAAAATCGCTATATGTGGTACGGCACATCAAAGATTTTTGATGCAATGAATTTGATTTTTAAGCCAACCACTTCAGGTGTATTTATTGCCCATGCTTATAAATACTCCAGCACAATGAGCACTTTTGTAGTGGAGTGTAGCGAGGAAACGTATCATCGCTCTGGTATTGAGTCTTTATCAGAAACTGATGCAAAAGCATTTATTGCTGATGTATTTAGTGTTGAGCTAGATGGTCTGCCTGTTGAGGTTCAGCCGGGCTTGCAATGGCGAAATTTTGTAACGCTGAGCCATACAAAAGCTTATGAAGATAATTTGGTGCTATTGGGCGATGCCTTGCAAACAGGCCATTTTTCTATCGGGCATGGCACAACAATGGCGGTGGTTGCGGCTCAGATGTTGGTAAAAGCATTATATGAGCATGCAGAAGTGAACCATGCTTTAGAAGATTTTAATCAAAAGGTGATGCCGCTGATGCAATTATTTAGCGGGCATGCCGGCATTAGCCGCACTTGGTTTGAAACGGCGGATGAAAGAATGGATTTAACTGCCGCAGAGTTAGCAAAGAGTTTTTCAGAGCGCCGCGAGCAATTGCCTCCTTTACCTGCTGCTTTGGGGCAAGCGCTGGGTATGGCGCTTACTCGTAAGGAATCTTAAGATGATTGCTGAGAAAATGTTACCCCCTCGCTTACCTGAGCAATGGAGCAGTAGTTATATTTCTTACTGGCAGCCTATGCAGAAAGAAGATCAAATTACGTCAGGTATTTGCTGGTTTGATTATGAACAAAATCGCTGCCGCATTGATGGTTTGTTTAACCCTTGGTCTGAGGAAAAAACAGGCCATCGCTTGTGGATGTCAGAAATTGTGACCGCGGGCGAGGGGAAAACAAAGAAATCTAAAATTGCGTATTGCCGTGAATCCCCTCTTGGCGAAGGGGAATATGAGGCGGTGGTGCTTGATGATGATTTGGAGTCTTGCCACGAAGTGTTATTAACGCAGGACGTTTTATTGCAATATCAGGCAAGCTATGTGGGAAGTCAGCATTTGCTTGGCAGAGAAACGGAAGCTTGGACTTTTACCAAACCGGGTAAGGGCCCTTCAACTTATTACTTTGTAAAAGGGACTAATCAATTGCTGCGCATGGTGACGGGAGACCCTGCGGTGCATGCTTCAATTCGTGATTTTCCTAATTTCACTACTCATACGATTCCGGCCGAAATATTTTCAAGCAGTATTTAATTTGTATTAGATATTAAAAAGGCAAGGCAGTTTAATAACTGCCTTGCCTTTTTTATTGCCTAGCGTTTACGGTAAAGCGTGTAAAGCCAATAGGTTTAGCGGTTTAAACTTTGCTTTCTCAGTTTCATTAAATAGACGCTGGAGTAAGTGAGTGCAATCGTACCACCGATAAAGTCTGCGATTGGGAAAGATAGCCAGATTCCTATGCTATTAAAAAACATAGGCAATGTAAAAATAAGCGGGATTAACAGGAAATATGTTCTGGCAGCATCAAGTAGCATGGCAGGTAGTGCTTTACCCATTCCTTGAAATAAACCGCTCGACATCATGCATACACCAGATGCAGTGAAACCTAAAAAGCAAATTGCCGCAATATTTATTCCTTCAGAAATAATTTCCTGATTTTTTGTGAACAGGTTTAATAGCCATTCAGGATTAAAGCAGAGAATAACGGTAACGATTAATCCCCAGATTGTGCTGCAAATCAGCGCAGAAATATAGGCGTTTTGAACGCGTTTATATTGGCGTGCACCGTAATTAAATGCAGATAGGGTTTGCAATGCAATCATCATCCCTATAATGGGTAAGAATAAAAACATATAACAACGCATTAAAATGCCATGGGCACTGATGAGTGTGCTTGATTGCTCAGGTACAACCACCGAAATGGAATAAACAGATACCGCCATGATGATTGAAAAGCCACCGTGAGAGAGCAAAACTGGCATGCCAAAACTAACAATATCCAGGTAAGTTTTAAATTTAGAAAAAACATAGCTGAGCTTGAATTCTGCAGCATTTTCACCTTTCTTTTGTAATTGTAATGCCATAACTAAGGCCAAACTCATGGCGCAGGTTGTTGCCCAAGCTGCACCCGCTACTCCCCATTTAAAAACAAAAATAAAGAGTGCATCAAACACTATATTTAAGATAGAGCCAGTGGCCAGTACTTGCATCATTGCTTTGGGATTGCCTGATGCACGAAAACTTTCGGTTATTTGATTGCTGATAAACCCGACAATAGAAAAAATTAAAACGGGCATAAGATAGCTGTTGGCATCTGGGATAAATTCACTAGGCACAGCGAGTAATGCGTAAATAGCTGGCCGAAAAATAATAAACAAAGATGAAATAATAATGGCGCTGCCAATTGCCAGTAAAAATGATGCTGAAAAAACCCGTGACGCTTCTTCCTGCTGCTTAGCCCCTAAGTGTCTTGAAATAATAGAGGCCATACCGCTACCGAGCATGGTGCTTATTGCAAGTAAAAACATTTGTATAGGAAAAACAGCCGAAACGGCTCCCATTGCCTGATGACCGATACCACGGGATATAAAAAGGCCATTTACAACGATATACATGCCATTAATAACCAAACCTATAATGGTTGGCAGTGCCATATATAAAAACTGTTGAAAAATTGGCGATTTTATAAGAGGAGATTCACTATTTACATGGTTGTTATCTATATACGCCAATTCCATTGACATGGTGGGCCTTTGCTGGTTTGTTTTTTGTCGGAGATAAAGCCAATGCTGCTTTTTATGACTTATCTATTATAAAAAATATAAGATAAAACTATAGCTGTATCTTATGAAGATACAATTACACATCATAAAATACAGGCGTGGAGTTGTCGTAAAATTTAAGTAAAGCGTTGTAAAAATGTAATTTGTTTTACGCGTGTTTGTAATGGTTCAGAGTAAGGTTATTAGTCCGTTCTGGTGAATATTTATTCTAAATCGATTTTAAGGTGTTATTAGATGTTTGATGCCGCCTTGCAGCCACAAAATAGCAGATGATAAATTATGGCTGCTGTAGGATTAAAACGAGTATGGCGGCAAGAAAATCAGTGTTTTTGTAGTATTTACTGCTGAATGAGGTGAGATAAGTTTCGAAAGAGATTACAAAATATACATTGCGATATATTTTCTATGATTTATCATGCTTTTATTAATTGCTATGGATTATATGCAGCATGAATATTGAAAAAGTGGTGTTTGGTTTTTTTATTTTACTGGCATTTACTCTGAATTTTGGCTTTGTGATGGGTGAAATTGATGTGCCACACCAGCACGATGTATTTGAGCTTTTTTTGGCAATGGTGGTGAGCTTTATTGCTACGGTCATTAAATTTGGTGATCGCACCCAAGTGGGGGCACTGCATTTGGCAACCAGCTTAGTGGCAGATTTGCAATTAATTGCTGCGGCTCTGGTGTGGGGAAATGCCATGTATGTGACCCAAGTGGGGATGACACCGGGCGTGACTTCAATGGTGGTGTCTTTTTCTGCCGGTGCATTGGCCGCCAATGTGGTTTCGGTGGTATTGCTGATTGGCGAAACCTTGCAGCATCGCCGCTAAAATTATGCCTAATATCTTTTTTATGGTGTTGCGGCGCATGCGTGCGCCAATTATTACGCTGATTCTTATTTATTCGATTGCCGTATTGGGCCTGGTACTGATTCCCGGCGTGGATGATCAGGGCAGGCCCTATCAAATGGGCTTTTTCCACGCTTTTTATTTTATTAGTTATACCGCTACTTCGATTGGCTTTGGCGAAACACCCCATCCTTTTTCTTATTCTCAGCGCTTATGGGTTTTATGCTGCATTTATTTATCGGTAACGGGCTGGGCTTATAATTTAGGGGCTATCTTTACTCTTTTTAATGATCAGGCTTTAAAAAAAGCAATTCAATATGCTCGTTTTAATAATAAAGTTCGGCGTTTACGTGAGCCATTTTATTTAGTTTGCGGCTATGGGCAAACGGGGCGTTTGCTATGCAAAGTGCTGGATAGGATTAATATTCGCTTTGTGGTGATTGAATTAAGAGAAGAGCGGGTAAATCATTTGGCTTTGGCTGATTTTCAGTCCGATCCTGTTTTTTATGCGGGGGACGCTTCTAATCCTGAATTATTAAAAATTGCCGGAATTACTCATCCTCGTTGCCGAGGCGTATTAGCTATTACTGGCGATGAAAACGTCAACCTAGCGATTGCAATGGCGGCCTTTGTTTTGCAGCCCTCGCTGGTATCGGTGTGCCGATGCAAAAATAAGGCCGTGGCAGATAATATGCAGTCGTTTGGCGCGAATAAAGTGATCAATATGTTTAATGCGGTGGGGCAGCGCTTTCAGATGTTGCTGCATGCACCGCATGGCTATCGTTTATGGAATTTACTTTCTGATTTTCCCGGCCAGCCAATGGCCGCTTTAGTGCGCCCGCCCTGTGGCCATTGGGTGGTGGTGGGTTATGGGCGCTTTGGTATATCAATGCGGGCCGCGCTGCTAAAAGAAGGCGCTAGCGTGACGGTGATTGATCCGGAGCCGCAGCCTGATTTATTGCCCGGGCAATTTGTAGAGGCGCTTGGCGTGAATGCCGATTCATTAATTGCCGCAGGCATCGAGCACGCCTCGGGGCTTTTGGTTTGCCATGATCATGATATTAATAATCTATCTGCGCTGGCAACGGCCAGAGCCATTAATCCCAAACTGTTTATTGTGGCAAGGCAGAATTTGCGTGATAACCATTTATTATTTGAAGCATTTAAGCCTGATATCACATCGATTCGTAGCGAGATTGTGGCGCATGAATGTTTACGTGCTATAGAAACGCCATTATTGGCGCAGTTTTTAGATTTAATAAAAGAAGAAGACGAGGCCTGGGCGAAGGCCTTATTCGATCAGTTGGCTTCGTTATGTGATAACAAAGTGCCAGAGATCTGGAGCATTACACTGGATGCTAAAAATACTGCTGCTGTGCATGCCTTTTTAGCCAATCCTTCGCCGCCTTTACGCCTTGCTCACTGGATTAATAACCCCTTCGATCATGGCTATAAATTGCAATGCCTGCCGCTGCTGCGCGTGCATGGCGATGAGCTGCAAGCATGGCCCTCCCTGGATACGCCGCTAACTTTTGGCGATCAGCTGCTGTTTGCCGGTAATCGCGAAGCACAAAGCGCGCATCAAGCTATGCAAGAAGCCACGCACCTGCTGGATTTTGCCCGCACCGGCAAAATCGAACCGCAAAGCTGGGTGTTTCGTAAATTGGCGGATTGGCAGCAGGGGAAGTAAACCCAAGTCTTGAACCACGGAGGGCACGGAGGTTCACGGAGAAAACCTTCTTTGTGAGGTAATACTTAACAGGGCAAAGCTTTTTTTATAGGGTATGCAAGTCGTTTTTCTTGCGCACCGCCTTTGGCGCATAATAACGGCGTCGTTGTGCGCCCTATGAAACTTAACGCCTAAGTCGTTTTTCTCCGTGAAACTCCGTGCTCTCTGTGGCCTCCGTGGTTCAAGGTCTGGGTTTGTCACGTCACATCAATCAGCCAACTGCCGTCTAAACACCCAACTCACGCCATTAGATGCATCTGCGTCAAATGCATAGCCTTCCGCATTAAACGCTTTTAAATCGCTAGCCTGAGTGATGTTGTGCTCTGCCGCCCAGCGCACCATTAGGCCTCGTGCGCGTTTGGCGTAGAAGCTGATGATTTTGTATTTGCCGTTTTTCCAGTCTTCAAATACCGGCGTAATCAGCGGGCAATTTAATAGCTTTGGTTTGACTGATTTAAAGTATTCGGTTGAGGCTAAATTTACGACGACTTTGGGTTCTATCGCGTTAATCGCTGCCGTAATGGTTTCGCCCCAGAAAGCGTAGAGATTATTCCCCGCTGCATTGGGCAGAGATGTTCCCATTTCCAGGCGATAGGGCTGTATCAAATCCAGCGGGCGCAGCAGGCCGTAAAGGCCGGATAGGATGCGCAGATGTTGGCTGATATAGCTTAATTCTTGCGGCGTCATTTGCCCTGCCTTCAGCCCCTCGTACACATCGCCCATAAAAGCCAGCACGGCCTGCTTGGCGTTATCTGGTGTGAAATCAGGATGCCAGGCTTGGTAACGGCCTACATTCAGCACCGCCAGCGGATCGGATAACTTCATCAGGCTGGCAATTTGCGCAGGCGTTTGCTGCTTGAGTAAAGCAATCAGCTTGGCAGAATGATCCAGAAAATCAGGTCGGCTGAATTCTTTGGTAATGGGAGCAGTGGTGTAATCCAGCGTTTTGGCTGGAGAGAGCAGCATAAGCATGGCGGACTTTGAGTGCGGGATGATTGTTGAAGAAGCGAAAAGCAAAAGATCTGTAGACACAGAGATCGGTGAGAACACAGAGCACACAGAGAAAAGCTGAGTAAAACCTTAACAAACCCAAATCTTGAATCACAGAGAACACTTTGGCCCCAGAGTTACACGGAGAAAACCAAGAGGAAGAGGCTGTAAAGCTTTAACTCGTTCTTATGTTTTCTCAGTGTTCTGCTTTTAAACTCCGTGTTCTCTGTGTCTACAGATTTTAGGTTTTAAGGCTCTACCCCGGACCCGCGCAGCAGGGCGGCGAGTTCCATGGCGGTTTTGACTTGCATCTTTTCTAAAATCCGTGCGCGGTGAACTTCGACGGTTTTCATTGAGATCGATAAATCATCAGCAATTTGTTTGTTTAAACGGCCGGTCAGTATCAGCTTCATCACTTCGCGCTCGCGCGGGGTGAGGGTGCCTAGGCGTTTGGTGATTTGTTGTTTTACTTGCCAAACACCACGCTTGGTTGCGTCGTTGACAAGGCAGCGCTCAACTAGATCAACGATATCGTTATCGTTAAATGGTTTTTCAACGAAATCGGTAGCGCCTTGTTTTAAAGCGCCCACTGCCATGGGTACATCGCCGTGGCCAGTTAAAAACACCACGGGTGGGCAATAAGGATGCTCTTTGATTCGATCAAATAGCTCTAAGCCGCCCATGCCGGGCATGCGCACGTCGAGCAGTAAACAGCCGTAACGCTCGGGTGTGTAATCGGCTAGCAGCGCTTCTGCGCTGGCATAGCTGTCAGCACGGTGATTGCGAGTAGAAAAGAGCCATACGAGGGCATCGCGAATGGCGTCATCGTCATCAACGATTGCAATGCGGCGATCAGGGTTCATTTGTGTGGATTTCCTCTGAGGGGGACCGGTTAGCTAAGGATAGAAAAAAGCGCTGACAAGGCATCGCGAATGGCGTCATCGTCATCAACGATTGCAATGCGGCGATCAGGGTTCATTAGCCTGGGTTTCCTCGGAAAACGGTACGGTGAAGATAAAGCGGCAACCGCCGCTAGGATTGTTTTCTGCCCAAAGACGGCCTTGGTGATACTCGATAATAGAGCGGCAAATATTTAGCCCCATTCCCATGCCAGTGTCTTTGGTGGTGTAAAACGGTTTAAACAATTGTTCCATTTGTTCGGGACTAATACCAGTGCCGCGATCCGCAATGATAACTTGTAAGTAATCATGCTCTCTACTGAGCATAATGGCCAGAGTACGCTGCGATGCGGGCGTATCGTTCATGGCTTCCATCGCATTACGGATTAAATTGAATAATACCTGTTCCAGCATAATAGGATCGACATATAAAGGCGGTAAATCGCTGGGCTCAGAAATACTGATTTCTACGCCACGCCGCACCGCCTCGTGCGATTGCAAATCCAGCACGGTATCAAGTAAGCCGGTAATGGTGCAGCGGCGGCGATGCGGTGCTCGGCGCTGCACAAATTCACGGATACCGCGAATAATCTGCCCGGCGCGTCTGGCCTGCTCGCCCATTTTTTCGATGGCTTGCGATAGCTGCTGCAAATTAGGGGTGGGATTAGCCAAAATATTGCGGCAACCCGATGCATAACTGGCAATCGCGCCCAAGGGCTGGTTTAGCTCGTGCGCAAGGCTGGAGGCCATTTCGCCCATCGAGATCAGCCGGCTGGTTTGTTGTAGTTTTTCGTTTTGCAGGCGCTCGCGCTCGGCGGCTAATTTAAGTGCAGTGATATCGGTGGCGACTTCCAGCCAGACATCCGAATCATCTACCCATAGATTGTGGCGGCTTTTGATCTGAAACCAGCGTTTTTTGATCGGGTCATACCATTCTGAATCGATCGGTGTATCAAAGCGGCGGGCACTAAATGGCACGATGCAGCAGCGGCCACGCCAATCGGGCAGATTAAATGAGCGATCAAACTGGCGGTTGCTCATCAGTAGCTCGCCGCTATCGGCGTCACTCACGGCAACTGCGGTATCTAGGCCATCGAGCACGGTTACAAAGCGCTGGTGCGAGGCTTGCAGCACCTCGCGTTCACGTTTTAGCTCGGTAATATCGTAGAGCGAGCCCATCCAGCCAATATGCCGCCCCGCGCCATCAATCAGGCTAGAGCCATGCAGGCTCACATCAAAGCGCTCACCATTTTTACGCATAAAGCGTACGGCCTGGCCGTTAGGATCGGCTCTGCCCTGACGAATAGCATCAAAAGCTGCTTGGCAGCGCTCTAGTTCTTCTGGTGGCCAGTAGGGTAGTGGTGGTTGCTGGCCGAGTAGTTCGTCGGCGCTAAAGCCGGTCATCTCACAAAATGCACGGTTTACATAGATGAGCCGACCATCCTTATCCATCGCTCGCATGCCGCTGACTAGCGAGTCTTCCATCGCTTGGCGCAACGCGGTTTCGGCGCGTAATTGCATTTCTGCCTGAGAGCGAACACGCATCACGCGGTGCAAGAGCGCGGTAGAGGCCAGCATGCCTATGGCTAAAAAGAGTAGCACCCAAGGCAGCGATTCGGTCAGCCGGTGGCGGGGCACATGGTAAAGCTCCGCTTGCAGCGATAAGCCCAAAGGCGGGGTATCGAGTGCAATGCGCGTGCTTAGGCCGCTTGGATCGAGCTGCCGGCTGGATTTGGCTGCTAGCGTTACATAGTTATGGTTAAGCAGTAACACCTGATAGCGCTGAGCAATCCACCAAGGCACTTGCTGCTGCAAGAGCCGCTCAAAAGAGAAGGTGGCAATCACAAAATTTTGCCCGTCTGCACTTGGCACGGCATATTGCGCCAAAGGCGGCTGGCCGGGCTTGGTGTGCAGCGTGCTCCAGCCGCTTTCGCCATTAAAAGGTATTATTTTTTGCTGCGGAGCGGCCCACCATACTTTGAAATCATTCTGGTTTCTAACCACCAGACTGACGATTTCCGGGCTGTTTTGAATCAAGGAGAAAGCACGCGCCTGAAACAGGGCGGATTGCTGGTTGTAATTTGAAACGGCCAAAGCATTAATGGCATCGGTATTCGCGGTGATTTGTTGTTGAATCGCTTGCTTTTGCCAGAGCACATCTTGTTCCAGCTGATTGCTGCGCTGCTTTTGGTCTTCATCTGAAGTCAGCAGCAGCCAGCTGGCAAAAGCAAGGGTAAATAGCGCTGCAATTAAGCCTGGCAGAAGTTGCAGCCAGCGGCTGATGCGGGGCGAGAAGGTGATAGAGTGCAGAGTCAATCTGATAAGCCAAGGAGTCGACCCGAAAAGGTCGGGTAACCTAGTGAAAGGTTAATTATCCACGGATGTCAGCAATTGTCTAGGATAGCTTAGGTTTGGGGCATGATATGTGTGTGAGTTGTGTTAGCGGTGCCCCCCTATTCTTGTGCACTGCTCTTGGCGCAGAGCGACTACGTCGTTGTACACCCTATAAAGTTGCAACCTTCTATTTAAGGAGAGGGTATGAATAAACCCCGAAATGACACTTCCGTTGCGTGCCCACCGTCCGATATTGTTCAGGGAGGTTAATGTGAACCACATCCTAAGGCTTATTCAAATACCTTAATTCAAACCCTGTTTTTCTCCTTGAAACTCTGTGTTCTCAGTGTTTCAAGGTTTGGGTTTTACTGCGCAGCTCAGCTACTTGACCAGATTAGTCAGCGGCTCGCCTCGGGCAAAAGCGCTGACTTCGCATAGCACCGAATCGGCAATGTTTTCTAGTGCCTCGTCGGTTAAAAAGCCTTGATGCGAGGTGATCATGACATTGGGGAAGGTGGTGAGCCTTGCCAGAACGTCGTCTTCTAAGGCTGAGCCGGATAGGTCTTCAAAAAACACACCTTCTTCGTACTCGTAAACATCCAGCCCCACGCCGCCTACCTGGCCGCTTTTTAGCGCATCGAGCAGGGCACTGCTGTCGATCAGCCCGCCTCGGCTGGTATTGATAATCACCGCACCTGGCTTCATGCCCGCCAGCGTATCGGCATTGATCATATGCTTGGTTTCATTGGTGAGCGGGGTATGCAGCGAGATGATATCCGATTGCGCCAGCAGCTCTTCCAGCGAAACAAAGGTGCAGCCTAAAGCCTCTGCGCGCTCAGGGGATGGGGTGCGATCAAACGCCAGTACTTCACAGCCAAAACCACGGGCAATTGCAATGGTGGCTGCGCCAATTTTACCTGCGCCAACGATGCCAAAAGTGCGGCCATGGAGGTTAAAGCCGACCAAGCCATCCAGCGAGAAATTGCCTTCGCGAATTCGGTTATAAGCGCGGTGTGTTTTGCGGGTGAGGGTGAGCAGCAGGGCAAAAACGTGCTCTGCCACAGCTTCGGGGGAATAAGCCGGTACGCGCGTTACACTGATGCCATGTTTTGCTGCGGCGGCTAAATCGACGCCATTAAAACCTGCGCAGCGTAGTGCAACTAGCTTCACGCCTAGTTTGGCAAGTTGTGCCAAGGTGGGGGCGTCGACTCGGTCATTTACAAAGGGGCAGACCACTTCGAAGCCAGACGCCAGTGCTGCGGTCTGGATATTTAAGCGGTCTTCAAAAAATACCAGCTCATGGCCATGCCGGGCATTGGCTTGGCTAAGAGTGGCTCGGTCGTATCGTTTGCTATCAAAAACGGCAATGCGCATGGGAGACCTACTTGTTTAATAATTTTAGTGCCTTCGGCACCTTGATTTTGCTGCGAGAGTTACCGCGAAGTCTTTGTTTCGGCAAGAAATGAAGTCAAACCTATCAACTTAAGAGAATTTGTAGTTTGGGTTAGCCGTTTGCGTGCGAGCTTTACCAAGCTCAGATATATCGCGTAACCCAATCTACAAAAGCATCATGTCCCGCAGGTTTGGCTTAAGTTGATAGGTTTTACGCGTCCTACATGGAGTGCACACGCATGACATTGGCTTGATGTCTATACAGCAGTTTTATCGCAGTCCTATGCCACTCAGCGCGATCCATACCCAGATTGCCGCATTTGAAAACATTCAAACCCTGTTTTTCTCCGTGAAACTCCGTGTGTCCTGTGAGCTCCGTGGTTCAAGATCTGGGTTTTGCTATTAGGCAATTAGCAAGGCTTAGTCTTCTTTAAACATATGGGTATGGCTGCTGGTCAGGTTGCGGCCTTTCCAGTGGAAGTCGGTGATTTTGGTAGTGAGCACATCGGCAGCGGCAGCGCTGTCGGTGAGTAGCTGCACCAGAGCAAGCACGTGTTCGCTATTGCTGTCGGCGATGGTGATGTTGCCAAAATCGTGCAGGCCAATGTCATCAGTCAATAGGCTGCGTACGTCTTCAATTGTGGTTTCAGGAGGAAGGTTGCCAATTACTATTTGCATGGTTGTATCCTTAAACATTAAAAAAGAACGTGTTTAATTTCTGCTGGCAAGGCTACGTAGTTGATTGTAACGGCTCTGTTTGCCTGCCGCTAAGTAAGCTGGCGCAATGGCTTCTAGCGCGGTAGGCTGCCAGCCTAATTCTGGGGCAAAGCCTGCGGCATCAATATTATCAACTTGCAGCGAATCTAAATTGTCGTGGCTAAGCGGCGGGCTAGGCAATAAGCTCATTAAGCTAGCTTGCACCCGAGCTAAGGAGTTGGGTAAGGAAATAATTGGGCGACAAACGCCGATGGTTTGTGCTGTATAGGCGACCAGCTCTTTGAGTGTGTAAATCGTTGGGCCCACCAGGCTCAGTGTTTTGCCGATCAGCGATTTATCTTCTACACCGATGGCAAAGGCTTGCGCCACATCTTGCACCCAAACGGGTTGAAAGCGCGTATCTGCACCAGCCAAAGGCACGAACGGAGCAATCTTAAGCAGGGAGGCAAACAGGTTGAGAAACTGGTCTTCTTTGCCAAATACCACTGATGGGCGATAAATTGTCCAGTCTAAGCGGCTGGCTTTTACACGTGCTTCGGCTTCGCCCTTGCTGCGCTGGTACATCGATGGGCCGTGAATATCCGCACCTAAAGCGCTCATATGCAGATAGCGATTTACATCTTGTGCGGTGCACGCAGCGATAATTCTTTCGGTGAGGGTGACGTGGGCTTTTTTAAAGCTTGCTTCATTGCCTTGCAAAATCCCGACCAAATTAATCACTACATCTTGCCCTGCGATCAGCCGAGTGAGCGCGGCATCATCATTGATATCGGCACTGATCAAGTTGAGGTAGGGCAGGAGCAGCAAATCGGCGCGTTTGTTTTCTCTGTGGCGGGTAGGTAGGGTGACTTCGTGCCCTGCTTTTGTCAGCTTGGCTGCCAGTTGCTGACCAATAAATCCGCTACCACCGATTAATAAGATTTTTGACATTATAAGACCTATTTTTTTCGTGGGTTTGCACAGGGCAAAAGCCAATCTCTTTGCCCTGTGCTTTTATTACAAATCAAGGTGCATCTACTGCCTGACCACGACCTGCTACTTTGGCAATGCGCTGTTTTAGCGGCATGCCTTGGCCTTCAAAGGCGTGGGCGTAGTGGATGGCGTTGGCCATAACTTTTTTAACGTAATCACGTGTTTCATTAAAAGGAATGGTTTCGATATAGATCACCCCATCCAAGGCCTGATTTGATTGCCATGCACGCGCTCGGCCGGGGCCTGCGTTATAGCCTGCGGTTGCCAGAATCTGGTTGTCATCCAGACGCTCCCATATATAGCGCAAATAAAAGGTACCAAAGCTGATATTGGTCGTTAATTCGTTCACTTCGGATTGATTAAAGTTTTTCTTGCCTAGTTTTCCCGCCACCCATTTGGCCGTGCCGGGCATCAGCTGCATTAAGCCACTGGCCCCAACTCCTGAGCGGGCAATACTAATAAAACGGCTTTCTTGCCTCATCAGTCCGTAAACCCAAGCCGGATCAATGCCTTCGTTTTTAGCGGCAGGCTCAACTAAATTGAGGTAAGGAGTAGGGTAACGCAGTGAAAAATCATGCAGCTGGCGGGTGCGCTCGGCCGAATAAATCGAGCGGTCGTACCAGTTTTGCTTGCGTGCTAACTCGGCCGCAGCGAGCAGCTGCTGGTCTGTTAAGCCCTTCATGGCCCAATTCCACTCGCGGATAGCTTCAATGCGCCAGTCCTGATCGATCAGGGCTAAAGCGCGTTGCACGCCCGGCATGGCGCGGATTTGTTTGATTTCTGTGTCGTTAGCTTTGTAGCGAATATTGGCCGCTTCCATTGTCGGGCCAAGCTCTTCTCTGGCGAGCAGGCCATAAAAATCATGGCTTTCTGCGGCAGCGGCCCATAGCTGATTGGCTTCTATGGTTTTATTCTGGCTTTTTAAAATTCGTGCTTTCCAATAAAGCCAAGTGCTGGTCTGCTGCTCCTGGGCTGGCAGGGCTTCGATACGTGCGAGTGTGGTTTCCCAATCAGAAAAACGCAGCGCAGCGCGAATCGCCCATGCCCTATCCTCGCTATCCATCCCTGTGCTATCACCTTTGCTTAGCCAGGCGGAGGCTTGTTCATGTTGTTTCTTTGCGGCAATCAGGCCGAGCTGCTGCCATGCATAGCGCTGGTCAACGGCAGGTAATTGGCTTTCTATTCCATTGAGTAAGCTTGCCGCTCGATCCGGATTATTTCGCGCAATGCGCCCCAAGGCATAAATGGCTAGCTCTCGTCCAGCTTGAGTAGACAGAGATTGCTTTGCAAATTGATTTTCTGGATTAGCGGCGAGTGCACTGATATTTTTTGCGGTGAATTCGCTAGGGTTGCCTGCGCGAGCACCCAACTGGCGAGCGAGATCGGTGCGATTGTCGCTTAGGGCTAAGCGGATACGCGCCCAGGCATCGGCTTTAGTCAGCTCATTGTTTTCAAATAAGGCATCAAATACGGGGTTGCATGCCTCGCTTTGTGGTTTGGCAGAAAACCAGAGTGGTTTTGCTTCTGAAAGGGGCGCTGCTTCATTATTTGCTATGGCTGATTGCGCACGTAAGCATTGCAGCTCACCGCTTTTATTATCGAGTTTTGCATATTCAGCATTGAAACTCGCCCAGCTTTTACGGCGGCCCAGTTCTTTAAGCCATTCGCCACGAAAGCGTTCTATCAGCGGGCTATTGTCGTAGTTTTTTAAAAAACTCTGCGCATCGCTTTCGCTTACGGTATTGAGCTGGCTGCTGAGCCAGTAATAACGCGGGTACATTTCTAGTGCATCACCATTGCTTGCATCTGCCATTTTGGCAATGGTGGGTAAGTCGCGGCTGCGGGCGGCCTCACGCAGTAATGATAAATCCAAGCGGGCTTGAACGCTGGCGGAGAGCGAGAGTGAGGCAATTAATAAAATTTTTTTCATAGTTTTTCGTTATGTATTGAGCAAGCGGCACTTCAAGCATAACCGAGGCTTGTGGGGATTCGTAGGTCAGTAATTGTAAAAGAGAAAAATATTTGTTTTTTACCCCATAAAACCACTGCTGGGCTGACGATTACTGTGAGTATCTGTTTCAGCTCTGCCTTGGGTGGTGCGTGGCTTAGCTCAGCTTGCTTTACGTTTGTGTGCTGGTTTTGCCTATTTCTGCATCAGATGGAACGTGGCAGGATGGCTGTTAGCGGTCTAACTTTAAAATTAAATCTTGTCCCGCTGCCTTGTCGATTGCCTTTATCCATAAATCTGGAAGATACCCCTGATGCAGCAACGATTTTTCCAAGAGCAAATGGGAAAGCTAACTGCGTTTCAGCTGCGAGTCGTTTCGTTTGTGCTGTTGATTGCTGGTTGGCTGGCGATTGCTTTTTTTTCAAACGGGGCTGGCAGCGTACCGATTTTGCTTGGTTTGATCTGGTTTGTGGTTTTATGGCTACTGGTTCAGCGTAAGCAAATAAACGGCCTACAGAAAGAGATAAAACAGCGGGTGGAGCTGCAGGCGCTGTTAGTTGAAAAAAATGAGCGGCTTAGTAGTGCAGAACAGGCGATTGAGCGTGCTTGCTTTGAGGCAGAAGTGGCTCATCAGCAAGTCGTAGAAATGTCGAATGCCCTGCCTTTAGTGGTTTTTCAAATGCAGGCCCATCAAGATGGAACGCATTTTTATAACTTTATTAACCAAAGGGTGGAACAGGTGCTGGGGGTTTCTGCGGAGGATCTAAATATCGATCCCGAGCTGCGCTGGCGTTATGTGCACGATGACGATAAAGCATTTGCACAAAATGCGGTTCGGGATGCATCGGCCAGGATTTGCGCAGGGCAAACAGCGAATACCATTGAAATGACGGTGCGTGTTTTGCTGCAAGAACAATTGCACTGGGTCTTATTTAGCTGTTGCCCTTCTCCACCTCTGCCCGATGGCTCGGTGATTTGGAATGGTTATTACCAGGATATTACCAAGCGCAAGCATGCCGAAGACGAGCTTCGTGAAAGTGAAGCCTATAATAAAATGCTATTTCAAGAATCGCACCGGCCTTTGGTGGTGCACGATCCTCAGGCCAATGGCTTTATTGATTGCAATGAAGCAGCAGTTAAAATTTACGGCTTTGCCAGTAAAGAAGAATTATTAGGCAAAACGCCACTCGATGTTTCTGCGCCTTTTCAATATGACGGTACAGATACTAAAACGGCGATGGAGCGGCAAGATCACTCGGCGCTTGAACATGGCATTGAGGCGTTTGAATGGCGGCATCAGCGGGCAAATGGCGAAATATGGGACGCCATGGTTTATTTAATGCTCTTTAATTATCATGGCCGACAATTATTGCAATTTACGCTGGATGATATTACTGAGCGAAAACGCGCCGAAAGAAAAATCCTGTTTAATCGTTATGTGGTAGAAAATGCAGGCGCCATGCTATGGCTTGATGCAGAGACGGCGCAAATACAATATGTAAATAAAGCTGCAATTGAATATTTGGGTTATTCGGCAGAGCAATGCCTGACGCTTACCGTGCCGGATATTGATCCTGATTTTGATTTAGATCGTTATCATGGCGCTGTGCAGGCTTTGCGCGAATCGGGTAAACCGAACACCTTTGAAACACGGCACCTCTGCGCGGATGGCCGCATTCTTGATGTAGAAATCACTTCTTCCTTAGTTGAAGATGATGAAAGAATGCTGGTTATTGCAAGTAGTAAAGATATTACTTCGCAAAAAAAAGTAGAAGCTGCAATGCTGCGCGCTAAAGAAATAGCGGAAGATGCCACGCAAATGAAATCTGATTTTCTGGCGAATATGAGCCATGAAATCCGTACGCCCATGAATGCGATTATTGGCCTTAGTCATTTGGCGCTTAAAACCGAGCTTAATCCTCGGCAATTAGATTATGTAAAAAAAATACAGCAATCAGGCCAGCATCTCTTGGGTATTATTAATGATGTATTGGATTTTTCTAAAATTGAAGCAGGTAAATTAACTGTAGAGAAAAGTGAGTTTAATTTAGATGAGCTATTAGATAATGTAGCAAACCTTGTTTCTGAAAAAGCCTATGCAAAAAATCTGGAGTTGATTTTTGATGTAGGCTTGGATGTGCCGATTAATTTAATAGGCGATTCATTACGCTTAAGCCAGATCTTAATTAATTATGCAAATAATGCGGTGAAATTTACCGAGCAGGGTGAAATTGATATTCTTATCCGGCTGCGTGAATCCACCGATGGCGAAGTGCTATTGTATTTTGCAGTGCAAGACACCGGCATTGGCCTGACGGCAGAGCAGGTGAGTCGCCTGTTTCAAAGCTTTCAGCAGGCAGATGCCTCTACATCGCGCAAATACGGCGGCACGGGTTTAGGTTTGGCCATTTCCAAAAAGCTGGCTGAGCTGATGGGGGGCGAAGTGGGCGTGACTAGTGAATTGGGTCAGGGCTCTACTTTTTGGTTTACGGCCAGATTAGGCGTAAGCCGCCGCACAGGGCGTGCTTTGCCTGCGCGTGATTTGCACTCTTTACGTGTGCTGGTGGTGGATGACAATCAGAGCGCCCGCGTGGTGCTGGCCGATATGCTCAGCAGTATGCATTTTATTGTGAGTAAGGCGGCTTCTGGTGTTGCTGCTCTTGATGCGGTGACTCAGGCGGCGAGCACTCAGCCTTTTGATATTATTTTGCTCGATTGGCAAATGCCGGGCATGACAGGGATAGAAACGGCTGAATTGATTCAGGCCTTGGGGCTAGAGCCCGCGCCGCGCCTTGTTATAGTGACTGCCTATGGCCGGGAAGATGTGTTGGAGCAGTGTAAAGCGATGGGGATTGAGCATGTTTTAATTAAGCCCATCAATGCTTCTTTGATGTTCGATACCTTGATGCACATTCTGGGTGAGTCGCATTCCGAGTCGTATATACAGGGTAATTCAGCGTTGCTTTTGAGTAATTTAACGGCCATTCAGGGCGCGCGGGTTTTATTGGCTGAAGATAATTTAATTAATCAAATGGTGGCGGCCGAGCTACTCAGAGATGCGGGCCTTGTGGTGGAGATTGCGGCAAATGGTCGTATTGCTTTGGAAATGGCGCAGGCTCAACCCTACGATATTATCCTGATGGATATGCAAATGCCTGAAGTCAATGGCATTGAGGCCACTTATGCCTTGCGTGCTTTACCCGCATTAGCCAGGCTACCGATTGTGGCGATGACTGCCAATGCTATGCAGGTAGATAGAGAACGCTGCCTTGAAGCGGGCATGGTTGATTTTATTAGCAAGCCCATCGAGCCTGAGGCTTTGTTTAAAACGCTGCTGCGCTGGATTAAACCTCAGCAGGGCATGGCAGCCGCTCAAGCTGAGCCTGCCAGCTTGTTGCCTGAGCAGATATTAGGTTTAGACAGGGTGGCAGGTATGCACCATGTGCTGGGTAAAGAAGATCGCTACATTGCCATGTTGCAAGGCTTTAGCCTTCAGCAAGCCCATACCGGGCTTGAAATACGTGCCGCACTCGATCAGGGTGATTCAATAAGAGCCGAGCGCCTGGCGCGTACTTTAAAAGGGCTTGCTGACAATATTGGGGCGGCTAGTTTGCGGCGTGTGGCTGCTGCGGTAGAAGAGGGGATTCATCAGGGCTCGCTGCGGGATGAAACCTTATCGGTGTTGCAAGCATCATTGGCTAAGCAGGTTGCGGCGATTAAGGCGGCGTTACCCGCCACATCTCAAACCATAATAACGGAAGACAATTTTGATTCTCTGGCGTGATTCGTTTGTTTGTTACTCCAAGCCTTGCCATTTTTTAACAAATCAATGCGGTATGAGCCGGGTAGTGCATTGCCTGATTGCCTGATTGCCTATGCAAATAACAAAAAAGGGCTAGAGTGTGAATTTAAACGCGCTTTATAGCCTCGATCAGATGTAAATCAATTCCTGTGTCATCTAAAATAAGCATAAATCAACCACTACGAATGCGGGCCAAGGAAGTGTGCTAGCGATTGTGCCTTCTTTGCCAAGTGATTAATCATGCCTGATTTGCTGGCTCCCTTTCTCCCGAGACAGGCTAAAAGCAAGTAGAATCAGGGCGTTTAAGAATAAAAAACGAGAATGGGAATATGCTGACTTTCCAAGAAATTCTGCTCACGCTGCAAAACTATTGGGGCCGTAATGGTTGCGCCTTGTTGCAGCCTTACGATATTGAAGTAGGTGCGGGTACCTTTCATACCGCAACATTTCTGCGAGCCCTTGGCCCAGAGCCTTGGAATGCCGCCTATGTGCAGCCTTCACGCCGACCTAAAGACGGCCGTTACGGTGAAAACCCGAATCGCTTGCAACACTATTATCAGTTTCAGGTGGCTTTAAAGCCGTCACCAGACAATATCCAGGATTTGTATTTGGGTAGCTTGCGCGAGCTGGGCATCGATACCAGCGTGCATGATATTCGCTTTGTAGAAGATGATTGGGAAAGCCCGAGTCTGGGTGCATGGGGCCTAGGTTGGGAAGTCTGGCTGAACGGGATGGAAGTCACCCAGTTCACCTATTTCCAGCAGGTTGGCGGTATTGATTGCAAGCCGGTATTGGGCGAGATCACTTACGGCGTTGAGCGTCTGGCCATGTATTTGCAAGGCGTAGAAAACGTTTATGACTTGATCTGGACAGTTTATCCAAACGGCCAGAAAGTGACTTACGGCGATATCTACCATCAAAATGAAGTAGAACAATCGACTTATAATTTTGAGCACGCCAATGTGCCGCTGCTGCTTGATTTATTCAATAAATTTGAAAGCGAAGCAGCCCGCCTGATGGAAGCCAATTTGGCATTGCCAGGCTACGAGATGGTGATGAAGTGCTCGCATGTGTTTAATTTGCTGGATGCCCGTGGTGCGATTTCGGTGACCGAACGCGCCGCTTATATTGGTCGTGTTCGCACGCTTTCACGCTTGGTGGCCAGAGCCTATTACGACTCGCGTGAAGCTTTGGGTTTCCCTATGTGCCAAGTGGCGACGGCTTAAGGTGATATCGATGATCCGCTATCTGCTGTTGATTACTCTTTTGGCTGGCTGTGGGAAATTTGAAGATGAGGTTTACGGCCCGCTTGAAGTTCCAAAAGAAGGCGATTGGCGTAGTTATGGCACGATGGCGGATTATGAAATGCTGGTCGATGTGAAGTCGATTACGCACGACGATGATTACGCTCCAACCAAGTACACCTATGTTTGGTTACAGCAGAAGTTTAATGAAGATCAAACTGATGAAATAACCAAAAAGAAATATCGCTTAAAGTATTCACGTCATGCGATTGATTGCCCGTCCAAAAAAATGGCGGGTGTTTTAAGCGATTTGCGTGATGAGGAAAACGAGCAGGTGGCACGTTACGATATTCCGGGTTTTCAGTGGGAATTTGATGAGCCGCCTGCTAATAGCTTTGGCGGTGATTTTGTTCGCCAAGTTTGTAAAATCATGGCCGAGAAAGAAGCTAAAGCTAAATTAGAAGAGAATTAATCCCCATGTCCAATCTTGTATCTCAAACACTGCTGATTGAAATTTTTACCGAAGAATTGCCACCCAAAGCACTGCCTAAATTAGGCGCAGTGTTTGCAAGTGGTATTTTTGATGAATTAGTCAAGCTAGGCTTTGTGGCTAAAGACGCCGAAGTAGAGTCGTTTGCCAGCCCGCGCCGCCTAGCCGTATCGATCGCCAATGTGCTGGCTGTGCAGCCGGACCAAGCCATCGAGCGCCGAGGCCCAGCTGTGGCTTCTGGTTTAAAAGACGGCGTGCCAACGCCTGCCTTAGCAGGCTTTGCCCGTAGCTGCGGTGTGGATGTAGCGCAATTAGCGCAGGGCTCGGATGGCAAACAAGACGTTTATATCTTTTCCTCGGTTAAAACCGGCGAAGCGCTGACTAAAGTTTTGTCGGGCATTATTGCGGCCACGCTTAAAAAACTGCCAGCGCCAAAAATGATGCGCTGGGGTGATCGGGACGGCCAGTTTATTCGTCCGGTACATGGCCTTGTGGTGCTGCACGGTGATGATGTGGTACCTGCGCAGTTTCTGCATTTAGAAGCGGGCCGCAGCACGTTGGGCCATCGTTTCTTGTCGAGCGGCGAGATTGAATTGGCCAATGCCGATGAATACGCAGCTCGCCTGTTTGATGATGGCTTTGTAGAGGCGAGCTTTGATGCACGCCGCGCGTTGATCGCCGATCAGCTAAAAAACGCCTGCACTGAGCTGAATGCACAGATTGCGCCATCAGATGGTTTGCTGGATGAAGTGACTGCGCTGGTTGAATGGCCGGTGGTGTATACCGGTAATTTTGATGAGAAATTCCTGGATGTGCCGCAAGAGTGCTTGATCTTATCGATGCAGCAACATCAGAAATACTTCCCGCTGCTCGATCAAAATGGCAAATTGCTGCCTAAATTTTTAGTGGTTTCTAATCTAGAAACGCCAGACCCTAGCCATATTATTCATGGCAACGAACGCGTATTGCGCGCGCGTCTTTCGGATGCTGAGTTCTTCTTTGAGCAAGATAAAAAGAAGAAGCTTGAATCTCGCGTGCCGCAGCTCGCCAATGTGGTTTATCACAATAAGATTGGTAGCCAGTTTGAGCGTGTAGAGCGCCTGCAAAAAATTGCCGGTGCCATTGCTGTGAAGCTGAATGCTAATGTGGCCGATTGCAAACGCGCCGCTTATTTAGCTAAGGCCGATTTGATCGCCGATATGGTGGGCGAATTCCCTGAGCTGCAAGGCGTGATGGGCATGTATTACGCCCGTATCGATGGTGAAAACGAAGCAGTAGCTAATGCCATTGAAGGGCATTACCACCCACGTTTTGCAGGGGATACCTTGCCCGTTGGCGCGGTAGCACAGGCTGTTTCGCTGGCGGATAAGCTGGAATCTATCGTGGGGATTTATGGCATTGGCTTGATCCCAACAGGCGACAAAGATCCATTTGCCTTACGCCGTGCCGCGCTGGGTGTCTTGCGTATGGTGCTGGATTTACCGCTGGATCTGAAAGAATTGCTCAGCATTACTGCGGAAGCTTTCCCTGCTGGTGTGGTGGCTGATGGTACGGTTGAGGGCGTGTATGGCTTTATGCAAGATCGCCTGAAAAACTATCTGGCAGCCGATTACCCTGCTGCCGATATCGATGCCGTCTTAGCGCTGAACCCAACGCTGCTGAACGAAATGGTGATTCGCTTGCAAGCTGTTGCGGCGTTTAAAGCCCTGCCAGAAGCGACTGCTCTGGCTGCGGCCAATAAGCGCATTCGCAATATCTTGAAAAAAGTCGAAGGCGATTTGCCTGAGCTGAATGCGGCTTTGTTGAGCGATGCGGCTGAAATTGCCCTGCATGCCGAGCTATTAAAGTTGCAACCTGTGGTGAGCAGTGCCTTGGCAAGTCAAGATTTTACTGGCGCACTGAAAGCACTGAGCGCTTTAAAAGAGCCCGTCGATGCGTTTTTTGATTCGGTGATGGTGATGGCGGAAGACTTAGCGGTGCGTGGCAATCGCCAAGCCCTGCTCGCCGCACTAGCCAGTCTGATGAACCGCGTGGCTGAGTTGTCTTTATTGGCAGAGTAAACGCAAAAAAACGCTAAAAAATCTGTAGACACTAAGATCACGGAGTGAGCAAAGCGAGACTTAGGATGTGGCACTAAATGACTTCCCCAGATATTACAATCGTCATCCCCGAATGCTTTTGTCGGGGATCCAGCGGAACCACTGGATTTCCCCTTTCGCGGGAATGACGAAAGAGGGAAATTAATTTGAGCATTGTCATTAGGTCTTCTCGGTGTTCTTCCCGTTCTCTGTGTCTACAGATCTTTTGTGCTTTTTTGAAACAGATTCAAAACGGAGTCGCGTATGAAGTTATTGATTCTCGACCGCGACGGCGTAATCAATGAAGACAGCCCGGACTATATCAAGACGCCGGAAGAGTGGCAGCCGATTGCAGGCAGCTTAGAAGCCATCGGTGAGTTATCCCGTTCGGGTTGGACGATCGTGGTGGCGACCAATCAAAGCGCCATTGGCCGCAAAATGATTGCGGTTGAGGCACTTAATCGTATTCATGCCAAGATGCACCGCGCCATTGCCGAGCAGGGTGGCCATGTGGATGCGGTGTTTTTTTGCCCTCATTCGCCCGATGCAGGTTGCGTTTGCCGCAAGCCTAATCCCGGCATGATCTTAGATATTGCCAGCCGCTTTCATGTGGCTACTACGCAATTGGCGATGGTGGGTGATTCTCTTCGTGATTTGCAAGCCATTGCCGCTGTTGGTGGTAAGCCGGTGCTGGTTCGTACTGGTAATGGTCTTAAAACTGAACAGAAAGGCCTGTTGCCCGAGGGTACGCAGGTATTTGACGATTTGGCGGCATTTGCTGCGCATTTACTTGTCGTCAGTTCTGCTGGATTGGTGGGGTAGAAATAGATGGATTTTTTCGTTTAGCAAGAGGTGAGGAAGCCGCATAGCAAGCTATGCAATGACGAACTTTGCCGCTAGGCGGAAAAAGACGCGATTTATACTCGCCTTATTCATCAGGACTGACTACTTGCACCAGAGGGTGAAGATTAAATGATTTGGTTGCGCTCCATTCTGTATTGGCTTGCTGTTCCTGTAGTAACTCCCATTTTCTGTGTGATTGCGATTTTGATTCTGCCGCTGCCTCCCGTGCTGCGCTATCGGATTATTCGTGGCTGGTCATGGATTATGCTCAAGTGGCTGAAATTCACTTGTGGCCTGACTTATCGCGTAGAAGGCGTTGAAAACCTGCCCGTAGATCCTGCCGTTGTGATGTGCAAGCATCAATCTGCATGGGAAACGCTGGCCTTGCAGCATGTATTTCCGCCACAAGTATGGGTGTTAAAAAAAGAGCTACTGAAATTGCCGATTTTTGGCTGGGGCTTAGCGACTTTATCGCCGATTGCGATCGATCGATCTAACCGTGCCGAGGCGCAAAAGCAGCTGATTGCCCAAGGTAAAGATCGCTTGGCTAAAGGCTTCTGGATTGTGATTTTCCCCGAAGGCACTCGCGTTCCATCGGGGGGCTACAAGCCTTATAAGCAGGGTGGGGCGCGTTTGGCGGTTGATTTAGAGGTGCCAATTGTGCCGGTGGCGCTTAATTCAGGCGAGTTTTGGCCAAAGAATTCCTTTTTAAAATGGCCGGGTGAAATCACCATGGTGATTGGCAAGCCTATCGAGCCTGCTGGTCGTAGCCCGCTAGAGCTAACGCAAGAAGTTGAAACGTGGATCGAAAATGAAATCCAGCGTTTTGGCGGTGTTGGCCCTTGTTACTCGCCTAAAAAATGACCGCGTATTCCTTGCGTCTGGCTGATCGTGAGCTGCCTTATCAGCTGGAGCGCAGTAGCCGTCGGCGCTCGATTGGTTTAAAAATTACCGCCCATGGCTTAACCGTGATCCTGCCTGCCCGCGCGCCTTTAAAAGAAGCCGAGCGAGCTATCGAGAGTAAATTAAAGTGGATTCTGGCCAAGCTGGCTACACCGATGATTGCTCCAGCTGCATTGGCAGTGGGCAGCAGCGTGCTTTGGCTGGGCCAGGCTAAGTTTGTGCAGCGCTGTGCTGGCCGAACCCGGCTGGATGAAGATGTGTTGTATGTGGCAGAACAAACGCCTTTACCCGCTACGCTAACGCGCTTTTATCAGCGCAGCGCCAAGTCTTATTTTCTGCAAAGGCTGGCATACTGGAGCGAACAAATGGGCTTGCAGCCACGGCAGCTTTTCTTAAGCTCGGCTAAAAGTCGCTGGGGAAGTTGCACTGCCTTAGGCGATATTCGTCTGAACTGGCGCTTGATTCAGGCCCCGCCTCAAGTGATTGATTATGTGGTGATTCACGAGCTGGCGCATTTGGCAGAATTAAATCATTCCGCACGTTTCTGGGCCATCGTCGCAAGCGCTTGCCCAGATTGGAAAACGCATCGACTCTGGCTAAAGCAAAACGGGGCAAAGCTGTTTGCTTGGTAGGGGTAGGTCCCTGTGCGTGCTAAGTGAAGTCAAAAAGATCTTTTTAGTGCCTTCGGCACGTTAATTTTGGAGCGGTTGCCACCGGCGGGGCCTTCCTTTCTTGAGCGGCCAAGAAACGAAGCCAAAGAAGGCCGCCCCGGCCAGCACGAACCCCCTCACTGCGGACAATCGAGTCGGCGGCTGTGGAACTCGCTTCGCTCAGACAGTCCTCGCCGAAATCCCGCCCCGCTTGTTCCTCGCTTCGGCGTGCTTCAAGGGGATATTTGAGCCCCGTGTTAAGAGAGTGGTTATCACGATTCTTTGTTGTTCGCTCAAATAAATCCAAATCCAAAAAATAACTTTTTAAATGCTACTTTCCTCCGTGAAACTCCGTGTTTCAAGATTTGGGTTTTGCAACGCAACATCAAAGATCTAACTCGCCCCCAAAACCTGATTCAACGCTCCTCTGGCATAGCTAATCGTTTCACTCGCGGTTAAGCCAATCCCATTGGGATGTATTCTGCGCCAATCGTCCGCAGCGCGGCCGTGCAGCCAGCTGCCGCTTTGCACGGCTTCTAGCGGGCCAAGGCCTTGTGCGAGCAGGGCGGCGATGATGCCGGAGAGCACATCGCCTTGCCCTGCGCTGGCAAGGGCTGCATTGCCGCTGGCGTTGATGCTCCAGCTTTGCTCGTTCGCACATATGGAGCCTGCTCCTTTGAGCAGTACGGTGGCTTTATAGCGCTGTGCGAGGGCCTGGGCGGATTCTATTCGATTGGCTTGCACGGCTTGAGTGCTGGTATGTAGCAGCCTTGCGGCTTCGGCTGGGTGTGGCGTGAGAATACTTGCGGCAGTGCGTTGCCGCATTGCGGCGGCTAGCTCTGCGGAGCCTGCCAGTAAATTAAGCGCATCTGCATCTAGCAGCAGAGGTAAGGGGCTGGCGATGCTTTGCTTGAGTAGCTCCAAGGCTTCGGTACTCTGACCAAGGCCGGGGCCGACAGCAAGCAGGGTGAGTGCGGGGTGGTGAAGTGCATCTTCTGCACTGTGTAACATCAGCTCGGGCTGCACAGAATCTACGTTCAGCGAGGTATCCAGCAGGCCAAGCACAACGCGTCCAGTGCCCATATGCAAAGCCGCCCGGCCAGCCAGCAGTGCCGCGCCAATCATCCCTGCTGCACCGCCTATTACGCCCACCGTGCCGTAACTGCCTTTATGACTATCCGGCTTGCGTCGAAGTTGCGCAATGCTGGATGGCGCTTGAGTTTGCAAATGGCCATCCGGGGCAAGAAACAGATCACTCGGTATTTGTAAATCATGCAGGCTGATCTCTCCCGCCAGATCACAGCCTTTGCCGGTAAATAAGCCAGGCTTGTGAGCAATAAAGCTCAGGGTGTGTGTGGCATGAATGGTGGCTGTGGCATCGCCGCTATCTGCCATTAATCCGCTGGGAATATCCAAAGCAATCACCGGGCAGGCCAGTGCCTGCAGCTCTGCAATGATTTGCTGGTCTGCATCACTCAGTTGGCGGTTTAAGCCGATGCCGTACAGACCATCAATGGCTAAATCGGCCTGACTGGGCGTGTTGCTTAGTATTTTCCCGCCGTGCGCCAGCCATGCGGCCAATGCTTTTTGGGCGGGCATAGGGCCAGATGGGGCGCTCATACGGAGTAAAACTGTTTTGCCAGCAAGATGGAGCAGGGTGGCTGTGACCAAGGCGTCCCCTCCATTATTGCCAGGGCCAGCCAGCACATAAATGGTTTGCGCCTCGGGGTGGTGTTTAATAACCCAGTCGGCACTGCATTGCCCCGCTCTTTGCATGAGTGGTAAGCCAGCTGCTGCAGCTGCAGCTTCAATTTGCTTGAGCTTGCTGCTCAGAAAAAGTGAGGGATTGATCATTCTCGGGAGATTCGCTGGCGTTCAATTTTATTAATAAAACGCTGAATCAGCGTCTGCATTTTTCCGGGCAAATCAAAGAAACGGCAACCAATGCGCTGTGTTTTAACACCATTACGCAGTGTCACATCAATCACAATGCACACTTGCATATCGATTTCGATCACGCCGACATCGAGTAGCTGAATTTGGCAATTGTGCAGTGTGTCGCCAACGACCATTGGTAAATCGGGCGATACGCCGAGCAGGCTTAAGCCACCCAGGCTGATATCGGTAACTAATAGTTCTGTCTGCCTGCCATCGCCAAGCGGAACCACGCAGTCCACTTTTTGCGACATGGGGATATCTAGCCGATAAAAATCGCGTCTTTGCATGCGCAGTGTTTGTACCGGGCCGCCACTGCGGATTGCGGTGCGGCCTTCATAGGCGACCAGCGTGGCATCGGGTAGCTCGAATTGCACTTTAACTTTGTTGACCACGCCAACTAAGAGCATGCGGGCATCTTTGATTAAGGCCGCATTGGTGACAATATCGTTGCTGGCATCAAACAATAATTCATTGTCATTGATGCTAAGCAGGGTGCTGATTGCAAAAGGCTCACGTTTACCAGCAGGGTAGAGACAAATAATCTCGCCATTTTCCAGTAATTGCTTAAGCAAATACTTGATTTCGATGCTGGCGCTGACGAGATAGGGCCCCGTGTCTGATACAAAAACGGGCTCCAGCGTGGGAGGTTGTTGCATTGTGGTAATCAATAAAAGAAAAGATAAACCACTTTATATCATTGGCTGAGACTTAATCCTAGCTTGCGTTAATGTGTCAGCAAATGAATTTGAAACAGGCCGTGGTGATTGTTTAGCATAATCAACTCCTTGGAATATTGAAGGGGGCATCGGCGATAGAGAGGAGTGCTTCCAGTTCATCCAGCCGCATCCGTTCTTCTTTTTGTCGCTCTGCATCCCGGGGCTTTACATGCAGGCTGATTTGCGTGTCATCAAACCAAAAAGACAGCGAAGGAGAGTCGGCGAGCTGTCGGCCATTTGCAGCGGGCAGCAGCTCATAATCAATTTGCTGATTAAGCAGAAAAATCTCGGCTGATTTGGGGTCGTCTAAAAATAAAATTAAATTAATATCGGAGTTCGGTCCTGCCACACCAGAGAGTACCGATCCGCTTAAATAGGGATTAAAGCGCGCCAGAATGCGCATTACTTTGAGGGCTTTGCGCCTGAGGCTATTAAGGCTATCGCTATGTTCGGGGTGGTAAACCGCCCGGTAGTTAGCCAGGGCGGCTTCTATTTCCTGATTGGAGGGCATCATTCGGCCCTCGCTAATTCCTAATTGTCTGGCTGCTTTTTTCTTAGCCAGTGCAAAATCGTGCAAATGATCTTCGGCAATTAAACGGGCCGCACGCTCGCTAATCTGAGCGCGCAAATGGGATGACTGGCGATCGAGAACATGCGGCTTGCTCATTGACGTAGGTCTCCCTAAAAGAGTAGTTCCTTGATCTCATCCAGAGGCTGGGCAGTTCCTACTCCGCCTCCCAAGCCTAATTCTGGATTGGTTTGCAAAAATTCGCTGAAGAAATATTCGGTATATGGGCCACGCTCTGTTTGCGTGGTCTGCGGGGTGATGCCTTCTGGTACCGGATAAGCCACATTATCCACACCTTTAAGCGCTTTACTCATGTAGTTAATCCAGATAGGCAAGGCAGCCACACCACCATATTCTCTTGCGCCTAAGGAGCGGGGCTGATCAAAGCCAACCCAGGAAATCGCCACAAGGCCGGGCTGATAGCCGGCAAACCAAGCGTCATTGGCATCGTTGGTTGTACCGGTTTTACCCGCTAAATCAGTTCTGCCTAAGACATTGGTTTTGGCCCCCGTGCCTTGGGTTGCCACATCGTGCAGCAGGCTATTCATCACAAAAGCGTTTCTGGCATCCAGTGTGCGCTGTGCATTTTCACCGGCAACTTCAGGCTGTGTTTTGGCCAGAACCCGGCCACGGCTGTCTTCGATACGATCCACAAAGTAAGAACGAACCCGATAGCCGGTATTGGCAAACACCGCGTAGGCCTCGGCCATTTGCAGCGGCGTTACGCTGCCTGCACCCAAGGCCATGGTCAGATAGGCGGGGTGTTGCTTAGGGTTAAAGCCAAAGCGGCTGATATGGGATTGTGCGTAATCCACGCCAATCGCTTGCAGCACCCGAATAGTGACCAAGTTTCTGGAGCGCGTTAGCGCATTGCGCACACTCATCATGCCTTCAAACTTACCATCACTATTTTTGGGCTCCCAACTTTGCCCGCCAACTTGCGCCGGATCAATGACAAGCGGTGCATCGTTGATCTGGGTAGCAGGGGTAACACCGCGCTCTAAAGCTGCTGAATAAATAAACGGTTTAAAGCTGGATCCGGGTTGACGCCAAGCCTGTGTAACGTGGTTAAAGCTGCTGCGATTAAAGTCAAAACCACCCGCCAGCGCCTTAATTGCACCGTTTTGTGGATCTAACGCAACAAATGCGCCTTCTACCTGAGGTAGTTGGGTCAGATTCCAGCCTTTTTCTGTTTGCTTAATTCTAACGATTGCGCCGGGACGGATTCGTGTGGCAGGTGCTATTTTTTCTGAAAGCATGGCCTTGGCAAAGCGTAAGCCTTCGCTGTTAATTTCGATCTGTTCACCCCCTTTTTTGTAGACAGTGACAGATTGAGTACTGGCTTTTAAAACAATTGCGGGTTGTAAATCACCCGAATCTTTCTGCTCGCTCAGTGCTTCGTCAAGGAGCTCTTCCTTGCCTGGCAAGATCACTTCAGGGGCGACAAAGCCTTCGGGGCCGCGGTAGCCATGGCGAATGTCATAATCTACCAAGCCTTGGCGCAGGGATTGATATGCGCTTTCCTGACTGTCGCTGCGAAGGGTAGTGTAAACTTTGAACCCCTCTGTGTAAGTGGCCTCTTTATACTTTTCCACCATCATTTGCCTGACCATTTCAGCCAGATATTCGGCATGGACTGCGTACTCTTGTTGGGTGCGTTTGAGCACGAGCGGTGCAGTTTTTGCTGTTTCGTAATCGCTATCGTTAATAAACTTTAGCTCGTGCATACGTCGTAAAACGTATTGTTGTCTGAGTTGGGCTCGTTTAGGATTGACGACAGGGTTGTAAGCTGAGGGTGCTTTAGGTAAGCCAGCCAGCATTGCCATCTCTGCGGGGCTGAGTTGTTTTAGTTCTTTGCCGTAGTAGGTTTGTGCTGCGGAAGCAAAACCATAAGCACGCTGACCTAAGTAAATTTGATTAAAGTACAGTTCAAGAATTTGATCTTTAGATAAATTATGTTCGATTTTGAACGAAAGTAATGCCTCGTTAAATTTACGAGTAAATGTTTTTTCGTTAGACAGATAAAAGTTACGGGCAACTTGCATGGTGATTGTGCTGGCGCCGGATTTTGATTGTCCTGATGTGACATTGCTGATCATGGCCCTTAAAACGCCAAGGTAATCAATGCCGCCGTGTTCATAAAACCGTTCATCTTCGGCAGCCAGAATGGCTTGCTTCATCAGCAAAGGAACTTGTTCTATTGAAGTAAATGCACGGCGTTCTTCTCCGAATTCACCAATCAGCACATTATCGCTGGTGTAAATACGAAGCGGAATTTTAGGCCGGTAGTCAGTGAGTGCTTCTAAGGATGGCAGGCGTGGATAAGTGATTATCAACGCAAATGCACCAAGACCTGCAGCAAGAATCATCAGGCTAATTAGAATGCCGAAAAAAATAAGTAGAAGGCGTTTGCTCATCGCTAAGGGAGGAAAATTGGAAGTGCTGCTAATTTACGCGAATATCAGTAGTTTTGTTTGGCATTTGTTTCCCCGCGCCAAATATTTAAAAAGCACTAATGTTAGTAATGCACTTGTATAACAATAGGAACCGCTGTTCTTTCTTTACATGGATAAGTCGCGCTGCTACGATCTAAAGTAGATTCGTAACAGTTGTCTTTAAGTATTTTATTTGAAAAGGAAAATGAGTTGAATCTCGATTTCCTCAAGCCCAAAGCACCTGCGCTGATTGGGGTTGATATTAGCTCTTCGTCCGTAAAAATGGTCGAGCTGAGCCTATCAGGAACCACCTACAGCCTTGATCGCTATGTGATTGAGCTCTTGCCAAAAGATGCCGTAACCGACGGTAATATCGCCAATATGGATGTGGTGGTGGAGGCTGTGCGACGTGCATGGCGGCAAATGGGCTCCAAAATCAAGAATGTATCGATTGCTCTGCCTGCGGCAGCCGTGATTACCAAAAAGATTCTGGTGCCATCCGGTCTGACCGAGCGCGAGCTTGAGATGCAGGTTGAAACCGAAGCTAATCAGTACATTCCCTTTTCGCTTGATGAAGTGAATCTCGATTTTCAGGTGCTGGGTGTATCTCCTATCGCGCCTGATGAAGAAGAAGTACTGATTGCAGCGGCCAAAAAAGAGAAGGTTGATGAGCGGGTTGCTGCAATCGAAGCGGCCGGTTTACGTGCTGTAGTACTCGATGTGGAGTCCTATGCCACGCAAGCTGCGTTTGAGCTGATGCAGCCACAATTGCCCAATAATGGTGAGAACCAGATTGTGGCCGTGGTGGACATTGGTGCAACAGCCATGCATATGAACATCTTTAAAGATGGCCAATCAATTTATAGCCGCGATCAGGCGTATGCGGGCAATCAGCTTACGCAGGAAATTCAGCGCAAATTCAACATGTCGAGTGATGAAGCTGAGCAGGCTAAAAAGCACGGTGGCCTGCCGGAAAACTATGAGCCGGAAGTCTTGCAGCCTTTTATTGATACGCTGGCTTTAGAAATCTCGCGCTCTTTGCAGTTTTTCTATACATCAAGTAACTACAATGCCGTCGACCATATTTTGCTTGCTGGTGGTTGCAGTGCTATTTATGGTTTGGATGATGCTGTTTCCAGCCGCACCAATGTGAGTAGTGCAATGCGCGCTAATCCATTCCAAGGAATGGCTACCGGCAAAGTACGTGGCAAGCAGGTACAGCTTGATGCGCCTTCTCTTTTAATTGCCTGCGGATTGGCGATGCGGAGGTTTGACCCCTCATGATTCGGATTAACCTGCTCCCCCACCGCGAGCAAAAACGTGCTGCGCGCCAGAGTCGCTACTTTGTTTTACTGGGTATGACATGCTTGGCTGCCATCGCCGTGATTGTTATGGGCTATCTTTTCTATAGTGCGCGTATCGAAACACAAAATGAGCGCAATCAATTTTTAACTGATGAAAATATCAAATTAGATCGCGAGATTTCTGAAATTGAGAAATTAAAAGCAGAAAAACAGTCTTTATTAGATCGTAAAAAAATTGTTGAACGCTTGCAGTCAGGTCGCTCAGAAACCGTACTCGCCATGGATCAGCTGGTGCGGCAAACCCCAGAAGGGGTTTATTTGAAAGAGGCCAAAGCGCTGAATGATCAGCTTACCTTAATTGGTTATGCACAATCTAATGCACGCGTTTCTACTTTGATGCGTAATTTGAATGATTCAGAAATCTTTGAGCAGCCAGTATTAATTGAGGTAAAGGCGGCTCAGGTGGGCAATCAAAAACTATCAGAATTTATGCTGAACGTTAAAGTGACTCGAGCTTCAGAAGACGCGGCCAATGCATCAGGGCCAGCAAAACGTAAACAGCAGGGTGGCTAAAATGACACTCGACGAACTTCGTAATTTAGATCCTAAAGATGTGGGCAATTGGCCCATGCCTGCCCAGATTGGCTTAATTGCTTTGGTGTTTTTCCTGCTGACGTTTGGTGGCTACTTTTATGTTTGGGGCAGCCAGATGGAAGAGCTTGATGCCGGGCGCGCTAAAGAAGAGCAGCTAAAGCAAGATTTTATCGAGAAGAAAAGTAAGGCCGTTAATTTAGAGGCCTATCGCCAGCAATTGCAAGAAATCCAACAGTCTTTTGGTGCTTTGCTACGGCAATTACCGAATAAATCTGAAATGGAATCCTTGCTTACCGAGATTAATCAGGCAGGTGTTGGCCGGGGCTTGTTTTTTGAGCTATTTAAGCCCGGTACAGAAGTTAAAACATCTGAATTTGCTGAGCTACCGATTGATATTCGCATCTCTGGCAGCTATCACGATTTAGCTGCCTTTGTGAGCGATGTGGCTCAACTCTCCCGTATTGTTACTTTGAGTAATCTTCAGCTAGCCACAACTAAAGATCCTGACGTACTTTCTATGCAGGCGGTTGCTAAAACGTATCGCTCGCTTGATGAGGCTGAATTACAAGCTATGCATCAAGCTGCTCTCGACGCTAAGAAGAAACAGAAATGAAAATCCGGCCTGGTTCAATCAAGCTAACTCTGCTTATTAGTATTGCTACATTATCCTTAACGGCTTGTTTCGGTGAGGAAAATAGCGATTTAAAAAATTGGATGAAAGAAAGTAGCGAAGGCTTGCGCGGTAAAGTTGAAGCATTGCCCGAAGCGAAGCCCTATGTTTCTTTTGAATATAAAGCCTTTGATTTAAGCGATCCATTTCGCGCCGCTAAAATGGAATTAGCTAAAAAAGGTTCGGGAGGCGGGCTTGCCCCGAATACCAACCGTGCTAAAGAAATTTTGGAAAATTATGATTTAGAAAAGCTGCGAATGGTGGGAACACTCACTCAGGGCAAAACGATGAATGGCTTGATCCATGCACCTGATGGCAATTTATATCGGGTAAAGATTGGTAGTTATATGGGACAAAACTTTGGCATGGTGACTGCGGTGACGGATACCGAAGTTCAATTAAAAGAAATTGTTGAGGATAGCGGAGGCGATTGGGTGGAGCGCACTACCAGTTTATCCCTTGATGAAGCGGAGCAAAAAAAATGAAAATACTCAATGTCATCATGCCAGCCATCTTATGTTTGGCTAGTTTTGCCTCATTTGCGGCCAGTAGTATTACGGCTGTGGATATTAGTAATATCTCGGCAGATAAACAGATAATTCGCCTGAGTTTTGCAGGCCCGGCTCCGGTTCCTACCAGCTTTTCTGTTAATACGCCGCCACGCGTTGCTTTTGATTTTGCTGATACAACGAATCAGGCAGGTAAAAGCTCGGTGCAGGTCAATGGCGCTGCGCTTAGGCTGATTAGTCTGGCTGAAGGCTCCGGCCGTACTCGCGTTGTTTTGAATATGCAAAAGCAAGCGGCTTATCAAACCAGAACAGAAGGTAATGATTTTTATATTACCGTGGATGGCACCAGCAGTGCGGTGATGGCTCAAGCACGCAATACGCATTTTGCTGAGAATAAAGCGCCGGAAGCCAGCAGCAAAAACAAGCGCGATAGCATTGAAAACATCGACTTTCGCCGTGGTAAGGATGGCGAAGGCAAGGTGGTGATTGATCTCTCAAGCCCTAATGTAGGAATTGATATTCGCCAGCAGGGCAAAATGCTCTTGGTTGATTTTAATAAAGCGGCTTTGCCTAAAAAGCTAGAGCGCCGGATGGATGTCAGCGATTTTGGTACGCCAATTCAAAAGGTTGATTCATATACCCAGGGCGAAACAATCAAAATGATTATCGAGCCCAAAGGCAACTGGGAATACTCGGCTTATCAAACTGAAAATCGCTTTATTATTGAAGTGCGTGAAGTCAGTGACGAGCGTAATAAGCTAGCGGGAATTAAGCCTGCATTTAAAGGTGAGAAGCTCTCTCTGAATTTTCAGAACGTTGAAATTCGCACTGTTTTACAAGTGATTGCTGAATTTACCGGCCTGAATATCATTACCAGCGATACAGTGACCGGCAATTTAACCTTGCGCCTGAAAGACGTGCCTTGGGATCAGGCGCTGGATATGATTTTGCAAGCGAAGGGCTTGGATCAGCGCAAAAATGGCAGTGTGCTTTGGGTGGCCCCGCGTGAAGAGTTGGCCAGCAAGGAAAAGCAAGAGCTGGAATCCAGAAAGCAAATCGATGAGCTGGAGCCTACGCGTACTGAAGCGTTTCAATTACGCTATCAAAAGGCTGAAGACTTAAAGAAAATGCTGACCGATGATAAGCAGCAGATGCTATCTAAACGCGGCAGCATTGTGATTGATGCCCGAACCAATACTCTGTTTGTGCAGGATATCTCCAGCAAATTAGAGCAAATTCGCGCTGTGATCGGCAAGATCGATGTGGCTGTTCGACAAGTACAAATTGAAGCACGTATTGTTGAAGCCAATGATGGTTTTAGTCGTGAGCTGGGTATGAAGTTGGGTTGGGGTTCTAGAGGTCATTTAGGCAATACTGATTTAGGCTTGGGCAATAATTTGGATAATGCAGGTAAAGGCATTGGCGTTATTCCAAGCACTACGACAGGAACACCAGCAACAACGCCCGTGAATAATATTCTAACGATGGGCAATAATGTGAACTTGCCAGCGATTGGCTCTGGTGTGGGTGCGCCAGGCACGTTTGCTTTAATTGCGGCTAATGCTAATTGGTTGCTGGGTTTGGAAATCAGTGCTCTGGCTGCGGACAATAAAGGTAAGATTATCTCTAGCCCGCGTCTAGTTACGGCTGATCAAGTAGAAGCTTCTATTGAAAGCGGGGAAGAGATTCCTTACCAGGAAAGCTCGCAAAATGGTGCAACAACCATTTCTTTCAAGAAAGCGACCCTGTCATTAAAGGTAACACCGCAAATCACGCCTGATGGCAATGTCATCATGAAGCTGAATGTGACTAAAGATAGCCGAGGCACGGTCACTCTGGGTATTCCATCGATCAACACCAAGCAGATTAATACAACTGTTTTGGTTGAAAATGGCGGTACGGTAGTGATTGGTGGTATTTATACTCAAGAAGCGGGCTCAGATATTACTAAAGTACCTTTGCTTGGCGATATTCCTTATCTGGGACATCTGTTTAAAAACACTTTAGAAAAAGATATCCGTCGTGAGCTGTTGATTTTTATTTCACCTAAAGTTATTCAATCTGACTTGTCACTACGCTAATTTAGATAATTTATAGTCAGAAAAGCGGGGCGCAAATCGCGCCCCGCTCTGCTTTCCGCTACAATGTGGGCAGCCTTACTTTGTTTAAGGCTGTTCTGCTACGGGAAAGCCGGATTTGGCCAAATTTCACGTTGATCATTTGATAGATAACTACTTAGTCGCCTCAAAAAAACATGAAATCTGTTTCAGACCGGACTTCCCCTTGTAACGAATGCTTAAGCCCGACAGGCCGCTAGCCATGAAACTGCCAGGCAATTTTTTTCTGGTCGGCATGATGGGTGCCGGCAAAACCACCGTGGGACGAGCGCTTGCTAAAGTCAGCGGTAAGGTTTTCTATGATACGGATCACGAGATCGAATCACGCACTGGCGCGAAGATTCCTATCATCTTTGAAGTAGAAGGTGAGGCAGGGTTTCGTCGCCGTGAAGTGGCTATGATTAAAGAGCTTTCCGCGCAAAAGAATATCGTGCTGGCAACAGGTGGCGGGGCAGTGTTAAATCCTGCTAATCGCGCGATATTACGACGTGAAGGCTTTGTGATTTATCTGCGCGCCAGCGTGGATGAGCTGTATTTACGTACCTGCCATGATAAAAATCGCCCGCTATTGCAAACCGAAAATCCTAAGCAGCGATTGCAGGAATTCTACGAGATTCGCGATCCTCTTTATTGCGAAGTGGCCGATTTGGTCATCGATACTAGTCGGCAGACAGTTCATTCGCTGTTGCAACTATTAATGAAAGAGCTAGAGTTGCACGCGGATTAATAACGACTTGTACAAGATAAATTTAATGATGTCCGCGCAGGCATAGAAATGCGTGGGCATGCTTGCCCACCCGACAAAAGCTGGAGCGCCATGCAGACCGTTAAACTAGACCTTGCCCACGCCCCTTACGATATCCATATTGCCCGTGATTTACTGACCCAGGTTGAGCTGATTAAGCCTTTATTGCTTCAGCCTCGGGTGGTGATTGTCAGTAATACAACGGTCGCTCCGCTCTATTTAAAATCACTGCAAGATGCTTTAGAAGCCGCAGATATTCAATGCCACAGCATTATCTTGCCTGATGGCGAAGTATATAAAACCTCTGAAACACTCAACCAAATCTTTGATGCACTGCTTACCGAGCGCTGTGAGCGTAAAACCACGCTGATTGCCTTGGGCGGTGGTGTGATTGGCGATATGACCGGTTTTGCCGCTGCGGTATATCAGCGTGGTGTACCATTTATTCAGATCCCAACGACTTTACTGGCGCAAGTTGATTCATCGGTCGGTGGTAAAACGGGGATTAATCATCCCCTAGGCAAAAATATGATTGGCGCGTTTTATCAGCCTAAGTTAGTTTTGGCTGATCTGGCGACGCTGGATACCCTGCCCTTGCGTGAGTTATCCGCAGGCATGGCTGAGGTGATCAAATATGGTTTGATTGATGATCTGGCTTTCTTTGAATGGCTGGAAGCAAATATCGAGCGCCTGATGGCACGTGAAACCGAAGCGCTTGCCTATGCCGTTGAGCGTTGTTGCCAAAACAAAGCGAGGATTGTGGCCGGGGATGAAAAAGAGCAGGGCCAGCGTGCGCTATTAAATCTAGGCCACACCTTTGGCCATGCGATTGAATCGGGCCTTGGCTATGGTGCTTGGCTGCATGGCGAGGCGGTCGCTGCGGGGATGATGCTGGCGGCCTATGCATCGCGCGAGCTGGATCAGATCAGTGATGACGATATTGCCCGGATTGAATCTCTGCTCCAAAAAGCAGGCCTGCCGGTTAAAGCACCAGTCTTGGGCAATGATCGCTATTTAGACTTAATGGCACACGATAAAAAAGTAGACGCGGGCAAAATAAAATTTGTGCTGATGCGCTGCCTTGGCGAGTCTTATATGGGCGAGCTGAGTAGCGAAACGATTATTGCAGCTTTGGACGCAGGCTGTAGCCCTGTGTGATTTGAGGGCGGGATTTACCCGCCCTCCATTATTTTTAATCAAGACAATATTGTTTCTGCTTTTTTCTCCGCATATTCCGCCAGCGTCATTTCTAATACACCTTTTAGCTCTTCATGGATGGTACTTAAGCCTGCTTCCAGTCTGGCGGAGAGGGGCGTGACCATGGTTTCAAATACATCACGCAATGTGATGCGTTGCAGGTCTACCGCTAATATCCATTCGCCATCGCGAGTTGATTCCACCCAGTTTTTTAGCGCCATTTCTTCGAGTAAAGAGTAGCTGGTGTCTAAGCCTAGCTGTGTTTTACGTCGAAGTTTATCGATATGCAGTATTTCGCCCCGGCTATGTGCTTCGGCTAGAACCAGTAGCAGGCGAATGGCTTGTTCAAGGCGGGTGCCTTGATTGCCTTCCCAGCGCCACGCCGAGGCATGCCAGTAGGAAAGGCAGGCAGAAAGTACCGCTCCGCCTAAAATAATCACCCAGCTTACATATAGCCACATCAAAAAGATGGGGAAGCTGGCGAATGCGCCGTAAATCAGCTTAAACGTACCAAATTGCTGGATATACAGGCCAAATCCACGTTTCATCAGCTCTAAAGCGGCAGCCACAACAAGGGCAGAGATCAGGGCGTGGCTGCGCGGTACATAGCAATTGGGGACGGCCAGATAAAGCAGGGTGAGCGAGCCCAGCATCAAGAGCATGGGGCCAAGCTTGAGCAGCATCAGGTTGAGCAGGCTGGCATCGCTATGTAAGCCCGTTTGGGCGTAGAGCCAAGAGGTGAGCGAAATACTGATGCCGATAATCAGCGGGCCTAGGGTGAGCGCCGCCCAATAAATAATCGTTCTTTGCAGGAGTTTTCTGGGGCGTTTGATTCCCCATACTTCGTTAAATGTTTTTTCAATCGTAAAAATCAGCAGCAGCGCTGTCACCAAGAGCCCAATCATCCCCATCGCGGTTAGGCGCTCCGCATTGTCTGAAAATTGCCGCATATATACGCTAATGACTTTGCCCGATGCATCTGGCACTAAATTAGTCAGCAAGAAAATCTTAAATTTGCTGCTGTAGTCGCCAAACATGGGGAAGGCAGAAAATAGCGAGAGCGCAATCGTCAATAGGGGGATCAGTGCCAGCAGCGTGGTGTACGTCAGGCTGCCAGCCGTTTCCAAGCAGCGATCTGCCAGTAGCCTGCGGCCCACAAAACGGCAAAAGCCAAACAGACGTTGCAAAACACCGAGGTTAAATAGAGGTCTAAGAGTCACGGTTGTGCGATTAAATGAAGGATGAGCTTTATAATACCGCAGCCCCACTATTTTGGAATTGCCATGCCAGAGATCCTTGTTCTTTATTACAGCACACATGGTGCTACACGCCAGATGGCGCAGCTGATTGCCCGGGGTATTGAATCGGAGGGCGCGACTGCCCGCTTGCGCACCGTGCCGCGTATTTCCACGGTTTGCGAGGCGATCGAAGCCAGTGTGCCAGATGCTGGAGCGCCTTATGCGGAGCTTGCGGACTTGCAAGAATGTATTGCCGTGGCGCTGGGTAGCCCCACTCGTTTTGGTAATATGGCCGCGCCCATGAAGTATTTCTGGGATGGCACGGTAGGTGATTGGTTGAAAGGCTCTTTAATCGGCAAGCCAGCTTGTGTGTTTACCAGTACGGGTTCAATGCACGGCGGCAATGAATCTACCTTGCTGACCATGATGTTGCCGCTGCTTCACCATGGCATGTTGATTGTAGGTACGCCATATTCTGAAACCATGCTGAGTACCACTGCCAGTGGCGGCACGCCCTATGGCCCTAGTCATGTGGCGGGTAGCGAATCTAATCAACCTTTGTCTGCGGAAGAAAAACAGCTGTGCATCGCGCAGGGTAAACGGCTGGCAAATATTGCATTAAAACTGGCGGCAGCAGAATGAAAGATCAGCGTTTAATTACCTTATCGCACTGGCTATCTGTGGCGAGCTTAGTGGCGCTGATTGCGCTGTGTATCTCTTGGGAGCTGTGGCTGGCTCCCATGAAAGAGGGAGGTTCCTGGCTGGCATTAAAGGCGGTGCTTTTATTGCCGATGTTGATGGGGGTTTTGAAAGGCCGTCGTTATACCTATCAATGGGGATCGATGTATATCCTGATCTGGTTTGTAGAAGGCGTGATGCGGGCTTGGGGAGATCAGGGTTTGTCGCAAATCTTGGCAGGAGTAGAAGTCGCTTTGGCTACTTTGTGTTTTGCTGGCTTTGTTGCCTTTGCGTGGCTAACGCGCCCTTCATTGGGCAATGCCACGGCATAAATACACAAAGGCCAAAAACCAGAGGCTTAACTTTAGCTCTGGTTTCTGGCCTTTTGTTTTGAGTGTCTGCCCATCACAAGACTCGTGGCCCTGCTGTAGCAGATTAGGGATGGCTTGAGTGAAGCGTCCCTGACGGCTGGGCTGATTGGCCTGCCGTATCTCGGTTTTATTAGTTGCGTGGGCCTTGGCCTATGCCATATCTCAGTATTAAACGGGGCCTTGCGCGTTAATACGCGTTTCTTTGTTGTGCAGTTTATTCAGTGCCGAGATATAGGCTTTGGCGCTGGCGGCGATAATGTCGGTGTCAGCGCCTTGGCCGTTGACGATGCGGCCGGATTTTTCTAAACGCACGGTCACTTCGCCTTGGCTATCTGTACCTTGGGTAATCGCATTCACCGAATAAAGCTGTAATTCCGCACCGCTATTGGCCATGATTTCGATGGCTTTGAATACCGCATCCACAGGGCCGGAGCCGCTCGATTCTGCGCTTTTTTCTGTGCCGTCTTCACTCATCACAATGTGTGCAGATGGCATTTCGCCTGTTTCTGAAACTACTTTTAAGGAAGTGAGCTTGAAGTGCTCTTGCTCGATGACGACCATTTCGTCTGAAACCAGCGCATGCAAGTCTTCATCAAAAATTTCGCGTTTACGATCGGCCAATTCTTTAAAGCGGGCAAAGGCGGCATTGAGTGCTTCTTCGCTGGATAAATCGATGCCCAACTCGTGCAATTTGGTTTTGAATGCATTGCGGCCAGACAATTTGCCCAAAGTCAGGCGGTTGGTGCTCCAGCCTACCGATTCCGCACTCATGATTTCATAGGTTTCGCGGTTTTTCAGCATGCCATCCTGATGGATGCCTGATTCGTGAGCAAAGGCATTGGCACCCACAATCGCTTTATTGGGCTGTACTGGGTAGCCAGTAATGGTTGAAACCAGTTTGGAGGTCGGTACAATTTGCACCGGATCAATGCCGGTTTCCAAATTAAACAGATCTTTACGCGTGCGCACCGCCATCACGACTTCTTCTAAGCTTGCGTTACCCGCACGCTCACCAAGGCCATTGATGGTGCATTCAACCTGCCGCGCACCGGCTTGTACCGCTGCCAAAGAATTAGCCACTGCCATGCCCAAGTCGTTATGGCAGTGAGTCGACCAGATTACTTTATTGGAATTCGGTACACGTGCAATGAGTTCACGCATCCGTTCAGCCCATACCGATGGAATGCTGTAGCCCACGGTATCTGGCACATTGATGGTTTTTGCTCCCGCCTGAATCACGGCATCAAAAATACGGATCAGGAAATCCATGTCCGAGCGCACGGCGTCTTCGGCTGAGAACTCCACATCATCAGTGTATTCCAAAGCAATTTTGACGGCCTTTACTGCGGCATCGACCACCTGATCGGGTGTCATGCGCAATTTGTGCTCCATATGAATCGGGCTGGTCGCAATAAAAGTATGGATCCGTCCATGTTTGGCGGGCTTGATGGCTTCACCTGCGGCACGCACATCTTTTTCATTTGCGCGTGCCAAAGAACAGACGGTGGAGTGTTCGATAATGCTGGCAATGGCCTTGATGGCATCCGCGTCGCCGGGGCTGGCAGCGGCAAAGCCTGCTTCGATAATGTCTACGCCGAGTTTTTCTAGCTGGCGGGCGATACGGATTTTCTCTTCTTTAGTCATCGAAGCGCCGGGGGACTGCTCGCCGTCGCGCAAGGTGGTGTCGAAAATATACAAACGATCGCTCATGCCATTTCTCTCAGGTATGGGTGCTGTGGCTGAAAAGTAATACTGAATATTGAAGCTTTTGCCTTGATGAGCCGCCAGTTGTGCCAGTTTGTTGGTTGCACTGAGCGGAATACTGCCGCGTTCACGCCATTTGTAGATGGCAGCGCGTGAGATGACGTCATCCGGAAACAGATTATTGAGCGCCTCACTTAATACGCTTGGTCCACCAAAATCAGCGATTAGACGTTCAATGTCTAATTTCACAGCAATCTCCTCAAGGTTTACGTGCTTAAGATTAGCTATGGCGTGACATTGTGTCAAATAAATTTATGGGTTTTATTTGTGTGTAGCGAAAAAAATATAGTCTACGGGTGTTAATTAGACTTTTTGTCTAATTTTGAGGCGTGGTGATGTAGGGTGGGTAAGTTTTAATGCTTGTATTAAGTTTATTCATTGTCATGCTGTGTAGATCGTGTAGGGCGAGTGCAACCCGCGCTTTTTCGGCATTGCTCGCGGGTTGCACTTGCCCTGAAAAATACTCACAGCATAAAGTTGGCCTAACTTGATGCGGATAGGAGGCACAAGCGCCTCGCACAGGGAGAGCAGGGCTTATGCCTCAGGAAGAGTATCAGTCGAATTTGCAGGTTTTAGCGGTTTAATCCAGCGATAGAGCCAATACACATAGCCAGAAATGCCATAGCCAATAAATACACAAAACAGCATGAGTGGTGGCTTGGCAACAATCACTAATAAAATCAGCGTAGTAATCAATAGCGCAAAGAAAGGTACGGTTTTGCGCATATGCAGCTCTTTAAAACTCCAGAATTGCACATTAGAAACCATGGACAGCCCTGCGAACAGGGTGAAGACCAAAGCCAGATAGGGCAGGGCGCCGCTGATGGGGGTGAGCTCTTCTGCGTATTCATGGCTAATCCACACCAAGCCCGCCACCATGGCCGCAGCAGCAGGGGATGGCAGGCCCTGAAACCAGCGCTTATCTACTACTTCAATATTGGCATTAAAGCGTGCCAGCCGCATTGCTGCGCCTGCACAATAGATAAATGCGGTGATCCAGCCTAGTTTGCCAAAATCGCGCAACATCCATTCATAGGCGACCAGTGCCGGGGCCACACCAAAGCTCACCATATCGGACAGCGAATCAAACTGCGCACCAAATTCAGATTGCGTGTGTGTCAGGCGGGCAACACGCCCATCTAAGCCATCGAGCACCATGGCAATAAAAATAGCGACTGCTGCTTGATCAAAATTCTTATTCATCGCCTGCACAATGGCGTAAAAGCCAGCAAACAGTGCGGCAAGGGTGAATAGATTGGGCAGTAAATAAATGCCCTGACGGCGGAAATTGATCGGGCGTTTAGCTTGCATAAATCCAGCCTTGAAACATATTGAGTTTGAATTGTAGCTGACACAGTAACAGGTCGATAGTTCATGCGCCGTGTATAATCTGCGCTTTGATTTATGCTGGGGATACACCTGTGTCAGAGCGTCTGTTCGTTCTATTGCAACATGTCCTACCTAAACTTGCACTCACGGCTTTGGCTGGGGCAGGTGCAAATTTAAAAGCGGGTGGTCTTAGCCAGTGGGTAATTCGTTGGTTTATTGGCAAATATAAAGTCAATATGAGCGAAGCCGCAGATGCCGATCCTGCTGCATTTGCCACATTTAATGAATTCTTTACCCGTGCTTTAAAGTCAGGTGCACGCCCAATTCACGCCGCGCGTTTTGTTAGCCCGGTAGATGGCAAAGTAAGCCAGCTTGGGTCGATTAAAGTAGAGCAAATCTTTCAAGCTAAGGGCAAGGAATTCAGTGCAACGGCGCTGCTGGGCGGCGATAGTCACTTGGCCAAGCCTTTTATCAATGGCAGCTTTGCCAATATCTACCTTAGCCCGCGTGATTACCACCGCATCCACATGCCTTGCGATGGTCGACTGACGCAAATGATTTACGTGCCTGGCGAGCTGTTCTCGGTAAATCCGGTGACGGCCCGTGGCGTAGATGGCTTATTCGCCCGCAACGAGCGCGTAGTCTGCATGTTTGAATCCGACTTCGGCCCCTTCGCCTTGGTATTGGTGGGGGCAACCATCGTCGGCAGCATGGCGACGGTTTGGCACGGCATTGTTAATCCGCCAAGAAGCAAGAAAGTCAGAAACTGGGATTATGCTGGCCAGAATATCCAGCTGAAAAAAGGCGAAGAAATGGGTCGTTTCCTGCTTGGCTCTACCGTAGTGATGCTGTTCCCTGAAGGCACTTGCCTGCTCAATGCCGATTGGGCTGCAGAAAAAGCGGTGCAGATGGGTGAGAAAATGGGGGATTGATGCTGTATGACAATGCCCATATTGGGTGTTGTCATGCCCAATATGGGCATGAGCTAAGCTATCGTGTTTTTACGGTGCACTTTGCGTAGTTTTGACGCCCCAAGCATGGCTCAGTGTGACCTGTCCTGACAACCGTAGACACACCTCACTCAAATCCCGACCGCTTGCCTGCTGAACTTTTGTGCAAACGCGGCCGGGGATAGATTGCCCAAGCGCGTGTGGCGGCGCTGGCGATTGTAAAAAATCTCGATGTATTCCCGAATCGATGCTTCAGCCTCAAGCCGGTTGTCGTAACTGTGATGGTGCACCAGCTCATTCTTCAAACTACCCCAAAAGCTTTCCATCGGCGCATTGTCGTAGCAGTTGCCCCGCCGCGACATCGATGCCTGCAAACCAAACTGCTCAATCAGCCTCCGATAGCCATGAAAACAATACTGGCTACCCCGATCTGAATGCAGGATTAAGCCGGCCTGCGGCCGCTTCCATTTCATGGCTTTCCACAGCGCCTGACCGACCAGTTCCTGCGTCATCCGCGATCCCATGGCATAACCGACGATTTCGCAGGTAAAGACATCCTTGATGCCCGCCAGATACAGCCAGCCCTCGCCCGTCTGGAGTAGAGTAAGAGGCAGAGCGTAGTCGAACTATTTCTCTGCCTCTCCTCTCCGAACCGGACTTGCACCTTTCAATGCATCCGGCTCTCCATTTAAGTGTTGCTCATTGCAAAGGCAACATCGCGATACACTGACTTGATCGTATTGGGCGGTGCGTCACGCAGTATGTAAGGATTTTCTGCTGGTGTTCGCCATGTAAATCGGCCTTTTCGGCTCGTAATGAGTCGCCAGAGTGCCAGCGCACCATACCAGCCTCGGCTATTTCTACCTTCAAGCAACCATGTTTTGGCGATACCAAGTTCTGGCGCTTTAATGTAATCCCGCATCAAAGAGCGGAAGCCACGCCGGTATTTTCGTGCTAGCCAGTAGCCAAATTTCCAGAATATCATCCGATCTACCTTAATAAAGAGTGTCGCCGTAAAATCGGTGTACTGATAGAACGTCGCCCATCCTGCAAGTTGACGATTTAAACTTTCCAACATGTCGATCCGATTCGTACTGTAATTCCCCGATAGTTGTCTCACTAATTTCTCGGCGAATTGTCGGTATTTATCCCAAGGAATCGTGCTCACAATCTGCATCCTGCCTTGCCCGCCACGCTTGCGTAGGATGCGATGCCCTAGAAATACAAAGCCATCGTTCACATGCGTAATGTGGGTTTTCTCTAAATTCAGCGTTAAGTTGAGCTGGTCTTCGAGAAATGAGCGACAGGCTTCGCGCACGGTTTCAGCCTGCACCTTCGTTCCTTTGACAATCACTACAAAATCATCCGCGTAACGGCAATAGGATATCGCCGGTCGCCATTGCCGGTTTTCCTTAATGGCAATGGGACGTTGATTTTGAATGCCAAAGTTCCAAGACCAGCGATCTTTGCGTACTTTCTTGCTCAGGTAGTGCTCTTCCATCCACAGATCAAACTCATGCAGCATGATATTTGACAGTAAGGGAGAAGTGACACCGCCTTGCGGTACGCCTTCGCTAGCGGCACGAAATAGCCCCTGATCGACGCTCCCTGCTTTAATAAAACGCCAAAGCAACATGAGCAAGCGTTGATCTGCAATTCGCTTACGAATTCCCTTCAACAGGAGACGGTGGTGAACGGTATCAAAGTAGCTGGCTAAATCACCTTCAATCACCCAGCGACCCGCCGTGCATTGTTCAGCACCGTCTTGCAGTTGTAGTTTTACCGTACGAATTGCGTGATGCACGCTACGTGCAGGCCTGAATCCGTAAGATGCAGGATGGAAATCACTTTCCCAGATTGGCTCCATGACCATCAGAATGGCACGTTGCACAATCCGATCGCGTAGACAAGGGATGCCCAAAGGCCTCATCTTGCCATTGGCTTTCGGGATATACACTCGACGTGCTGCTTGTGGTTTGAATCTCCCCGCAAGCAGTTCGTGGCGTATCGTTTCAAGCTCAGTTTGGAGATGGATTTCCATTTGAGCCTTGCCAATACCATCAATGCCAGGTGTTTTGGCTCCGCTCGACACCAGCGTAATTCGTGCCGCCTCTCGGAGCCAAGTTAGATCAGCGATTAATCTCAAGAGGCGATCAAACTTACGTTCTTTGTTCTCCGTTGACCATGTCGCCAGTTTGCTTTGCATTTCACTGATTATCAAAGGTCTTCACCTTATTGTGGTCAGTTAATCGACCCAGCAAACCACTTAAACTGCCTCCCTTCGCCATGTAACTGGCTTTCCCAGTCTCGGACTACTACGGAGGCTCCGCCAACTCGCACATCATCGGGGGCACACTCCCTTGGCATTTGTGCAAGCCTTCCCCAGTTCACATGCTGGACTCAACGCATGGGTGAGGTTGCCTATCGCAGTCTTTATCCTTGCTTTTCGCAAGTCGATTTAGATGCCATGGTCTAGCTACACACTCCCCATGACTCCATGCAGACCAGTCTACATTTCTGGCTACAATCGCAGCTTCAGTGCATACGTGTCACTGATGCCAATCCAAATCCGGCCTATTAAACGGTGTAGGCCGTGGTGACATTTCAACCCTCAGATGCGGTTTAATAGGTTCGTATTCCTCAACCGTCCCACGCTCAGCCTAGAGATTCATCTTGGCGTAACCGCTTCGCCGCAAACCCCGTTTCCCACGGACTTCGTCACCCTGCCAGTGTCAGCAGGTCACCGCCGCTTCGGCTCACTTCTTCTTGTAGCAGAAGAAGGGCATTCCCCAGCGCAACATCAACGACTTGCTGGGATACTGCATTCCAAACATGCTCAAGCAGCATCGCCCCAATCAATGCGGGCTACGCTGGCTGGGCGTACTATAGGTGATGTCACTCACCCATACTTGATTCGGCTCGGTTGGTTTAAATTCCTGATTCAGCAAGTTATCTGCGACCGGCAGAGTGTGGTTCGAGTTCGTCGTGGCCTTGAATTTACGCTTCTGGATGCAACGAATACCTTCTTCACGCCTCAGCCGGGCGATCCGGTCACGACCCACCTTAATTCCTTCTTCTGCCAGTTCATCCTGCAAGCGTTTGGCGCTGTAAGTCCGGCGAGTCTTGTTGTGTGCGGCCCGAATCTCTATCCGTAAGCGCTCATTCTCCAGCGCGCGGCGGCAAGGTGGCCGTTTTTGCCAGGCGTAAAAACCATAGCGAGACACCGCCAAAGTCTGGCACAACAGTTTGACCGGATATTGAGATTGCCATTGCTTCACGAACGCGTACCGGGCAGTGATTCCCTGGCAAAGTACGCCGTCGCTTTTTTTAGGATATCGCGCTCCATCCGGGCTTCGGCCAGTTCTTTGCGCAATTGCCGAACCTCAGCCATCAAGTCAGAGGCATCGGGCATCCCGGTCTGCGCGGAGGTGGTTTTGTCTGCCTTGCGGGCTTGTGTGACCCAATACGCCAGCGTGCTCTGCTTCATATTCAGACGCGCAGCAGTCTCGGCCACCGAAAACCCTTGCTCAAACACCAGCTTGATCGCTTCCGCCCGAAATTCCGGCGTATGGCTTTGCGTTACTCTTTTGCTCATTTCTCACTCCTGTTGGCTCAAAGTTTACCAAACAAGCGTGTCTACGGATTTCAGGCTACCTCAGTGAGTGGTGACTCAGGGCTGGGTTTCGCAGGCTCAACCGCAGCTTATAAAATCGAGTGTCATTTGCGGTAGGTTAGTGCTGAGCGAAGCCCAATATATGGGATAATTGCGCAAATAAAGATAAATCATTCCGTCGTTTCAGTACTGCCAAATAGTATTTCGATTGGGGCGTCTCGATCGCACCAACTGTAACGGATGTAGAACAAGCTTGAATCTTTCTGCCAAACAGAGAGCTGATCAGTCCAGTGACTTCCACCATAATCAGTACATTTATTAGGGCAGACGCGAGCTAGCCAATTTGCAAATTCTTCGTCATCCGGGTCGTAATTTCCACTATATACTGCGGCCCCCAATTCTTTTGCGACTTCATTAATACATGCAAGATGAAAGTTTTCATAGCTCTCTGCTGTGTCGGGATCATAGCTGTCGTCATCAAATGCAAAGCTCATAGCAAGTATGATTTCTGTATTGGAAATCGCGTCAGCTAGAACTTCTTTCATCGTTTTGTTGGTTATGCAATCGTTGTGATTGAGTTGAGAAAACATAAAATTTCCATTTATAATGTTAGGAGGTTGTTGTAAAAGTCAAAAAATAGTGCGTAGTATGGGGTGAGCGTTAGCGATGCCCATCATTCTCGATACGAATCATAAAAAACCCAGCTAAAAAGCTGGGTTTTTCGTTTCAACAATAAAAATGTTGAATTAGCCCGTAGATTGGGCTAAATGCTTATTAGCCAATACTTTTCCATTGCGGCATGTGGGCAGATAAAACATGCCCAACCTCCAATGCTACATTCTTGAATCATGCATTTCATAGGGGGGGGACGATGAAGTCGTTGCGCGTCAAGGCCAAGGTGCAAAAAACGCTTGCACATCTTATGAAAACCACATGATTTTTCATTGAAAAATACTTGATAACTTATGCCTAACTACTTAGCTAGTTTATTCACAATCACTTTTATAAAAATTAAAAGAATTGTCTGGAAATAAATTTAATATATGGGTTCCTTTATTTGTAGTTATATTCCATGATACACAAGGATTATCTTCATTATCATCATTGAAACTGCCAAATGTAATTGGGAATACAACATATTTTCTGTGTGTGTTTTATTTAGTGCATAGGATGGGTTGAGCGTTAGCAATACCCATCATTCCCAAGTAAAAACCATAAAAAAGCCAGCTCAAAAGCTGGCTTTTTGCATTTCAAATCAAGATCAATTAGTTCTTAGTTTGATCTACGATTTTATTCGCTTGAATCCAAGGCATCATGGCGCGTAGTTTGTTACCGACTACTTCAATGCCGTGCGCTGCGTTATTGCGGCGGTAAGCGGTCATGGATGGGTAGTTAGTTGCACCTTCAACGATGAATTTCTTCGCGTATTCGCCGTTTTGAATGTCTTTCAGTGCTTGGCGCATCGCTTTGCGGGATTCTTCGTTGATGACCTTAGGGCCAGTCACGTATTCGCCGTATTCTGCATTGTTTGAGATCGAGTAGTTCATATTGGCGATACCGCCTTCGAACATCAGATCAACGATCAGTTTCAGCTCGTGCAGGCACTCGAAGTAAGCCATTTCTGGCTCGTAGCCGGCTTCAACCAGCGTTTCAAAGCCCATTTTAACCAGCTCAACCGCACCGCCACACAATACCGCTTGCTCGCCGAACAAATCAGTTTCGGTTTCGTCTTTGAATGTGGTTTCGATAATACCTGTGCGGCCGCCGCCCACGCCTGAAGCGTAAGACATGGCGATGTCGCGGGCTTTGCCCGATGCATCTTGGTAGATGGCGATCAAATCAGGTACGCCGCCGCCACGAACAAATTCGGAACGTACAGTGTGGCCAGGTGCTTTTGGCGCGATCATGATCACGTCGAGATCTTTGCGTGGCACAACTTGGTTGTAATGAATCGCGAAGCCGTGAGCAAACGCCAGTGTTGCGCCTTGCTTGATGTTCGGCTCGATTTCGTCTTTGTATAATTTTGACTGGAATTCATCCGGTGTCAGAATCATCACTACATCGGCGGAGGCAACAGCCGTTGCAACGTCAGTTACTTTCAGGCCGTGTGCTTCAGCTTTAGCAACAGTGGCCGAGCCTTTGCGTAGGCCAACAACGATATCAACGCCGGACTCTTGTAAGTTGCAAGCGTGGGCATGGCCTTGCGAGCCGTAACCGATGATGGCTACTTTTTTGGATTTGATGATGGAAAGATCACAGTCTTTATCGTAAAAAACTTTCATGGCTGAATTCCTGTCTAGGTGTTTGATTTTGATCTGAGAATGGCAACGGCCACACTCAATTAAACTTTTAAAATACGCTCGCCGCGGCCGATGCCAGAGGCACCAGTGCGTACGGTTTCCAGAATGGCGGCTGGATCAAGTGCCTTGATAAAGGCATCCAGCTTTTCGCCTGTTCCGGTTAGCTCTACGGTATAGGCTTTTTCTGTGACGTCGATAATGCGGCCACGGAAAATATCCGCCATCCGCTTCATTTCGTCTCTTTCCTTGCCGGTTGCCCGTACTTTAATCAACATCAGTTCACGCTCGATGTGATCGGCCTCGTTTAGGTCGATCACTTTCACCACTTCGACCAGCTTGTTGAGCTGTTTGGTGATTTGTTCGATGACGTCTTCAGAGCCATGGGTGACGATGGTCATCCGGCTCATCGTGGTGTCTTCAGTGGTTTGCACTGTCAACGAGTCGATGTTGTAGCCACGCGCTGAAAATAAGCCGGTTACACGGGATAGTGCACCTGCTTCGTTTTCGATCAGTACTGAAAGAATATGTCGCATTTTCATCTCCTCTCAGCACAGATTGCCGTAATCACGATTATTTTCAAATGGCACCAACTGCATATCACGCATATGCGGTGGTAAATCCATTTGGCTCAGGCCTTTCCCGTTTTGAATCATCGGGAAGACGTTTACTTCTCTGTCGGTAATAAAGTCCATAAACACCAAACGATCTTTTAGCTTGTCGCTAAAGGCTTCACGCAGTGCAGGCTCTACATCTGAAGGCTTTTCGATTTTCATACCAACGTGGCCATAGGCTTCGGCTAGTTTTACAAAATCAGGCAGCGCATCCATGTAAGACTCGGAATAGCGATTGCCGTAAAAGAACTGTTGCCACTGGCGAACCATGCCCAGATAGCGGTTGTTCAAATTGATAATCTTGGTCGGAATATGGTACTGCTTACAGGTTGAAAGCTCCTGGATATTCATCTGGATTGAGCCTTCACCGGTAATACAAGCGACGATGGCATCCGGATTTGCCAATTGAGCGCCCATAGCTGCAGGCAGGCCAAAGCCCATTGTGCCCAGCCCACCCGAGTTAATCCACTGACGCGGACGTTTAAACGGATAGTATTGCGCGGCAAACATTTGATGCTGGCCCACGTCGGATGTAATGATGGCGTCGCCACCGGTTACTTCCCATAGCTTTTGCACCACAAATTGCGGCTTGATCACCAGATCAGATTGCTCATACCAAAGGCTTTGCGGTTTACGCCATTCTTCGATCTGTTTCCACCAATCTGCCAAAGCCTCGGCCTGAGGCTTGATGCCGGTTTCTTTCAGGATGGCGATCAGGTCGATTAAGACATGTTTTACATCACCGACAATGGGGACATCGACTTTAACGCGCTTAGCGATAGACGATGGATCGATGTCGATATGCACAATCTTTTTAGCTTGCGACAGGAAATGCTCTGGCGATGAAATTACACGATCGTCAAAGCGCGCGCCAATCGCAATAATTACGTCACTGTACTGCATCGCCATATTGGCTTCGTAGGTGCCGTGCATCCCCAACATGCCAAGGAAATGAGGGTCGGTGCCATCCAGCGCGCCAAGGCCCATCAAGGTGTTGGTACAAGGCAGGTTGAGCATCTTTACCAGCTCGGTGACTTCGCTACTTGCGTTGCTTAAGATTGCACCGCCGCCCACATAAATAAATGGGCGCTTAGCTTCACCTAATAGCTGAGCCGCTTTCTTAATTTGCCCGGGATGGCCCTTGGTTGGTGGTGTATAGCTGCGAATAGATACCGATGTTGGATAGACAAACTCGGTTTTGTGAGCTGCGATATCTTTTGGCACATCAATCACAACCGGGCCGGGTCTGCCGGTGGTTGCAAGGTGAAACGCTTTTTTGATGGTCGGAGCAAGATCACGTACATCTTTGACTAAGAAGTTGTGCTTCACGATTGGGCGTGAACAGCCCACCATGTCTACTTCCTGAAAGGCATCCAGGCCAATCGCATCGGTTGCAACCTGGCCGGAAAACACCACCATAGGGATCGAATCCATATAGGCAGTGGCAATGCCGGTAATGGCATTGGTGGCACCCGGGCCGGATGTCACAAGCGCTACTCCTACTTTTTTGCTGGAGCGGGAGTAAGCATCGGCAGCATGCACGGCAGCTTGTTCGTGGCGAACCAGCACATGCTTGAAATAATCTTGTTTAAAGATTGCATCGTAAATGGATAAAACTGCGCCGCCAGGGTAGCCGAAAATAAATTCAACCCCTTCTTCCTGCAAGCAGCGCGTGATGATCTCTGCGCCCGAAATTTCCATGGGTAGTCCCTAGGTCAAAACGATAGATATAGATAAATGGATAGGCCTTATAAGAGTAGGCCATCCATTTGCAAATGATTTACCGGATCTTCCGCCGCTATAAACAGGTTTGTGACCCGTTTTGACGACCAGTGTGTGTCCGCTGGCGGTGATCTTTCGGCGCAGGCTAACTGTGTAGAGTGCCGCCTGCATTGTTGGCTGGATATTGCACTAGAAAGTTACCGCACTGCGGTATAAATGGCAAGTTCTTCTGGTTATTAGCTTATTGGCTTTGTTAGTATCGCAATCTTGCTCATGTTGGGATTAGCTAAGCCTAATTGCATATGTTTTTATTATTTTAGGCATGTGTAAGTCGCATAGGAGTTATTTATTTATAGTATGAAATATTATAAATTGTTTGATGTAAGTTAAAGAGTGCGTATCTTAAAATTACATGCCTATTTAAAGACAATACTTGGTTTATTTAGGCGGGCGGGTAATGATGCACCCTATAAAAATGATTATGCAGCAAAAGGATAATTTGTGAAGATTACAAGGGGGCCGGCAGGCTGGTGGCGGCGTATGTTCGCTTTTTTATATGAAATATTGCTCATTACAGCCGTGGTTTTATTGGCAGAAGGCCTGTTTCAAGGCGTATTCCAACTGATATCTAAGCTACCCGTGACCGCGATGGGCGATCAGCTTTGGCTGCGTGTTTTAAATTTTGTGTGGATTATGTCGGTGGCGTTTGCTTATTTTGCGTGGTGCTGGCGAGGCGGGCAAACATTGGCAATGCGAACTTGGAGTATTCACCTAGTCAAGAGTGACGGTAGCTCCGTAGGCTGGCGCGAAGTGGCTTTGCGTTTTTCTGTGGCAGCGGTATGTATGTTGCCTTGTGCGCCATTCTGGGTTTTGGCTCGCCATCAGGCAGATTTACGCATTGTAGCCTGGCTGTTAACAGGCTTGTTTTTTCTGCCTTTCTTATGGGCCATATTAGATAAAGAACGCCGGTTTTTACACGACAGGCTGGCGGGAACGCAGCTATTGATTGCACCGCCTAAGACCTAATTACGTAGGGTGGGCAAGTTTTTATGCCCACGCGTAGATTTCAATGTAAGACAACCGGTGCGCAACGATTTGCACACCTTATACAAAAGCGGTTTCTTGCTTATCCTTATGCCTACTACCGTCGCCTGAGTAATCCTAAGGCAATTAATAAAGCGCCCAAAGCAATCAGCAGCGGGTAATCGCCGCCCCAGGCATAGGGTGGCATGCCGCTGCGATTTTGGGCGGTGCCTTCCAGAATGCCAGCTATTCGCTCGGGCAGTTGCGCTTTAAAACGACCTTTCTCATCGATAATGGCTGTTACTCCCGTATTCGTGGCCCGCAGCATATAGCGGCCGGTTTCTAATGCTCGGGTTTGGCTCATTTGAGCGTGTTGCGCTGCGGCCCAAGAGCCGTCAAACCATGCAAGGTTGGATAGATTAACCAGCATGGTGGCTTCAGGCAGGGCGTTGATGATCTCCCGGCCAAATACGTCTTCGTAGCAGATATTGGCGGCGATCTGGCCGGAAGCTAGCGAGAATGGGGCTTGCTTCACTGCGCCTCGGCTAAAGCCCGATAGCGGCATATCCATAAACTGATAAATCCAGTTGAATAGCCACGGTAGCGGAATAAACTCGCCAAAAGGCACGAGGTGCTGTTTTTTATACAGCGGCAATGCAGGATCCGACATTACGGTGACGGCGTTGTAGTACTCCGCCTCATGTTTACCTAAAATCGGAATGCCAAGAATTAAATCAGCCTTGCGAGGTGCTACCGCATCACGCAGCATTTGTGGATACCAATCGGGTACATCGCTGATAAAGGAAGGAATGGCCGTTTCGGGCAAGATCACCAGTTGGCCGCGCGCTTTTTCAGTGAGTGCGAGGTAGCTTTTCAGGCTGTCGAGATAAAAAGCATTATCCCATTTGATATCTTGTGAGATATTGCCTTGCACTAGGCTCACCCTCACCGGCGCGCCTACCTTTGTTGTCCATTCCAGCTGATTAAGCCCCCAGCCAGCCAGCCAGATACTTGCTACAATTCCCCAGCCCTTAAGCCATTTAGGCTTGCTGACAATCAGGGCGATAGAGAGGCACAGCAGCCAACCAATCAGATACACGCCGCCAATTGGGGCGTAGCCAGCAAGGGGTGTCATCGGGCTTTGTGAATAGCCGACGCTCGCCCAAGGAAAACCTGTAAACAGCCAGCCGCGCAGCCATTCAGTGAGAGTAAATACCGTGGGCAGTAGCAAAACGCGTAGTGATGCTGGGCAGGGCAGTTTGAGAGTGAGCCAGCCTGCTAATGCTGGAAATAGCGCCATATAGGCTGCGAGCACAAGAATCCCACCTGCAGCCATCGGGGCAGGCATGCCACCAAAGGTGTTCAGGCTGATAAAAATCCAGTGGATATTCGCCAGAAAAAATCCTAACCCAAAACTAAAACCACGCCACGCAGCGGCTTTAGGGGAGGGGGATTTCTGGATAGCAAAGGTCAGCGCGGCTAATGACAACCACATGATGGGGAATAAATACAGCGGAGCAAAAGAAAAGACACTGATCGCGCCAAACAGTGCCAGCAGGAGGTGGGGCAGGAGGGGTTTAAGTTTTTGCATCTGCAACACGGCCTGTGACTGTTTGGGGTGGGGCGGCGTAAAGACCTTAAATCTGTAGACACAGAGCACACAGAGACAAAGCTTTAATAAGGTTTGGATGAGGAAAATATTTCAGCTGCAACATTGAAGTTGCAGACATTGAGTTAGTGAGAACACAGAGCTCGTCTCTATGTGCTTTTTAGCGAGTAGGTTGGGTTACGCGATAAAGCTGCTAACCCAACCTACGGGCCTATTCTTCAATAGGCGTATCTGCTAATTTCTCTATCAATACAGAATAAATTCGGCGGCTGTCTGCGCGCAGGATCTGGAAGCGATAGCCGTCGAAAGCCACAATCTCGCCGCGTTTTGGCAGGTGGCCAAAGTGCTGGGTGATTAAGCCTGCTACCGTATCAAATTCTTGATCAGAAAATTCAGAGCCAATTTCTTCGTTCAGATCGCTAATCTCGGTCAGGCCTTTCACTCGCCAGTTACCGCGCCTGTCCGGGATGATATTGTCTTCGGCTTCGTCGTAATCGAATTCGTCTTCGATATCGCCAACAATTTGCTCCATCACGTCTTCAATCGTGACCAAGCCCGCCACGCCGCCGTATTCATCGACCACAATCGCCATATGATTGCGGTTATTGCGAAAGTCTTTGAGTAGTACATTCAGGCGCTTGGCTTCCGGGATATACACCGCTGGGCGAAGCATATCGCGCACATCAAATTCCTCATCACTGGCGTAATAGCGCAGCAAATCTTTGGCCAGCAAAATACCCAATACTTTATCTTTGCTGCCATCGATAACTGGAAAGCGCGAGTGGGCGGTTTCGATTACATAGGGGATAAATTTGGCGGGCGCATCATTGATATCGATGATGTCCATCTGGCTGCGAGGCACCATCACATCACGCACCTGCATATCACCTACATTGAGCACGCCTTCGATCATGCCTAAGGCATCAGCATCCAGCAGCTGGCGCTCAAAAGCAGAGTGGAGGATTTCTACGAGCTGGCCTCGATCTTCAGGCTCTCGTAATAAAAAGTGGGTCAAGCGTTCAAGCCATGATGACTTGGGGGAGTTCGAGTTCGGAGATACCGAAGGGGAATCATCCATTGTGGCGTAAAGATCCAATGATAAAGATGCCCGAATGATACCGGAAGATCGTGCTTTTTGGGTTACAGCCGTGTTGGTGATAGTGGGATTGTTGTAGTGAGGCTCCTCAGTCGCTCTGTTTCAGGTTGCCATGCTGCCGAGGAAGGTGTTTACCGGGTAAGCGACCTTCCCTTTGTAAGTTTACTTCTCTTCCGAATAGGGATCGCTGATACCTAAGCTTGCCAGCAGCCTGGTTTCGAGCGCTTCCATTTCAAGCGCTTCATCTTCTTCAAGATGATCATAGCCTTGCAAGTGCAGCACGCCGTGAATGGTGAGATGGGCATAGTGATCGCTCAGGCTGATATTTTGCTCCAGCGCTTCTTTCTCTACCACTTGCGCGCAGAACACAATATCGCCCAGCAGCGGCAGGTCGGGTACGTCGGGCATGTCATCATCAAAGGTAAAAGTCAGCACATTGGTGGCGTAATCTTTGCCACGGTAATCGCGGTTTAGTTGCTGGCCTTCTTCTGTGTCGACAATTCTGAATGTGATTTCTGCTGTGGCCACCTCAGGCAGCAGTGCGGCTTGTGCCCAAGCCTGAAATTGCGCCGTGTCAGGCAGTCCGGCGGCGGTGCTTTCCACCTGATGGCAGATTTCTAAACGTTGATTCATAAGTGATCTTTGTAAATGTTGTTGCTTAAATATTTGGCGATGCTGCTTTGATTTAGATTGCTATACAAAATGTGTAAATCGGCTGATCCTAGGGTCTGTGACTTCAGATCAGCCTGTGTGAATTAACGCTCGGCACAACTGATGTACAACGCTTCTGGCCCCTTGCCTGCAAAACCTTCCGTCGACAACTCGCCATTTTTTCGTAAGCGTGCCACGCCGGCATTTTTTTGTTGTTTGGATTTTTTGACCGCGGCCGTCAACGCCGCCTTGTCTCCATCTACCAGCATGGCTAGAAAAGGAATTTCACTCTCAAACAGTATCGCGGATTGTACCGGCAAGCCTTGGAAGGTGTAGCCCGCTGCTACTTTGAGTTCTACACCAAAAACCTGATTTAGCTGCACATTGGCCATTTGCGCCAGCCAATTGGGAATCCCTGCATTATTAAATTCCAGATTTTGGCAATTAAACGTTTTTGCCAGTTTGGGATTCACGGAAGGTTTGCTGCTGGCCGCAGGCTTGGATGCAGCGCTGGCGCTGCCATACTGATAGAGCCCATTGAACATCACATCGCCCCAATTGCTAGAACAACCCTCAACATTCACCAATAAGCCATCTTTGGCCGGGGTTATGTGCATTTGGCAATTACCTTCATTGAAAAGCCAGCCTTCACCCACGGGTTTGAGTTTGCCTTCGCCTGATCCCGAGCGGTTACTGCTTCCGGCTGACTTCCCCAAAACTTCCAGTGAAAACTGGCCATTTTCAGAAATGATTAAGGTGCGCTCAAACAGTTTGTTATTGGCGTTGTATTGCCCTGCTTTGGGCGGTGCCGGGTTGTTGGCCCATGCAGGCAAACTCAGTGCTAGGCTGGCAAAAAGGGCGAGTGAAAGTTGGCGAGGGGTGACGTGGTGTTTGTGAGGCGTTTGCATTAGAAATATTCTCCAAATTAGGCTTTTGTTTAAATATTCTTGAGCGCGCAGTTTTACTCTACTCAAGCAGATTTCCGGGAAAACGGTGTTTTGGTCCGGATCAAAGCTTGCAAGGTCAGAGAGGGTTGGTATTGATCAGGTTGTCTACAAGCCGCAAGCTGACAAGCTACTTTGATCTTCTGTATTTAACAGCAAATTATCTTGTCATATTGTCTTGTTGTGTTTGTATCAAGCTAATTGTTGTAATTTCTGCTTAATTTTCGCTATTTCGCCCAAATAATGCGTCATTAGGGTGAACACAGGGAGTATCGTGCTCACGCGCTTGTAAGCATTGAATTATCTTAGGGAGGGTGAATCCCGCTCTAAGATGAAGTTTATGGCAGACTTTGATGTGCATCGAGGGCATAGAAACTTGCTCAAGCTATAACTGCTTGGGTTCTTACGAGAAGCAAGGAATGAAATAACGTTTCTAGCGCATTTACTGCTAAGGTTTTTTCTTTGTTCTGCTTTTAAACTCAGTGTGTGTCTACAGATCTTAGGTTTGAGAAAGCCAGATTCTATTTTCTGCGTGTTGCCGATGCCGCTTCACGTTCTTGCGTTTTCTTTGCGTAGGCGTTGACGATTTTTTGCACTAGCGGATGGCGAACCACGTCTTCGCTGGTGAAATGATGCAGGGCGATGCCTTTGATATCGGCGAGCACGTCTTGCGCATCATTTAGGCCCGATTTTTGATGTTTGGGCAGATCGATTTGCGTTGGATCACCGGTGACAACGGCCTTAGAGCCAAAGCCGATACGGGTTAGAAACATCATCATTTGTTCTGGCGAGCTGTTTTGCGCTTCGTCCAGAATAATAAAGCTGTTGTTTAAGGTTCTGCCACGCATAAAGGCTAGTGGGGCGACTTCGATAATGCCTTTTTCAAATAGCTTGGTCACTTTATCAAAGCCCATTAAATCATAGAGTGCATCATAAAGCGGGCGCAGATAAGGGTCGATTTTTTGTACTAAATCGCCAGGCAAAAAGCCAAGTTTTTCACCTGCTTCTACGGCGGGGCGAACCAAGACCAAGCGTTTAACTAGATCGCGCTCTAAAGCATCAACTGCACAGGCTACGGCCAGATAAGTTTTACCTGTGCCTGCCGGGCCAATGCCAAAAGTAATATCGTGATCCTGAATGGCTTTGATATAGCCGGTTTGGCGAGGCGTTCTGCCTCGTAAATCATGGCGCTTGGTGCGCAGCGGCGTGGTGTTTTCTTCGCTGTATCGCGGCTCAATATTTTGCGTGTGCTCGATAATCGATAGCTGTAAATCATCCCGCTCTAGCGGCTGTTCAGCCATTGCATAAAAATGCTCCAGCAGGGTAATGGCTTGCTGCAGGTTTTTGGCGCTGCCGCTCACACGAAACTGCTCATTGCGCCTGACAATGGTGATGTCGAGCGCGGTTTCGATTTGCTTCAGGTTTTCGTCAAGAGCGCCACAAAGATTGGCAAGGCGACGGTTATCAACAGGCGTGAAGTGGATGATTTGGCTATTCAAAAGAGACTCGCAAAGAATAGGAAAACAGACCTGTAGACACAGAGACCGGTGAGCACACAGAGCACACAGAGAAAAGAACAAACTCTCAGGGTTTTCTCTGTTTTCTCCGTGTGCTCTTTTAGCTCTGTGTCTACAGGTTTAGGGCTTTTACTTTGGCATTACTTGTTAGTGCATATGTTTTGGCACTTCGCGGCGTTCTAGCCAGAATGTGCGGATTTCCGGAATGATATCGACCAGTGACGCGGCCACTTCGTGTTCGAATTCGGCCATATCTTGTCCATCGCTTTCCAGATTGGCGCGGCCTTCGTCGTCTGCGCAAACTAGAATCGGGTAGACAAGCTGGGCGTATTCTTCGTCGTCCATCATTTCTTGCCAAGCATCCGGGTTCATCGATGTACCCAGCGTAAAGCCGTAGCACCATTGCTGCGAGATATCCTGACCGCTTTCTTCGTCTACATACACAATGGGGCTAAATGCGTTTTCAGCGTCGGCCAGCTCGTCCATCAGCTGGTTATATAGGCGCAGAATCAGGCCTTCGATTCGCTCTTTCTCTTCGTTTGAAGCAAATTTCGGGCGTTCGCCATTTTCGCCCCAAACCTGAGCAAACCATTTATCTGCAGCGATTTCTTCTGGGCCAATCAGTTGCGCAGTTAAAAAACCATGCAACATGGATAAATCCATTGCTTGTTCCGGGGCCGCATCAGATTCTAAAAAATCGGCCAATAGGTCGAGGTCGTCGTCGCTTAGTACGGCAAAAAGTTCAGCATCTTTTGGCGATAGCATGGTGTTTTCCTTGGGTAATGCGTATTAGGGTAAGGCTTGTAGGACTACATCCTAATACTTTTGGCGGGCGCGTTGATGACACGCGGTAATTAATATCTAATAAAGCTTCAAATATCTAATAAGTCATTGTAGGGCGAGAGAAACCGGCCGTATTTTTAAATAAGCAAAAACGGCGGCCAGCACTCAAAAGTAGTTACTTCACAACAATCTCGCCCTTCAGGCTATGCGGGAAGGTTTCGGTGATCAGCACTTCTACAAACTGATTGATCAGGCGCGGGTTACCGGCAAAGTTCACAATGCGGTTGTTATCCGTGCGGCCTGCCAGCTCTTGCAGCTCGGGGTTTTTACGCGCCATGCCTTCTACTAGCACGCGTTGCACGGTGCCGATCATATTTTTGTTTACGTCCAGCGCCAGCTCGTCGATGCGGGTTTGCAGGCGTCTGAGGCGAGTGAGTTTTAGCTCTTCAGGCACATCGTCCGGTAAATCTGCAGCAGGTGTGCCGGGGCGGCGGCTGTAAACAAAGCTGAACGAGGCATCAAAGCCCACATCGTTAATCAGCTTCATGGTGCGTTCAAAATCGTCTTCTGTTTCGCCAGGAAAGCCCACAATAAAGTCAGAGCTAAGGCAAATATCAGGGCGGGCGTCTTTAAGTTTGCGCACCAGCGATTTGAATTCCAGCGTGGTGTAGCCGCGTTTCATATTCACTAACACACGATCTGATCCCGCTTGCACAGGCAAATGCAGGTGTGAGACGAGTTTGGGTAGGGTGCGATAGCAATCTACAATCCGCTGGGTCATTTCACGCGGATGACTGGTGGTGTAGCGCATGCGCTCGATGCCTGGAATTTCGTGTACGTATTCGAGCAGGGTAGCAAAGTCGGCTACTTCGCCATCTTCCATTGGTCCGCGATAGGCGTTTACATTTTGCCCAAGCAGGGTGATTTCTTTCACGCCTTGCGCGGCAAGGCCAGCCACTTCGGCCAGCACTTCTTCAAATGGGCGGCTAAATTCGGTACCGCGTGTATAAGGCACCACGCAGAACGAGCAATACTTGCTGCAACCTTCCATGATCGATACAAAGGCCGTGGCACCTTCGACGCGTGCAGGTGGCATATTGTCGAATTTTTCAATTTCAGGGAAAGAAATATCCACCTGAGAAACACCGCTGCTGCGGCGCTGGGCAATCAAATCAGGCAGGCGGTGCAGGGTTTGCGGGCCAAACACCATATCCACATAGGGCGCACGTTTTACAATGGCCGCGCCTTCTTGCGAGGCCACACAGCCACCTACACCAATCAATAGATTAGGATTTTTAAGCTTGAGCTCTCGCACACGGCCAAGATCTGAGAAGACTTTTTCCTGAGCTTTTTCGCGCACGCTACAGGTGTTAAACAAAATCACATCGGCTTCTTCGACATTGTCGGTCTGCGTTAAGCCTTCGGATGCGTGCAGTACGTCGGCCATTTTGTCCGAATCGTATTCGTTCATTTGGCAGCCAAAGGTCTTAATAAATACTTTCTTGCTCATTTGATACGTGCTCTGTTTGTAGATGCTGCGGGACATATTGCGTTGACTTTAAGTCTTATCAACTTAATTACAAGGCTAAATCTTTTATGCTTGTGTAGGGCGTCGCGGTTTTCACACGCCCTACGAGCGAGTCATTGCAGGTTATTCTGTGATGATCGTTTTAGGGCGGGCTTTTAATGTGGCTACTTCATCATTGGTGAGCAGCCAGATACGCCAGATATTGCCGGAGGTAGGCTCTAACTGATACCAGATCGATGCTTTTTGCGGCGTTTGGTTTTGCATAATCAGGGCATTATTGATGCCGTAGATTCTAAGTCCCGGTGCGGTGCGGTAGAGCTTGCCATCAATTTTGACTTCAGGCAGTGCAGCGGCTTCCAGATCTCCCAACAGGCCTTGGTTGGGTAGGCTACGAGCGGCATAACTATGGCTGCTGATTGCAAGCGCTAGCCAAAACAAGAACTTAGGCATGGGGATTCTCGCTAGTAAAACCCGCAATGCTAACAAGCTCGGGGGCGTATTGAAAGCTTAGACTGATTTGCGTGAGTGTGAAAACTGGATTTATTGTGCGGATCAAGGGTTTTTTGATGATAAAGCAAGGGATGGTCTGCAGCAAAACCCAAATTTTGAAATATAGAGTTCACCCAGAATATGGGGCTCAAGCGGCTAGCCCGATGGGAGTCGGGCTGTTGACGTTTATAATTTAGGCAACCCTTGAGCCAGCTTAATGGTGGCTGCGATGTTTCTGGCACAGAGCCTTACATTTTCTGCGGCATGAGCGAGTGCTTCTTCAATCGATACTGCGCGGTTGAGCACGCTGAATACGGCCTCAATGCCATGTTGGTGCACCACACCGACATCGGGGCTGAGGCAGCCTGCAATTCCGATAACGGGGATATTAAACACCTTGGCCATTTGTGCCACGCCCATTGGCGTTTTGCCGTGGATAGTTTGGCTATCCATGCGGCCCTCGCCAGTAATCACTAAATCTGCACCTTGCAACAGAGCGGCAAATTGCACGGATTCCAGCACGATTTCTACGCCGAGGCGCAGGCTGGCATTTAAAAACGCCAGTGCCGCCGCGCCCATTCCGCCTGCTGCGCCAGCGCCCTTGGCGTGTGCCACTTCAATGCCTAAGTCCTGATTGATTTGCTTGGCGTAATGGGCAAGGCCAGCATCGAGCAGGGCGACCATTTCAGGAGTGGCGCCTTTTTGCGGGCCAAAGATGGCCGCTGCGCCCTGCTCGCCAATCAGTGGGTTGTCTACATCGCAAGCCACTTCAAATTTGCAATCCTGAATGCGTTTATCAATGGTGCTAAGGTCAATGTGTGCGAGTTGGGCCAGATCTGCGCCGCCAAAAGCCAGCGGTTTACTTGCCGTGTTTAAAAATCGCCCACCTAAAGCCTGCACCATGCCCACGCCGCCATCCACCGTCGCGCTGCCGCCTATGCCCAGAATAATATGCCTTGCGCCTTGGTCCAGTGCGGCCAGAATCAGCTCGCCAGTGCCGTAGCTGGTGGTGAGCATGGGGTTGCGCAATGGGGGGGGCACTAGGCTTAAGCCGCTGGCCGCAGCCATTTCGATGATCGCTGTATGGCCATCGCCAGACAGGCCAAAGAATGCAGGCACGCATTCACCAAGCGGGCCGGTGACTGTTTGCAGAATAATCCGCCCGCCCGTGGCGGCAACCATGGCTTCCACCGTGCCTTCGCCGCCATCGGCTACCGGCACTTTTATATATTGCGCATCGGGCAGTACTTCTTTGAAACCGGCTTCAATTTGCGTCGCCACTTCAAGGGCGGAGAGGCTTTCTTTGTAGGAGTCGGGGGCTATTACAATTTTCATCATCAACTCCAATACTTAAAATTTGAATACACCAAAAATCAGCGTAGAGACAATCGTAATCGACAAGCCAACCGCTGTTTCGTAAGGAATGACTTTCAGCCGCTCGGTGATACTCATATTGACTGCACCGCCCGTAGCGTGAAAGAAGCTACCGTGTGGCATATGATCAAACACGGTAGAGCCTGCGTGGATCATGGCGGCGCCGGCAAGGGCAGGTACGGCCAGCTCGAGCAGCGTGCTGCTGAATACTTGCGATGCAACCACGGTGCCTGCGGTGGTGGAGGCGGTGGCCAGCGACATCAGCGCGCCGGATATTGGGGCCAGCATATAGGCGGGCAGGCCGGAGCTTTGTAGCGCCTCGATCAGCACCGTTTTAAGGCTGGACGCGCCGATAATCCCGGCCAAGGTACCCGTACCCAGCAGCATAATCGCCACCGGAGCCATGCGGCCTAAGCCCGCTACGGCAAATTGATTGCTGTCTTTAAAGCGGCCCATCGCCAGCGCACCAAGTAAGCCGCCAAGGGGCAGGGCGAGCAGAGGGTCGATCACTATGCCAAAGATAGGGCGAAGCGAGAGCAGGATAATCGCCACCAGCGGGGCAACAATGGCGGAGGCAAAGGAAGGCAGCGCGTTACGATCAAAGGCGACCACTTCGGCCGCTTCAACTTTACTGCCTTTATTGACCAGCTTTTTAGCAATGAAATAGGCAACGACTAAACCAACCAGCCCCGGCACTATTCCCGCTGCCATCACCGAGGTGAGCGGTACATGAAAAGCGTCGGCCGCCGCAATCGCATTCGGGTTGGGCGACATCACATTGCCTGCTTTGCCGCCGCCTATCATAGCCAGCAGAATCGCCATTTTGGACAGATCGGCCTGCCGCGCAATCGCGAGGGCAATTGGGGCGACGGTAATCACCGCCACATCAATAAACACGCCAACGGCGGTTAAAATCATGGTGGCGATTGCTAAGGCCAGAAGTGCGCGGGTTTCGCCTACTTTTTTGACGATGGTATCGGCAATACTGGCCGCAGCGCCTGATTCGATCAGGACTCCCGCCAAGACCCCTGCCGCTAGAATTCGCATGACGGCAGGGATAATTCCTTTTGCGCCGCCCATCATTAAATTAACGGTGGAGCTTAAATCTACCCCACCCACAATTCCGCCAACCAAAGCACCGACAATCATGCCGTAGGCGGGGGGCACTTTTCGTAAAATCAGAAAAATGGCAACAACGAGCGCACTGAGCGCGCCTAAAGTGCTGACTTCCATCGCTTGAAACTCCTGTTCAGGCTGGGTATTGCGGATAGCGGATGTTGAACAGGATAAACGCTCGGCTATGTCATATCTTCGTGCGGATGCCTATAAATTAACGAGAGAAATTGCTATATTTCAGTGCTTTATCACAGCTAACAGCAGGCCTAGCCGATTTGCAAAGCGGCATAGAGCAAAAATCGCTCGTCTGTTTTGTTGAGATTCAGGCCGGTAATGGCCTCGATCCGGCTCAGGCGATAATCTAGTGTGTTGCGATGAATATGCAAAAATTGCGCTGTTTCTACGGGGCGGGTATCGCAGGCAAACCATGCTGCCAGCGTTTTACGCAGCTGGCCATTACTATCCTGGCGCTCAAGATTTTTAAGTGGAATACGCAGCTGCGCGGCTTGCCAGCCTGAATTTAATCCGGCCAGCAGCACCGGCAAGCTTAAATCCTGATAAAAAAAACAGGCTTGCTCCGGGTGGCGTGTCTTGCCGATTTGCAAGGTGGTGATAGCGCTTTGATAAGACAGCGCCACGGCATTGGTGGCACTAAAATATTGCCCTAGCGCGATACGTACCCCCAGTCTGCTTTTGCTGGCGACCCGTGCGAGTAAATCATGTACGCGCAGCCGGTGCTCTTGCGGGTTCCAGCGGGCTTGGTGATCTAAGGCCGGTTTGAGCACCACTAACTCGGTTAAAGAAACGGTGGCAACCAGATTGTCGCGCTCTGGCGTACTTAGTAGGGTTTGCAGCTCTTGCAACTCGGCCAAAGCGGCATCAATGCCTAGCGTGCCGCTATCTACTTCAATCACCGCCACTACGCGCGGACGCTGAATATCTACACCCAGCTTTTGCGCCCAAGCTTCTAAGTCTGAATGCGGCGCGGCTTCGCCTTTGATCAGTTGCAAAACTAGCTCTTCGCGGTAACGGGTGTCACGTCCCAGTGCCTGAATCAGCCTTGCTTGCTCCAAGCTCATTTCAGCCGTCATTCGCACCAACTCGCCATAGTGGCGCACCGCATCGGGCTGGCCGGTGATACCGACCACGCCCACAATTTGCCCAGCAAGGCGCAAAGGTAAATTCACACCGGGGCGCACGCCATGCAGTTGCTGCGCCATGGCGTCGTCAATTTCTACCGTACGCTGCTGAGATAACGCCAGCAAAGCGCCTTCATGCTGCTCGCCCAGCCGATCTGCATCGCCACTGCCAATCACCGTGCCCGAGGCGTCGATTACATTCACATTGCTGCCAATAATCGCCATGGTGCGATTAACGATTTCTTGCGCAAGAGCGGCATTGAGTAGAGACATAGCGGGCCTAAAAGTAAGGGGGTTACACAGTGACGCCAAAAAGATCTTTCATGGCATTTTGGCCAGCACGGCTGATTTGTAGGCGGCGGCTATCTAAATCTTGCTCTACCCAGCCGCGTTTTTTGGCTAGGAGTAGCAGCGCCGCACCGAGTGCACCACCTAAATGGGGGCTGCGCTCGCTCCAATCGAGGCAGGCGCAGGCAAAGCGGCGGCGTTTTTTTACCAGCTCAGGCAAATCCACGCCAAGTTTACTCAGGGCCTGTTGGCCTTGCTCGCTTAAAACATACTGGGATGCATCGCCATCGCTTGCCTGCAGCCAGCCCATGACAAATAAGCGATCGTGTAATTGCACCGCCACCGTCCCTGCCATATGGTCGTAGCAGGTGCGCGCTGATTGCAAATAATGGGGAGTGTTGGGGCTAAAGGGCGTTTTAGGTGTGTTTGAAATTACTAGCAGTGCTTCAAGTGCCGATGCCACATCGTGATTATGCAGGCTGTAGTAGCGATGCCTGCCTTGAGTCAGCATGCTGACAAGTTGCTCGGCTTTCAATCGCGCTAAATGGGCACTGGCCGTGGATGCGCTCACTTCCCCAACGATGGCCAGCTCGGTGGCGGTACGGGCTTTGCCATCGAGCAAGCTACAAAGCATTCTGGCGCGGGCAGGTTCGGCAATGGCTGCTGCAACACTGGCTAGGCGGGAGTCTTCCATGATGAGTTCCAAGGCGTGCTGAGTAGGGTGGCGCATTCCATGTTTCGCTCTGGAGCGAAGTAAGGTATGGCGGCAATCTACACAATATCCCCTTGATTAAACAAGCATGGATGGAATGCGATGGTTTCTACAAGGATTCACCCGCTCGCTGCGGCGGCCCATGCTCACCCTTATGTCTATTACGCGGTACTGAGGGATGAAGCGCCTATCTTCTTTGATACGGAGCACAAAATATGGGTGGTGAGCAGGGCAGATTTAATTATGGAGCTGATGCAAAGCCCGCATTGCGTGGTGTGCCCGCCAAACGAGCCGGTCCCTGCAGCCATTGTTGGAATGCCAGCGGCTGAAGTATTTGCACGCCTGATTCGGATGAACGAGGGGCAGGCGCATCTGCATTTAAAGCAGGCTATCCAGCGCAACTTAGCCTTGGTTGATACGGCGTGTTTGCCACAGCTCGTTAAAAAATGGCGCTCATCGGAGTGCGACTTGTACGCGCTTTGTCATTTTGTGCCGGTGGCGGTATTGGCTGACCTACTGGGTTTTACACCAGATACCCAGCCCGAAATAATGGGCTGGATTGCCGATTTTGTGGCTTGTCTTTCTCCTTTAAGCCGTGATGCAGACCTTGCCAGGGCAAGCGTGGCTGCGCAGTGTTTATTGGTGCATTTCACTGGAGCTTTGGAGGGGGATTTGCCGCAAGGCAGTGTGCTGGCTCATCTTTTACAAAATTCAGATGACATCGATCACCAAGCGCTGCTGGCTAATTTAATCGGCCTGCTTTCGCAAAGTTATGAAGCAACGGCGGGCCTGCTTGGCAATTGCCTGATTGCGTTACAGCAGCATGGAGCTGTAGCGATTTTATCGCTGACTTCTTTTGTTGAGGAAGTCGCTCGCTACGATCCATCTGTGCAAAACACCAGGCGTTTTGTGGTGCAAGACTTCGAAATCCACGGTCAGCTTTTGCGAAAAGGCGACGCTGTATTGCTGCTCCTTGCGGCTGCTAATCGTGATGCTGCCTTTAATGTAAAGGGCGATGATTTTGTACTAAACCGCGCAGCTCGCCGTAGCCTGAGCTTCGGCCATGGCCGGCATGGCTGTCCCGGGCAGGCGCTGGCAATCAAAATAACGACAGCAATTTTGAGCGACTACCTAGCTGAGCGAGATACAGCAGGGCCCTTACAATGGATATATCAAGCCTCAGTCAATGGGCGCATTCCGAGGTTTATTAGTACCTGATATTACGCAGCGATCATCTTTTTAGTGCCTTCGGCACGTTGATTTTGGAGCGGTAGCCACCGCGGGGCCTTCCTTTCTTGCTTCGCCAAGAAACGAAGCCAAGCGACAAATTCAAAAACACGAAAGCTCCTGCGCTGCGGACAATCGAGTCGGCGGCGGGCGGGATTGGCTCGTTCCTCGCTCCCTTGGCGAAACCCCGCCCCGCTTGTTCCTCGCTCCGGCGTGTTTCAAGGGGAGATTTAAGCCCCGTGCCACTAGCAGCGATACGAATCCTAATTGCTGGGTTTTGAAATACTTAAAGCCTAAGAAAAAAACTTAACTCAAGACATATTTTTCCTCCGTGAAATTCCGTTTTCTCTGTGCCCTCCGTGGTTCAAGATTTGGGTTTTACTGAGCAACATCGCTTATTCAAAAGGACTCCCCATGATTGCCGTAATTTTTGAAGTTTGGCCTGCGCAAATGCAGGAATACTTGTGCATTGCTGCTGATTTACGCAGTGAATTGGCCCAGCAGGATGGTTTTATTTCTATAGAGCGTTTTAGCAGCCTGAGCGAGCCTAATAAGCTGCTTTCTTTGTCTTTTTGGCGCGATGAGGCGGCGGTGAAGGCTTGGCGTTGTAGTGCAAAGCATCAGGGTGCGCAATCGCTTGGCCGACAGAAAGTTTTTGCAGATTACCGCCTGCGCGTGGCTCTGGTTACACGGGATTATGGCTTGAACGAGCGCGATCAGGCTCCAGAAGATAGCTTGATCTTGCACGGCTGAATTGGGTGATCCTGTCGTTAAAGTATGCGGCCGTGCTACTTTTTTACGACAAAGAATGATTGCATCAAATGTTATGCTTGCCATCTTGTTTTATCTACTGGCTGGAAGAAAACGCGATGGCTTGGAAGTTTAAACGTTGGTCTTGGTTGCGAATTGCAATGGTTTTGCTCCTGCTGGCTTTGCTGGGCTGGGGAGTAAAGGCGATTTTCTTCCCAAGTAAGGCAGCTCCTCAGTACACCACGGCCAAGGTGGCGAAGGCTGATTTAGAAAATGCAGTGCTGGCGACGGGCACTTTGCAGGCTTTTCGTAAGGTGGACGTGGGCGCGCAGGTTTCCGGACAGTTGCAAAAGCTGGACGTTGAGCTGGGGGACAGAGTAAAGAAAGGCCAGCTCTTGGCAACAATTGATCCAGAGTTGGCGCAAAACGAGGCGCTGAATGCAGAGGCTTCTTTGGAAGGATTGCTCGCGCAAAGGCAATCGACTCTGCTGCAATTAGAGCAGGCCAAAATTGAGCTGGCCCGCCAGCAAACCATGCTGAGCCGGGAAGCCACATCCAAGCAGGCGGTAGAAGATGCGAGCTTAAAGCAAAGAACGCTGCAATCAGATTTGGCGCAGCGCGATGCCGATATCAAAAAAGCCAAGCTCACGCTTGATTCATCTAAAACCCGCCTTGGCTACACCCGTATTCTTGCGCCGATTGATGGCGAAGTAGCGGCGATTACTACGCTGGAGGGCCAGACTGTGATTGCGGCCCAGCAAGCGCCTAATCTTTTAACCTTGGCCGATTTAGACACCATTACCGTTAAAGCGCAGATTTCTGAGGCGGATGTGATGAAAGTTCACGCCGGGCAAGTGGTGTATTTCACCACCTTGGGCCAGCCGGATAAGCGCTATTACGGCAAGCTGCGTGCGATTCAGCCGACCCCAGAGAAAGTCAATAACGCAATTTTTTATAATGCACTGTTTGAAGTGCCCAATCCAACACACGCACTGCGTCAGGATATGACCGCGCAGGTGGCGATTGTGCTGGAGCACGCAAAAAGTGTTTTAAGTATTCCCACCATTGCCTTAGGGGCCAAGGCTAAAGATGGCCGCTATACCGTGAGGGTGGTGGGCGTGGATGGCATTGCGGTCGATAGGCAGATCAAAACTGGCCTGAATAATAATGTGCAGGTGCAAGTGCTCGAAGGCTTAAAAGAAGGTGATCTGGTGGTCACAGGCGATGCGGCCTTGGGTAAATCAGAAGCTTCTGTGTCGATTGGAGCATAGCCGTGCGTAAGCCTCTTTTAGAGCTCGCCAATATTGTGCGCAGCTTTCCGGCTGGCGACAGCGAAGCGGTGGTGCTGGATCAGGTTAATCTTTGTATTCATGCCGGTGAAATGGTGGCAATTGTGGGCGCTTCCGGCTCGGGCAAATCCACCTTGATGAATATTCTGGGCTGCCTGGATAAGCCGACTTCGGGCACTTATCAGGTGAATGGCCGCGATGTATCCGGCCTTGATAGTGATGAGCTGGCAGGGCTGCGGCGGGATCGTTTTGGTTTTATTTTTCAGCGCTACCATTTATTGCCGCACCTATCTGCGCAGGGCAATGTGGAAATGCCTGCGGTTTATTCTGGGCTGGCTAAGGATGCGCGGCAGGATAGAGCCAAAGCTTTACTCCGTCGCCTTGGTTTAAGCGATAAATTTGGGCACCGCCCCAGCCAGCTTTCTGGTGGTCAGCAGCAGCGGGTGAGTATTGCCCGCGCTTTGATGAATGGCGGCGAAGTGATTCTGGCTGATGAGCCAACCGGTGCGCTGGACAGCCATAGCGGTGAAGAAGTGATGAATATCCTGCGCGAGCTGCACGCGCAGGGCCACACCGTGATTATTGTTACCCACGATCATAAAGTGGCCGATTGCGCCGAGCGCATTGTAGAGATCAGCGATGGCCGCATTATTAGCGACCGCAGTAAGCCAGTTGAAGTATTGGTGGAAGGCAAAATTGCGCCGCACGGGCGGGAAGTTAAATCGCTAAGGGTGGTGCTGGATCGCTTTCTGGCCGCTTTAAATATGGCTTGGCGGGCAATGTCGGCGAATCGGATGCGTACCTTGCTTACTATGCTGGGCGTGGTGATTGGCATTACTTCGGTGGTGTCGATTGTGGCGATTGGCGAGGGGGCTAAGCGCAAGATTCTGCAAAATATTGGTGAAATTGGCAGCAATACGATGAATATTTTCCCCGGTAAAGACTGGGGAGACGACAGGGCGGGTAGTCTGCGCTCCTTGCTGCCGGGGGATATTACCGCGCTGCAAGCGATGCCTTTTATTGATAGCGTCACCCCAAGCACCAGCGCCAGTTTGCGCTTGCGCCATCGCGCCTTGGATATCGGGGCCAGCGTGAGTGGGGTGGGCGAGTATTATTTTCGGGTCAGTGGCTTGCAGCCTGCACTGGGGCGGTTTTTTAATAGTGAGGATGTGGCCTCTCAATCGCAGCTGGTGGTGATCGATCACAATACCCAGCGTAAATTATTCCCTAATGGGGCAGACCCGCTGGGGCAGGTGATTTTAGTGGGAAATCTACCGGCCACCGTGATTGGTGTGGCGGCAGAAAATAAGAGTGGCTTTGGTGGCGGCGGGCAATCTTTGCAAGTCTGGCTACCATTTACTACCACGGCTAATCGCCTGTTTGGCCAGCAATATTTTAACAATATCACCGTGCGGGTAAAGGATGGGCAATCGTCTGCCGCTGCCGAGCAAAGCATAGAAAAGCTACTCACGCTGCGACATGGCAGCAAGGACTTTTTTATCTACAACATGGATAGCGTCGTTAAAAAGATCGAGCAAACCAGCCAGATGCTGGCGCTGTTGCTATCGATGATTGCGCTGATTTCCCTTGTAGTGGGCGGGATAGGTGTGATGAATATTATGTTGGTATCGGTTACCGAGAGAACGCGTGAAATTGGCATTCGTATGGCGGTGGGCGCGCGGCAAAGCGATGTGATGCAGCAGTTTCTAACCGAATCGGTGCTGGTTTGCCTGATTGGTGGCGTGATTGGCGTGCTGCTCTCCTTGGGTATCGGTGCTTTGGTGCAATTTTTTGTGCCCGATTGGCAAATGATTTTCTCTCTTGGATCCTTTATCGCCGCCTTTATTTGCTCAACACTGATCGGCGTGTTCTTTGGCTTTCTGCCCGCTCGTAATGCCGCGCGTTTAGACCCGATTGAAGCCTTGGCGCGAGAATAAAAATGAAAAAAATCTTATTACTTTCAACGGTTTTCCTAAGTGCCTGTGGCTCCTTGCTGAGCCCCAGCCCTAATGTACCTTTACCCGCCGTGCCAGCCCAATGGGCTGAGCAAAATCAGGCAGCTGGCGTGTATCAGGGCGCGTGGTGGCTGGCGTTTCATGATGCAGCGCTAACGCAGCTAATCGACGATGCTTTACAAAGCAATGCTGATTTATCTATCGCGGCCATCAGGCTACGCCGCGCACATCTTCGGACCGGCGTGAGTGAACACGCGGCTTTGCCTGTATTGAGTGGCATTGGCGGGGCGAGTGTGAATCGCAGTTTTGACCCTGTGGTGAATCGCCAAAGCTACAACCTATCGGCCACGGCCAGCTATGAGTTTGATCTGTGGGGGCGTTTGGCGAGTGATAGAGCGGCAGCCAGAGAAGAGCGGATTGCTACTGAGGCTGACAGGCAGGCGCTTAAATTATCGATCTCTACATCGGTGGCCAGCCAATATTGGACGATTGCTTTGCTAGATCAGAAGCTAGCTGCTAGCACGCTTAATTTGCAGCAGCTCAGGCAAGTGCTGGCGATTGCTCAGGCTAAAAATCAGGCCGGGGCATTGGCAAAAAGCGAGGTGCTGAGCACTGAGCAAAGCTTGCTCAGTGAAGAAGCGAATCACACCCAGCTTTTGCAGCAAAGGAAAGCTGCGTTTTATAGCCTGAGTTTATTATTTGATCGGCCACCACAGAGTTTTACCTTGGCTGGAGCCAGCTTGCCGCAGGGTGATTTACCGGTTATTGCTGCTGGTTTACCCAGCGAAGTGCTAGGTCGTCGCCCCGATTTGCAAGCGATGGAGGCCAGATTAAGGGCGAGTTTGGCGCAAATTGATGTGGCCAGAGCCGCGTTTTACCCCAGCTTTTCGCTCACCACCAGCCTAGGTAGCAGTAGCTCTGCTTTAGCCGAGCTATTTCAGAGCCCTGTTGCATCCGCAGGGCTGAATTTGGCGCTGCCTTTTTTAGATTGGGAAAAGCATCAGCTGAATCTGGATATTAGTCGTACACAGTATGAAGAATTGCTCACTACATTCAGGCAAGGCCTCTATAAAGCGCTGGCCGAAACCGAGCAAGCACTGGATGCCAGAGCTCGCCTTGGTGAGCAAAATCAGCAGTTGGCTAAATCATTGGAATTGGCGGCGAAGCTGGATGGTATCGCCCAAGCGCGTTTTGAAGCTGGGGCCACAGATATTCAGCCTTGGCTAGACGCCGCCGCCCGTCGCCGTAGCGCTCAAACCAGCCTGCTACAAAATCATTTCGATCAGGCGAGTAATTTGTTGGCGATTTATAAGGCTTTGGGTGGGGCGGTGGAGTAGCAATCTTATCAACTTAAGTAAGACCAAAAGGAAATGATGCTTTTGTAGCTTGGGTTAGCTGGTTTATGCGCCTATTTAAAGGGCGGATAAATCAGCGTAACCCAAGCTACGAATTCACCTTAAGTTGATAGGATTGGGTTGATAGGAAGGCGTTCTTTTCGCGTCAAACCAAATGAAATTGCTGCATTTCTACAGAGAGCGCTTTGGATAGCTCTCGCAGGCGGCGGGCGTTGCCGGCGGCTTTTTCTACTGCACTGCTGCTGGCAGAGGCGAGCTGTGAAACGCGATCGATATTATCGACCACTTTATTTGCCTCTTGTGATTGCCGGTGCAGCGAGCTGCTGATATCGCTGATCACATCCCCCATTGCTCCTGCATCGATGCGTATGGTTTCAATGGCCGTGCCTGCGCGGCTGGCTAGCTCAACGCCTATTTCTACTTTGTTTACACCATTATTCATATGTACTGCCGTGTATTCAGTGCCTTCCTGAATTTTGCGTACCTTTTCGGTAATTTCCTGAGTGGAGCTGGCAGTGCGCTCGGCGAGTTTTCGTACCTCATCGGCGACGACGGCAAAGCCTCGCCCTTGTTCGCCAGCCCTCGCTGCCTCGATGGCGGCATTTAAGGCGAGCAAATTGGTTTGATCGGCAATGTCTCTGATGACCTGCACAATCACAGAGATTTGCTGGGCATGGCCAGTGAGCATAGCTACGCTGCCGGAGGCCTCTTGAACGGTGGCGGCGATGGTTTTGATGCTGTCTACCGTTTCACGGATGACTTGATCACCACGAGTTAGGGTATGGCTGGAAGACTTGGTCATATCGCTGGCATTGTTGGCGCTGCTTGATATTTGATTAATGCTGGCCACGAGCTGTTGTACGGTTTCGCGCATGGCGAGCATCGAGTCGGATTGATTTTTAACCAAATCTTCGGCTTCATCAGAAGCATTGCCAATGGCATCTGCGCCTCGCTCTATTTCCTGGGCGGCATGTGAAACTTGTTGCATGATGTGGCTGAGTTTGATTTGCATATCGCCCATCAGCGCCAGAAAGCTATCGGGAATACGGCCGCTCATTTCTATGCGGTGGGCAAAATCTCCTGCGGCCATGTAGCTAATATGCTGTCTGGCTTCCTCTACTGTGCCACCTATTGTATTGCGCAAGGCCACAAAGGTGCGCCACAGCATAAATAAGGTGGCGACCCCAACTAAAATAAAGATGATTTTAGCAATGCTCGCTAGTTGGTTGGCATCGAGTACGGCTTTTGCGGTACGTGCTTCAAGCAGGGTGTAAAACTCATCAATGGGCTGCATGATTTTGGCTTTATTTGCGTGATAAGTCTTATCGTGCATCATGGCCCGCGCCTTGGCGTAGCCTTCTTCGGCGCCTTCATCTGTTTTTTTGACTAAACCCATCGCTTCTACTTCGGTATTCACTAGGCCATCGGAGTTTTTCTTGGCTTCAGTGAGCTTGCCAAATTCCTCATCGGTAAAACCCAGCTCTTTCATCATTTCTAATAGAGGGCGTTTTACGGCGGAGTCTGCTCTTGGTGCGGTGCCTGTGGCGGCTACAAAATCCCAGTAGATACGGTTGTAGTTTTCTGGTCGTGCTTTGTCGCCATTACGAATCGCCAAAATATCCATATATTGCTTTTCATAAGCTGGATCGCGCGACACTACATAGGTGCGGGCTAGGCGGGTTAAATCGTCGGAAGATTGGCGCAGCTCATCGGCGAGTAAATAAGACTGATAGCGCTGCAAATTAGCTTCATCCACCCTGATATGCAGGCTGACATACACGGCAAATAAGATAACTAGCGTGATCAAACAGCCGATAGACGCCATCAGGTTTTTCTGGAAGGAAGACATTGCACACCACCATAGTGATTACTGTTCATATTCACTATGGATGAGCGGGCGTCACAAAGATGCCATGTATATGTCTTTGCTGACAGCAGGTCAAAAATGGTGGCTTAGAGGTGGGTTTTTCTGGCGGGAGACGGTTGTCTTTTTCCAGCAATATTGCATGGGCGGGTGGATTTTTTTACTTTTATTTAATTTTTTATGTAAGTAATTATTAAATTTGTAGCGGCGTGTATTTACCTGTTTTGAAAAAAACCAGCTGAGGTAGGGGAGGTTTTGCTATAGATGGGCTAATTTTTGCTAAAAATAGAGTGTTGCTAGGCATTTTAGTGAGGCCTAGCCCGAGCGTTGATTTACACGCTTTCTAACTTTATTTTTTTGACTATGAAATATTACATTAAGCCACGCTATATTTTATAGCATGGCTTAAGCTTGAATCTCAGCGGGCGTTTAAGTACTCCAATGCGCCCAGCCCAGCTTGCCTGCCGCTGGCAAGACAGGCGGTAATCAGATAGCCCCCGGTTGGCGCTTCCCAATCGAGCATTTCACCTGCGCAAAATACACCGGGGATTTTTTCCAGCATCAGTGCCGGGCTCATTGCCTCAAAGCACACGCCACCTGCGCTGCTGATTGCTTCGTCTATTGGGCGTGGGGCTAATAGTTTGAGCGGCAGGCCTTTAATGGCGGCGGCAAGCTTATTCATATCGTTAAAATCGTTCCGTGAAATTTCTTCACGCAGTAGGCCTGCTTTTACGCCCTCGATGCCTAATTTGCGGCGCAAATGGCTGGCCATTGAATCTGCGCCGCGTGGGCGCTTCAGGTCTTCTAATACACGCTCCAGCGATTTGCCTGGGGCCAGATCTAGCAAAATATCGGCACTGCCATTGGCTTTGATTTCATCACGGATGGCGGCTGAGAAAGTGTAAATTAAGCTGCCTTCCACGCCGCCCTTAGTCAGTACAAATTCACCTTGTTTACGCACGCCTTTAAATTCAATGGCCACGGCTTTCAGTGGTGAGCCAGCAAAGCGCTCGCTTAAGTGATCGCTCCAGCCAATATCAAAGCCGCAATTAGCAGCGCTTAAAGGCTCGATTACGACGCCCTTTTCTGCCAGCAGTGGTTGCCATAGGCCATCAGACCCTAACTTGGCCCAGCTTGCGCCCCCCAAGGCCAGAATGGTGGCGTCGCTGCTGTGGCTGATTTCGCCATCTGGCGTTGCAAAGCGCATTTGCTCGGCTTCATTCCAGCCCAGCCAGCGATGGCGTACATGAATGCGCACGCCGCTGCTACGCAACCTGGAAATCCACGCGCGTAATAGGGGGGCTGCTTTCATTTCTTTTGGAAACACACGGCCTGAGCTACCCACAAAGGTTTCAACACCCAGCCCATGTACCCATTCTTGCAAGGCATCGTTACCAAAGGCCGCCAGTAAAGGCTGTAGCTCGCTACTGTGCTTGCCATAGCGGGCTAGAAATGGCTCGGCAGATTCGGAGTGAGTGATATTCAAACCGCCCACACCAGCGAGCAAAAATTTACGGCCCACCGATGGCATCGCATCAAAAAGATCTACGTCTACCCCGCCTTGGCTAAGAATCTCGGCGGCCATCAGGCCAGCAGGGCCACCACCAATAATGGCGACAGATTTGCGGGGAGTAGAAATAGTGGTCATGACGAGCCTTACGGTAAAAGCGCCTGAAGATTAGGGCGGGTAGAGCAAACTAGGGAGAGCGATACAGATGTTTAAAAGCGATTGCTTCAGACTTATTGCATTGCATGAATTTGCTGCATTTTAGCAGATTAGCGCTGCGTATATGGCGGGCATAGTGAGCATTGCGTGCTGTGGCAGAGCTGGCTTGGGCTTGTGAATTAAAGCGCGCCTTTCAATAGTGCCATCACCATATAGGGCGTGGTATTGGCCTGGGCCAGCATGGCCGTGCCTGCCTGCTGCAAAATGCGGGCACGGGTGATGCTTCCGGTTTCGGCTGCAAAGTCAGCATCCCGGATGCGGCTGCGCGAGGCGCTTAGGTCTTCCAGCGAGTTTTGCATGCTCGATACCGCCCACGTAAAGCGATTTTGGTAAGCCCCTAAAGCGCTGCGGGCGCTATTGACGCTATCTAATGCACTATCGAGCGAGGAGATGGCTTTTTGCGCGTTTGCTGCCGTTAAAGTGTTTACTGAAGTAATACCCGCGATGGTGGCGATTGCGGTGGCGAGGGTAATGCCGGCTGTTAACCCCGCGTTTTCAGGGGCTGTTCCGGCAACGCTCAGGCCTTCTTCGCTAAAGCTTGTAAGCGTAACCGTGCCGCGATTAGTGGCTGCACTGCCACTGCTGGTTGCTGCCCCCGTGATATTGCGTGTGACGGATCCACTGCTACTGGAAATGCTGGTACTTGACGCGCCGGGCGTATTGTCATTAAGCACCACCGTGCCGCCACCATCCGAAACACTAAAATCACTCAGTGCGGCAGCGGTCAGCCCATTGCCTTGTGCCATCGATATGGCACTGCTGAGCGCCGATGAAACCGTTGCCGCATTATTGCTCGCGCCAGCGATATTCAAATCTACATGGCTGGCATCAACCACTGCTGATGCCAGCGCTGAATTGCGCACAGTAAAGCTGATCCCATTGACTGCAAACTGAGCACCAGCCCCTATACTGGCGGCAATATTAAATGTGTTTTGAGCCGCCACCGCCGCCGTTCCCTGAGAGCCTACAGCTCCAGCTGCCAAGCCTGTTTGGCTAAGAAACGCCGCTTTATTGGCGGCTGCAGTTGCTGCATTAGCGACCGTGCCGTTTAAACCAATATTAATATTGCGGCCATCCGCAGCGCTGATCGTCACAATGCCGGCACTGGCGCTTGCCGTTACACCGGTTTGCGCTGCAAAGCCTGCAATCGCATTGGCAAGGTTAGTGCCTTGGCTGCTGGCATCCGTGCCCGCGCTGACCGAGCCAATATCAACGCCATTGATGCTAAATGCAGCAATATTGCTAAATGAGCCGGGGGCTGCGCTAATTACTTTTGTGCTGGCACTAGCGCTGACGCCTGAGGTGGCCGAGGTGTCATTAATGGCCGAAGCAATCGCAAAAGCGCTATCTGCAGTCTGCCCTGCAGCAGCGCCCAGTATTGAAGCGTTGACCGACACATTATTCAGCAGCAAATCTCCAGCACTGAGCGAGGACGTGATCGCCTCGCTTTTGAGTGATGCCTCAAACGAAGAGCCTGTGCTGCCTAAGTGTGAGGTTTGCATATTACTGATCGAGCTAATGCTGATTGCATCGCCTGTGCCCACATAGAAAGAGCGCGAGTTAAAACTGCCATCTAGTAAGCGGATGTTATTAAAGTGGGTGGAGCTGGCAATGCGCTGGATTTCTGCGCTTAACTGCTGAACTTCATCATTCATTAATTTGCGATCAGCGCTTGATACCGGCGCATTGGCCGCTTGCACGGATAGCTCGCGCATGCGCTGCAAGCTATCGGATATCCCGCTCATCGCCCCTTCGGCCGTTTGCACCATCGAAATCCCATCGTTGGCATTACGAATCGATTGGCTCGTGCCATTGATTTTTGAAGACATACGGCTGCTAATCGCCAGCCCCGCTGCATCATCCTGCGCACGATTGATACGCAGGCCGGATGAAAGGCGATTTAAGGAAATAGCCAAAGCACTTTGCGACGTACTCAAGCTGCGCTGAGTACTGATTGCCGTAAGGTTGGTATTAAGGCTTATCGCCATTTTCCTATCCTGATTTTCTCAGTGAAATGCCGCATAAAACTAAGCAAACATTGAGCCGGGCAGGGCCATTCAATCGTTGTGCTGAAGCCCGCATCAGCAAGCATCGTATTGAATCGTTTTTACCTGTTTTTTTATCAAGAAAACGGTTATTCAATCAGCCGGATGGCTGGACATAAAAGACGAAATTAAAGCCATCGTCATCCGCTATATCGGACGAAATGTAGAGGACTTAAGTGTATTTTGACGGGCAGCAGAATTGATGGCGTTAACAAGCACAAGATGTTTACCTGCTGGGTTTACTCGCGCGTACGGCTAGATTTCCTCACATCCCAGCCCAGCTTTTCTCTATAACCGCCATATCACCCGCCATTATCGACGCATCCCATTCACGGGGTAATCTGTATCGGTCTGGTGAATCTATTCGGACCTCGTCATAAGCCACCGCAATGGGCAGCGCAGCCCACAGCACTGCATTACACGGATTCAGATTGTTCGCCAGCGAATTGCATGTCGCTGAACAGCCACTCAAGCTGAAACACACGAATACAAGGACAGCCACTCTCTGCAGTAAAAGTAATTGGGTCTCTGTTTCCTTACTTGACAAGCGCACTCACTGCCTTCGTGCCATGTTCGTTAGCAGCTTGAAGGGCGGTCGCTCCAAGAAAAAATTATCCATATTGCTCGCATGTTTACGATAATTTTTGTAATGAGCAAACCACAGAAGGTGAAGTGAGCTGAAAGATTGCAACGGGGATCACGGGTGTTGGATTAGGCCAAAATCGTTGGGATAAAAAGCCAGCTTTTGGCCGACTACCGTCAATTGACAGCCAATTGTCGACCCACAATGAAACTAACGCAAAAGTAAGTAGTTCGATGTAGTGCCAAGAAGTGCACATGAGTGGCGGCTATGGCCGAGCCGCCATGGCGCGAATTAAAAATGATGAAGGCCGCTACCTGATGGTTTGCGGCCTCTCATTTTTTCTGGTTCGGCTTTGACATCTCGGCCAAAGCCGACAACTAGTTTGACAATTACCGCCTTCGATTCTGAGATGGAAACTTTCGACGTCGTGGTTAGCTGGCATCGCCGATCCTCCGGTAGCTCGGCGAGGAAGTGGCTCACGAATCTTGTTCAACGCTCTGCTGAGTGAATACGGTGCTGGACGTAACTCAGGTATGCCGCCGCTATTTTGCTGTCGACCTATTACCGGCAAGGTTACTTCGCCGGTCGCTTACGTTAATTATCGCACTATCGCAAAGGTGTTGACTTGCAAGGAGTCTGACCGACCGCTGCGCACTTGATCACCGGTATCTTGTTCTCCAGGGGGCTTGCTCTCCTCCCTTCCCCTGAACATCTCGCCGGCTATCGTTTTCAGTTTATCTTTTCTGACGATTTGGAGTAGGGCAGTTCAATCTCCCGCTCAGTCAAATTCAAAGCCTTGCCTCCAACCTTAACCTGCAAAATGGTATTTCCTTCAGTTGTCAAAGACACCACGATCTCTGAAGGCATTTCCATCGAATAGCCCTGTTCCATGACGAGTTTTTTTGCTTGTAAAGAGTTAACTAGCCCCTGCTGAAACAGATACGAAGCAAGAGCACCGTTAGACGTCCCTGTCGCGGATTCCTCTGGAATACCATAAAGTGGTGCCAAGTTTCTGCAGTGGGCCATCCCTTCGTTCAAAGTCTCTAGTGTGAATACGTGAAAGCCCACGACGTTCCGCTGCCTGCTGATGTCGCCAACTCGGTCAAAGTCGGGCTTCATTTCGTGAAGGATTTCCAAGGACTTGACCGGAACCATGATATCCCGGATGCCGGTGCTTACTATCTGTACGGGCATGCCCGCCATAAGTTCATTTACATTCAGATTCAGAGAAGCTGCAATATCAGCAGGTTCTAAAACGTCAAAAAAACTTGGGGCTTTCTGATCCATCAGGATCGACAAATCATCGGCTACAACGACTTTCATCAACCCGGCTTTGGTTTCCTGCATGTACTGGCCGGGCCGCACGAATCCCAACTTCGCCAGAGCAAAGAACGTTGCTATCGTGGCATGCCCACAAAGATCCACTTCATCTGTTGGCGTAAAAAAACGCACTTTGAAGTCCGCGACACTGGATTTCATCAAAAAGGCTGTTTCGCTGAAGCCAATGATTCTGGCAATTTCATGCATTTGCGATTCAGTCAAAGCGTCCGCATCGAAGACGACTCCGGCTGGATTGCCGCCTTGGCTGGTCTTCGCAAAAGCATTGAGTGTGTAAGCTCTGATTTTCATGTCTCCGATTCCTACAATTCTGTTGGCGCAGATCGAAAACTGCCCTCTCAGCCGATTGAAAATTGACTTAGGGCGGGTTGCTAATTTTTGTCCTAGCAATTGAAATCAATCCGGGACAGATCACGATATTGTTGCTGCTGACCGGCCGCTGTGGGGCGGTCTCTGCCGATCAGGTTACGAAGTATACTGGTCAAATCCGATGAAAATGACTGATCAGGTCGAAAGAATGGGGTAACTGCATGCGATTGCACTCAGCCCGAGACAATTTGCTACCGATGATTTACGAACAATAAATGGCAGCAAGAAAACCGATCTTGGTCCCTGAAAATACTTGACCATTACAGTACATGATCGTTCTTAAAATAGAGACAGGTTATATGGTCTTGGTGGCAAACGAAGGGCATGCTATCAAAAGCCAAAATGCAGCGCGGGTATCCTGCGCAGCTCTCTGTCAGCAACGCTGATTTGAGGAATGTATGAAAGTAGACTGTTGAGTGTGGTTTTGATACCAACAAATATACCAACAATGGTGACCCGTTTTGCTGGCACTTGGGCGAAGGATGATAAATGTAAAAAGCCCCGCAATCGTTAGATTTGCGGGGCTTTTCTCTCTGGTGCTAACCAGAGAAGCATCTGGTGGTATGGCGGGACTCGAAATTAGCCTTGTATGTGGCTGTTTTACTAGATTGTTGATTTTTTTAAGTCAATTCGTATACCTAAGCGTATACCTAAAATGTGTAGGTACTTGGTGTTTGGGTATTGTTTTAAGTGAGCGATTGGCTGATCACTACGATGTTTTCTTGGTGATCTAGGCTCAATCTCGCGCACATCGTAGCGGCTTGTAGTAACGCGGAAAACCACGCCAACTAGCCCTGATCTCGCACACGGGGTGACGGGAAGATGTCAGCAAATGTGCTTTGATCTATTTTACTCAAAATCCCGATTTCATTGGGGGTAGCGCTTTTTTCGTAATCCTCAGTTGGATAACTCACTCAAATTGAAGAAGTCAGCATAACCGGTTTCTTACTAAGCTGGGTTTTGGGCTCAATCCCTACCTAATTGGGATCGTAATAAAATTACTACCCCTTGATATTGAAAGATAAATCGTAAAATGGCTGTGTCATTATCGGGGCTTGACTAGGGCTTGCCCAAGGTAAGACTGAGGCAAGAGGCGTGATGGCCTAGCAACTTACCCCATTGGGGGAAGTTAAAAGCTAGCTAAGGCGTACCACGTGTGGGCGTGCATCCAAACTTGGAGGCACCAGATATCCTTACATGTGCGTATTGCTCCACATCTCACTGAGAAGCCAGAATGGTTATCTCGACAGACTCCCGCACATAGAATGCGTCTTCTCTCTCATCCCCCATTGGGGGTGGGATAAGTTTGCATATCAGGTGTGCGGTCATACGATCGCACACTGATCAAAGTTAATTATTAATCTCTGCATTAATCGGCGGGCTGCCTAGGCCAGTGATCCGATAGAAGCGGCCTTCGACGGTTTTTTGCAGCTCTTTAGTCTTCCGCATCCCTTCAATGATTGCGGCCTCTACTTCTTCAACGGAACGCTTGTTAGCCGTCACATCAATTTCTTCACGCTTCATGTCTTCGTAGCCGTGACAGTTCTTCAAGAGCAGGGTCACAATCGAAGAATTGAACGCGCCAACTAAGCCGCATTCCAGAATGAAATCTTCCTGAATCTTGCGCGCGCGTGCGTAAGCCCCAAAAAACTCCGGTCTAAGTGGCAATCCTTCTTTGTTTCTAGCCTTGGCCCAATTGCGTAATGTTTCCTCTGATACCCCGATTCGTTCAGCAAACTTGGTGAAGGTCGGTAGCTCATTAGGGGAGTAATGAATTGCGCCGTTATTAAGAGGAATACGGCTATAAGCCTTGTTTTCTTTGAAGTATTCAAGCATGAGCGTTGGGTAAGTCTCTTGATACGAGCTGGGCCGTCCTACTGAGCGGGGAGTTTTGTGTGCTTCTGGATGACTGATCGCGGTCTCTTCTTTTTTTGAAGGATGAGGCCGTTTTACCGGAACATTAGGCGGAACTTGTCGCGGAACATGGACCGGAACTTCTAGAGGAACATTTACGGCCTGCGGAACATGCTTAATATGCGCTCGTGCCCATTCTTCTCGAGCCGCCATTTGTGATACGGCTTTGCGGCTTACGCCTAATTCTTCACTCAGTTGGGCAAAGCTTAGGTTTATCTCTGTTTCCCAGCGTAGGCGGCCTGCGTGCCATTCATTCTTTGTTAATCGAGCCACTAACTTACCTCTCATCCAATGAAACGGCCCGAAGGCCGTTTAAAGCGCTTTATTCAACCCAGCCATGCAAGGTTTTCAGCATGAATGCGGCAAACTCAGAGTTATACGAGCCAACGAGCCCGCCTTGAATCAGTAGGTCTTCTTGGAGATTGTTGGCGAGCCGGTGGGCATAAGCGAATGCGGGGTATTTCAACTCACCCACATCGTCTTTTTCACTGGCCCAGCCGTTCAAGATTTCTGCATTGACATCAATACTCGATGCAAAGCCTTCAAAAGTGGGCAGGGAATGAGGCTCATATAGCATTGAGCCATCGAGGGCTTTTACCGTGGAATAGGCATCGTTGCGTCTAAAGTAAGCCAGCATTTGCTTAGGGAAGAGGTCTTGGTAGTGCGGTGTTAAATGATTCATCTTTAATTACTCAGTGGTGCAAGGGTTATTTAGCTTGGCTTCGATGGATGTGTGCGACGAGATCAGTCGGGAGCAGTGCTTCATCTTTGTATGCGAGGTATTCATCAATCTTGCTATTTTCAGCTTCTATAGCCTTGATTTCATCGAGCAGGTTTTGTGCAGGGACAATAGGTCTTAAACGATCGATTTCTGGTTCTGAAACGCCCATGCTTTTGAGCTGCGCTCGCTTGTCTAGAATGGCTTCTTTCGAATCATTGATCTGGTGATGTAGGCTAGAAATTTGGCTGCTATTTGCTGAGCGTCGGTGATGTGCTGCAATATCCATTGGGCCAATTGCAACTCTTTTTAATTCCCGCTGAATTTCCCATTTTTGATTTAATGTTTTTAATTGTAAGTACTGAGCATTAATTCCTTTTTGTAAAGCTTCTAAGTGTTCCTTCATATGCTCTGGTTCTGCAAAACTTTGCAGCATGAGGTTATGCGGTCTTAATTCATCTAATAGTTTGTGCAAAGAACAAAAGACTTTGCTTGCTATGTGCTCATTCTCTTTCATTGCTTTGAGAATGGCTGGCGTTGTGACATTGCCGAGTGCTAGAGGAAATTTAAGATTAAGCATGATTTGTATCTCGTTTATGTGGGTTAATGACGGCAGCTTCATTGAGGCGTGCCAAAGTGAGTAGCGATGTGGCGGCGTGTACGTCGCCATTTCTTGCTGCATTAAGGACTTGGTTAATCAGTTCGGGGACGTGTTTGCTGAGCTGATTAAAAGCACTGACAGAAGCGGTACTGCCTTTGGGGCGGCCCCCTTTGTTGATGCTGGATGTATTCATTTTTTTGTGAGACTTGGAGAGCTAAAACGCCATTATCTATCGTGATATTGCTAGGTATTTGCGTGGTTTTCCTGTTTTCAACCTAGATTTGAATCGTAAAGTGGAAACGCAATTGTTGTGTGTTGTCTTCAGTCATCGGAGGGGTTTAAAACGCGAAGGGAGGGAGCACTTGCTGGAAGCTTGATACTTGATACTTGATACAGGGTAATCAGGCTTATTTTTATGCGTAGTAAGCGAGATTACGATTAATCCTACAAATGAGTTTCTTCATAAGAAACAAGGAGTAAAGGATTACCCTTACTTCGTGAGTAGGGTCTTTCCGTAAAAATGTCAACAAACTGTAATTTTATAGGCAAACGGGGAAAACATCGGGTAATCTGATCGCTTGATAAAATCGTGGAACGACCATGCGCGCCGATCAATTACTGGCTTCTTTTGCTGCTGCTTTTTCACAAGATCAGCGATTGATCTCATTGCAGATTGGCGATGGTGCTGCATGGGGGGATCAGTTGTTGCCCCAACGGGTAACAGGCACTGAAGGCATTAACCAGCCTTTTCTTTATTACATTGATTGCTTATCCACAGACGCTGCTTTAGAGCTTAAATCTTTACTAGGCTTACCGGTCGTGCTATCGATTACCGATGCAGAAGGGGGAGTGGTAGAGCGCTGTGGGGTCGTTTCTCAGGCGCAATTATTGGGCTCTGATGGCGGCTTCGCTCAATACAAGCTGACTGTTGAGCCGCCTTTTGCATTGCTCAGATACCGCCTTACTTCGCGAGTGCTGCAAGATTTAAGCGTGCCAGACATTATTAAAAAGATATTAGCCGAACACCAAGATAAAAACCCCGTCTTTGCTTCAGTACAAACGCTAGATTTCAAGCTGTCTGGTGATTACCCGTCTCAATCTTATACCACTCAAAAAAATGAATCTGATTATGCGTTTCTATGCAGAATCATGCAGCGCGAAGGCCTATCTTGGCGCTTCGTTCATTTAGCCGGTGATTCACCGCAAGTACAAATGGTGATTTTTGATGATGCTTACGCCATTCCAGAGGCCAGTGATTCGCACGTCAGGTTCCACAGGGCGGATTCCACAGAGGAGGCGGATGCCCTCACCGATTGGACCACTCAGCGCCAGCTAGGGAGCTGCAGCGTAGCCTTAGCCAGCTTCGATTATAAAGCCGTTAAGACCAATCAAAGTTTTGATGACAGCTCGATTGATCAGGGTGAAGGCGGCCAGCAAATTCAGTCAAGCTTTGAAGATTACGGCTCACTCGCACACTACTATGCGAACAATTCAGAAGACCTAAGCCACTACGCACAGCTACGCCAGCAATCGCACGATCAGGCTAAAAAGTCTTTTAGCGGCTCTGGCACTTTGCGATCTTTGCAGGCTGGGCAATGGTTTCGCTTAGAAGACCACCCCGCTCACGAATGGGATGCAGCTGAAAAGCGTGAATTTGTGGTGACCGAGCTTAAATTTACTGCCAATAATAATTTACCCCTTGATCTAACCCAGCAACTGCTGATGCTGGCACCTAGCCTATTGGCTGGCTCTAATCCTGCGGTCGCGGCGGAGAATGCACCTTATCAGGCAGACTTTACCGCCCAGCGCCGAGGGCAAGCACTCACCCCTCGCTATGACGAAAGCAGCAAGCCCAGCAGTTTTGGGGTGCAAACCGCCACTGTGGTTGGCCCTGCTGGATCAGAAGTCCATACCGACGAGCTGGGCCGGATCAAGATCCAGTTTTCATGGCAGCGAGCAGATGAGCATCCTGAGTTTGGCGCAAATCTGGATGATAAATCCTCTTGCTGGGTTCGCGTTGCCTACCCCTCTGCGGGGGCAAGCTGGGGCCATCAATTTATCCCGCGTATCGGTCAAGAAGTTTTAGTTAGCTACTTAGACAACGATATCGACCGGCCCATTGTGACGGGAGTGGTTTATAACGGCAGCCACGGAGTGCCTGATTTTAGTGGGGCTGGCTCTTTGCCTGCTAATAAAACACTGTCGGGGATTAAAACAAAGGAGCATCAAGGTGGGCAATACAATGAATTATTGTTTGATGATACCCCACAGGAAGTACGTGCCAAGCTATCGAGTGAAACTGGTAAAACTCAGCTCAACCAAGGCTTTTTGACGCATCCCCGTAAAGATGGCAAGGCAGAGCCACGCGGGAATGGCTTTGAGCTTAGAACAGATTTGGCAGGAGCCATTAGGGGAGCGCAAGGCTTATTACTTACCGCGCATGATCAGCCCAGTGCTAGAGGCGCTCAATTAGAACGAGACGAATTAATCGCTCAGCTAGAGCAAGCCCTTGCCATTGCCCAGCAACTGGCTAAGCAAGCAGAAACGCATGAGGCAGAGAGCACCGATACCAAGCAAGAAGAACAGCTATTAAACGATTTAAAAAAATGGCACGCGGGTAGCAATACAGATAAAGAAGGCAAAGGAGGCGGCAAAGGCATCGTGGCGATGAGCGCCCCCGCTGGCATTGCTATCTCGTCCCAATCAGCGATCAGCATGGTATCTGGCGCTAATCATGATCAGATTGCTGCAAAAGACAGCAACCACAGTATTGGGCAAAAGCTGCGTTTTCGTATTGGGGAATCGCTGTCGATTTTTGTTCAGCAAATGGGCATGAAACTGATTGCTGCAGCAGGCAAGATTCATATTCAAGCGCAAAGCGATCAGATGGAAATTGGCTCAGCCAAGCGTTTACACCTCTACTCCTTAGAAGAGATTTTTCTGGAAGCCCCCAAGATTACCCTGCGTACTCAAGGCACCGATATTGCGCTTGGGGCCGGTAATATCATCACGCAAGCATCAGGCACTCATACCCAAAAAGCCAGTCAGCATAATATGGAAGGCCCCGGTAATGGGAGCCCTCAGCTGCCTAAGATGCCTAAGAGCGAAAGTAAAACAGATGAGCAATTTTCAATCGTCAGCCGCTCTGGCAAAGCCATCACTGAGGTAAAGCACGAAATACACAGTGATGCGGGCAAGCTATTAGAAAGTGGCAGCACAGATGCCAAGGGGGCCAGCAGCCGCCTTGTAGGTAAAGCGATTGAGTCGATCAACCTTAAACTCACACGGAAAAAATAATGGCAAAGCAAGCTGTTGATTCTAAAGCGGTACGCCGTTTGCCCTTACAGTTTGATGATAAGGGTGAGCCGATGTTTAGCTCCGTAAAAAGCCCAGAGGACTTTAAGCCGACTGCACTCATCATTCGCCCTCCGCATACTGCGATTCCTGTGATTTTTGTGCCGGGGATTATGGGGACAAATATACGAATGGCAGAAGAAAAAAAAGATGCATGGGCCCCTCCAAACAGCGCATTGTCAGGGCTGGGTCAAGCTTTAAAACGTAGCGTTCAAAAACCGGAACAAAGGCAAGTTCAATTTGATCCAAACAATACGGAAGTGAATCCAGATGGGCCGTGCAGCATCCCCAGCAACTTCTTTATGCTCACCGAAAAAGAAGCCAAAAAACGGGGCTGGGGAGCACTTCACGCCGATAGCTACCATGAAACACTACAGCAATTAGAAATCAGCCTGAATGAGCAATACAGCAAGCCTGGCCGTAGTGAAGAAGATGGCAACCATTTGCTGGAAGAAATTGGGCTCTTAACCCAACTTGGCACTACCGAGGGGACAGCTAAAAGCAAGCCTGATTATAAAAAAGCCGCTGCCAAGGCCGCAGCTGCATGGGATAAAACTCCGCCCGCACTCAGTGCAGCAGAAATGGATAAATTAGACGACTATTACTACCCCGTATGGGCATGTGGCTATAACTGGCTACAAAGTAATAAAGAATCTGGCGAGCAATTACTCAAGCGCATTGATGAAATCATTCAATTTTATGATGACAGCCAGTATTTTGATTGCAGTAAAGTGATCTTAGTTACCCACTCAATGGGTGGATTTGTTGCCCGCTCCGCCGCGCAACAAGATTCCAGCAAAATCCTAGGCATTGTGCATGGCGTACAACCCGTGGCTGGTGCGCCAGTAGTTTACCGGCGTTTTAGGGCTGGCACTGAAGTGGATGGTTTTTTTGATATTGCAGGTGCTGCTGCCGCTGCAATTATTGGCTGGAACGCTGCCGATATCACTCCGGCCTTATCCTGCGCGCCCGGCCCATTAGAGCTGCTGCCAAATACGGCTTACCCAAAAGGCTGGCTCAAAATCATTCAAAAAACTGGCGGCGAAGAAAGAATCATAAAGCAGCTGCCCGAATCAGATCCCTATGAAGAAATCTACAGCAAAACTACAGACGACTGCTGGTGGGGGATGGTCGATCCATCGTTAATTGATCCGGCAGGGGTAATTCAATCTGCCAAGAATAAATCACCTCTAAAAGCATATAAAGATGCGTTGATTATCGCCGCCAATTTTCACGATGCAGTAGGCCTTTCTGCTCATCCTAAAACATATGGCTACTATGGTGTTGATGACCATAAATTTCTAACCTTTGGCAGCGTTAGTTGGGATACTAAAAACAAAGTCACTACTGAAAATGAACCCACGTTATTTACAGCAAAAGACCAATGGCGTAACACCACAGGTAAAGCAGATGTAGCTCTTGATGCTGAAAACATCCTGCATTTTAAATTAAGAAATGATAGAGATCAGGGCGGTGATGGCACAGTGCCTTTAGTTTCAGGCGCTGTACTGGAAAAATTACTTCCTGCTCCGCAAATGGTTTTTAAAATGCATGGCTTTAATCATCAAAATAGTTATAAAAATCTATTTGCCATGCAGTCCACCATCTACAGCATCGCCAAATTGATTCAGCTTGCGGAGCCTGTCAAACCATGCAAATAAGACCATTACAAATAACCACTATCGTCATCACTTTCTTATTTTCATTAATGACAAATACTTATGCAGCGGAGCAAACTATGTTTGAAAAAACAAAAACTTATTGTTTTGGGCGTTACTTAGTTGATGTACCTAATGAGGCTGAGTTAGCAAGTGAAGGAAATAGTTATAAAGAACTGAAAATTCAGTCAAAAAAAACGAGTAGTGAAATTTTTGAAAAGATAATAAAAGAACAAGAGGAGCTTTTAAAAAATGAGAAAAACGTCAGATCTTATAAATATGTTGAAACTCGCTTTGCAGGAAATAAAAACCAAAGGATGATTGTTTCTTCAAGATTTGCATTTAATGATAAAGCATTTGGGATTGACACTTACAAGAAGGTAACTAATGGGTATTCATTTATAACATCAGATCGATCATTTGATGATGTCAGAATTAAAGAAATATTAGCTGGATATGAGCAATATCTTAACCAAGTTCGATATCGATCCCAAAGTGAGATCCCCAAAGAACCCGGTTTTTGTTTTGAAAATGGCTTTGTGGCTAATGATGGAAAAGCACAACAAGCAGAAGCAGCAAGTTTATATTTTGTTTTAAAGAATCACCCATATGTAAAAATACGTATTTCTAGCGATGTTTACTTCAAAAAATATAAAACATTGTTAGAGAGAATGGATGAATCAGGCGTAAAAAAACAGTTTTTAAATAAAATAAAAACAGTCAAGCAAGGCCCTCGTGAAGTGAACTCCCTAAAAGGGGAAGAATCACTAGATGTATTTCCTTCTGATGATGAAACCGGAGTGGCCCATGCCTTTGTTTGGGAAACCTTAGGTGAAGTCGGCAATCCACTTCTACCAAGCATTCATTTAGAGGTGAATACCGGAGAAGCCGGAGCGGGGCAACACTTCCCAGCTACTTTAAGCAATCGAGAGGCAATGGCTCTATACGAAGCAATTGTTAAAACAATTCGTATTCGTCCAAGTAATTAATACCTCTGCGCTCATGATGCTTAGCCATGCAAAGACGAAACTGTATTTACACAAATCCTATTTTTCAATAGCTAGTGCACATTATTTAAATTGCTTAGTATGGCTAAAAAAACCTACTCATTTGAATTTATCATTGCGGTTCTGAAGCAAGGTGAAGCAGGAGCCACAGCCATAGAGCTGCATCGTCAGCATGGCATTTCCCCTGCTTCATTTTTTACGTGGCGGATGAAATTTAGTGGTATGGATGTCGCAATGATGGAGGAAAGAAAAAAACACCTCCTTGTAGAAGCCCTTTTAAGAAGAAAGCAGGCGAATGCAGATAATAAAGATCGTGCACTCAATGAGTTGAATAAACCATCAGAAGTTGCACGGACTTTATTACCTAGCGCGGTGCAAAAGGCCATAAAGCGCTGGAAGGCATCCGTAAGAAGTCACACCACAATTGAAAAGCAAAAAATAATCAGCCTGAAGGCCATTCAAGGCATTGCACATGCTTGGGGTGGTGAGTGCTTATCCGCTGATTATGTAAACTTATTGACAAGGGTGTCTATTCGTTGCGCCAAGGGGCATTATTGGCAATGTAAACCCAGCCATTTAATTACAGGGAAATTTTGCCTTATTTGCGCTAAGGATGAACAAAAGCAGCGTGATTTAGAAAATATCAAAAAAATAGCCGTAGCACGCGGCTGGCAATGTCTGACGATTGAATATAAGGGCTGTAAATCTGCCGTTGCATGGCGTTGTAAAAATGGGCATGAATTTACCGTCAGACCCGATAGCATTAGTGCGGGCTTTGGTTGCATGCAATGTTTTAAAGACCGCCGTCAAAAAACGCTGGCCAAGATGCAAGACTTGGCAAAAGCAAGAGGAGGGGTTTGTTTATCTGAGCGTTATGACGCTTATGAGCGCTTACTTTGGCAATGCCAGCGTGGCCATAGATGGAAGGCTCATTCAAGAGATATTTGCAGAGGACATTGGTGTCAGCAGTGCTCATCAATAGAGAAAATAACCCGATCTGGGAGCCCTGCTTGGATCAAGTATGGGAGCATTTAAAATGTAGTAGTTTAGATCTGAACTTCTACAAATAAACACAAAGCCCAGCGGCGAGGCTGGGCTTTTTATCATCTAGCAGGTGTATCCGGTTTTGATGATTGCACGCGTGATTCATACTTTGATCCCCTCTTTACATTGCGCCTCTGTATTTTATTTTGCTAGATAGTAAAAAAAAGCAACAAACGCAACAAAACAACAAACATACACCTCAAGCCCGCATTCCTATTGGGTTGGCTGATTTGTTGTCTCTTTGTTACATCCTCCTTTTTTGTGGCGAATTCTTACTAGAGAAGCAGTTCGACATTAGTTATCACGCATTTTTAAAGTAAAAAATATGTGATTTTCGTAGGGTGTGCAAGTGCATTTCTTGGGCACCGGCCCTTGGGGCGTAACTCCTACGGAGTTTCCACCCTACGAAAAACACATGATTGAAAAGCATTGGGTAATTTATGCTTAGGCACTTATATCCACTAAAACTCATTGAATATCGCCACCCCGCTTACCAATTTCGCCTTATTAAATCAAGAGCTGACGCTCTGTTGAAACGATTAGGTTAGACTGAGCGACAGGCCGCTATCGGGCAGAAGCAGGCAATAAGACGTGTGATTACTCTCGGTTGAACATTCACTATTGCAGACACTCAATCCTTCGGCAACTATCTCGCTCCTCGGCCTTAGCAGACATATTAATATGTCATTTTTAGGTCGATTCTGTTTCAAACTTTGGTGTCCATATTTTCCTGCACACATCACTATTTAAAACAACTCTATGGCGAATTAATTAATGCCTGATTTTCTTTGGGCAGCCGTGGTCGTAAATCTAGAACCTTAACTGCCAGTTTTAGCGACCACATTTTTTCAGACTCGATTCTTCTAGCTTCCTCTTCAAGCATCTGGCGTAAGCCAGCAATATCAAGCTTCACCCCTGTTTCAGGATGATCCCATTTTCTATCCCGAGTTACAGTCACAAGTAAACAGCCAGCACGACGGTTGTCTGGCGCCATGTATTTACTCACAAGCTGTTTTTCTAGAGTGTCACGTAAATCACGGCCTGTACGCTCATCGCCCAGTTTGAGCTCAATGACGCTTTCTAAATTAGGCTTAATGATATGCAGACGAATGTCGGTTTCTTTTTCGTCGGCAGTAACTTCCTCTTGGTTGACCTTATAAATGCCATTTGCACTATTTGACAATTCATGTGCAATGGCACGGCGCATGAGCTTTTCTTCCTTAATTGCCGCCCAAAGCTCTCGCGGAGAATCATCCCGCAGCAACAAATCGTCTAGATCGTCCAGCCTGTCGCACATCAACACAAAAAATTCATCGTTATTGGCAGGCGCAATTTCATACGACTTTAACAATTTAACAATTTGAGCAGTTTCATAAATCTGTTCGTCCATTTCCTTCGCGGCTTTTTCTTTGGCAAGGATTAAGGCGCGATCTCTAAAATGAAAAAATAGTGGATCTGCGGCCAATTTCGCTTTAATACGCCAACCTTCTACGCCACCAAGATTTAAAACAGCATCCAACAGGTAGTTCCTTCCACTTTGAGCATGATCTCGCTGATTCGGGGAGTACACACTGTCATGGCTAATATCTTCGTCAATTTTCACATATCGATAAGCCAGTCGTAGCAATTCCAGTAGTAGTTCAGGCGCAAAATTAGGCTCCGTCAATTCAAATAAGCGTTCCTGATGACGATCTCCAAATAACGCCGCAATCCACCTCACGCCGGGAGCATCTGCGTCATTTTCACGCCCCTCCAGTCCATCGATCAATATTCGAACACCAGATTCGGGGGACTGGCGCAGCAAAATAGGCAACCATAGCGAGGCAAATTCCGAGTTCAACCCTTGTTCAAGCCGAACTTTAGCCTGCTGCTCAATCAACGAGATTTGACTGTCTTCGCCATAAGCTATAAGCAAGTTCAAGACCATGCTCAACCTTGTTTCGACCAGATATTTATCTTCGCCATCTTCCAATGGCGGCAGCGCAGCAAGCCATTTAGCCATCTGAGGAATAAATAACTGGATTATTGCTTGAGATGCACTTCGCAAGCTTTGCAATATGTGGAAATGTGTAACCGTGGACTCCGACAGCTCGCTCGCCAATTCAACTCCAATTGTTGCAGCAAGCGCATCTGGATGAACAATAGCCAAATCATCTAGCCACGCGGGGAGGCGGTTTAGCTCTATCAATGCATAACGGCTTGCGATCAAAGCCTCGTCATGGCTCAGCGTTCTTGCCCAGTTTGGATCTTCTGCTTCTGCGTAAATCCCAGCTAAACCCATCAGCCACGAGTAGCGAGTAATATTTCTTTTTTCGTCTAAGCGTTCACCGCGTAACGATGGGCGTTCTTTGCGCCAGAGCACCATCATTGAGGCACGGAGTCGATCAACAATGTCTTGCTTGAAGTGTTTTTCAAAAAATGGTCGATTCCATCCTGCGAACTTATTATCACCATCACCGCGAGCCGACTTCCATAGGTTCAATGCTGTTGTTTCATGACGATCGGTTGAAAATGCTTTTTCTGGATGACTTGATACTTCTTTCCAAAATGCAAGCCAACTAGCGTAAACCTTGACTTCTTTACGTTGTCTTTGTCGGTTATCTTTCTGCTCTTGTTTTTCCCATTTTTCCCGTGCTGGATTATTGCTTATAGTTTGTATGTAGCTGTTGAGATGCTCAATTAACTCAAGCTGATCCGCGATCAGCGTTTGTATAAATTCGGCGTATTGTTCTCGACCCGTATTCGGCCCTCTGTGGAGCCACATAGCCAACTCAAGTAGCAATAAACGTTCAGAAGTAGGACGACACTGCTCCACGAGTTTTTCTAGTACCCAGCCGCAATCCTGTTCAGCATTTAGTTGAAGTGGACCATCCAAACATGTGCGATACATACGAGCCCAGGGGGTGCTTTCCCTTTCAAAGCCTTGAGTAAATGCAATATCTGCCCAGAAAAATATTTCACGATACGGATTTGGCAAAGCCGCAAGCTCTTGCTTCAAGATGTTGATAAGCTCTTTCTGGCTTGAATAGCCATTTTTTGAAAAACGTAACGCCACAATAACTGATTTAAACAATGCCTCACTACGTTCACCTGCGACTAACTGCCGCACACAACATGCTGCTAATGCTTGCAGCAAATGCGGTCTGGTCGTACTAAAGCGCCAAGCCGGTTGAAACTCAGCATTCTCCAAAATAAGCTCGCTTAGCTTTTGCCGCAATCCATCCAAAAGAATCGGTGTAATTACTACGTCAGCAATCAGCCGAGGCCACTGCCAACCCAGCAAACCCACTTCATTAACTTTTTCTGAAGTGTGCTCTAGCAAAAATTCAAGCTGCTCAATCGATAAATGGCTAGGAAAAAAACTCACTATGGCTGTTTTTAACAATTGCTCCGGCCATTGCTCAACGTACTGCTGCATATTGGCGACGACATCAAAAATACAAGAATCATTAAGTTGCCCCAAGGTTTCCAATCCACTGCGTCGAACTCGTTGATTTTCAGTGGGATTGATTGCCGCAGCGTATGCCAAATCAGCACATTGATTAATTTCACCGCTACCAATCACGTCAACCAACAATTCCCGTACTTCCATATTTTCAATACCAACATCCCACAGCTCGCGTATTAACGATGCCAGCTCAGCATGTGCAAACCGCTGAATCTGAATGCTGGCCGTATGCATTCCTCTCCAGCCACCATGCTGATAGCGCTCAACATATGCTCTCAAAGTCTGGCTACGTTGAGAGGAAGAAAACGATTCTGGATCGGCAAAATCAAGCAGCACCTCAGGCTCTCGCAACAGAACCTCATCGAAAACGCTTGAATTGCCTGCTGCGACCCAAGCCGAAACGGCTCGCATACTGGGTTTAATGACTTTGATGTTTTGCGGAGTTTGGGCAAACAACAGCCGCTTAAGCGTCTTCATGGCCATCCCGCTGTTTAGCAATTTATTTAATTGCTGTGCCGCAAGAAATTCAATCACCGAGCGGTGGTGAAAACGAACCCTGCCGTAGTTGGCAATACCAAAAAGCGCTCGCTCCAGCAGTGTTCTGCGTTCTTTTTCATCCCAATCGGTAAGAATATCAGCAGGGTCGAGTGCACTATCAGCAGCTGGAATGACATCAGACTCTACACTGTGACGCAAGGTTAATTTACGCGATAAGACACAAGCTAGAGCTAATCTGGCTGCGCCATCTAATGCCTTTTCTGGCGACAGAGCCATGACTTCATGTCGATCAACATTTAAGCGTGGTTTCAGTTTGATGCGGATATTATTTTCCAGCTGTTTTCGATGCGCACGTATCTGCTGATGCTCCCGCCAGTCCTCACACAACTCGATCAGATCCAGTGGGCGATGAGTAAACTCTTCTGCATTTCGCAATCGAATTGCGCCCATCAATTCGTCTTGATTGGTGATGTTCCGCATGCGGATCATTTCGCTAATTTGCTCGCTAGACAAAGGCATCAAGCAAACGCTGCGCCAAATGGGTTCTTCACGCTCGGCTGCGGAGTTGTTGTTGAATTGCGTTGATTTGGTAATTTCCTCCGCAAAAGCTTGTCCAGTTGGCACTTCACGTTCTTGCTGCGCTTCTGGAAAAGGAAGGTATTGCTTAAATTTTTCGCGATCAAATGGAACTGGGCGCGTCGTGATAATGATGCGGACAAGCCCCAGCAGTCCTTTGAGCTCCCTCTCCAAACGAACTAGGGCTTTTCTAAACGAATTTTGGGTAAGCTGAAGTTCATCAAAAGAATCTAAGAAAAAAGTCGCAACGCCTGACCGCGACTCTTTCCATTGCTCAAATCGAGTTTCTTCTTCGGAGGGCAGAAGCTCACTCAAGCTACTGCTTGATGCCAAAACGGCTAGCTCAAGAAAAAAGGCGGCTTGCCCTTCATCCCAGAGGCGTTTTTGCTCTTGCTGACACTCGTAAGTTTTACCTGAACCCGCCTCTGCAATAATCAAGACTCGGCTTGAATTGAGTAACTGCGGCCAATCCAGCGCGTTATAGCCTGCCAAATGAGTAAAAGTTTGCGTTCTTTCTATGTCTTTCAGTGCGTCATCAGACAGTTCACAAAAAGTGCGTTTGATTCGTGAGTTTGGGCAAGATGTGATTTGCATTATGAGCGAGCGCGCCAACGGGTTTAGATGTATGTGTATAAAACAAGCCAAGTTTAACAACTGTTGTGGCTCAATGATTTCGGACCTCAACTGAAGGGGTTGAGCTGCCTGCTTTCCGACCAAAAAGGTCAATTACTCAAACAATTCTACGTCTTTAGGTTGCGTCAACTAGCTAGTTCTGGGCGCGTTTGCGCTTTCATGAACTTCTGGAAGCCATCAAAGTCAACACTCAAAATCTCGCCCGCCGTTTCTAGAACACGTTCACTTTCGATTGGCGCTGTAAGTTCTGCTGCAAGGATACGGAAGCGAAGGCGCACCTTCCCCGGACCGCGTGGAATCAGCGCAAGCGAATCAGTCGAGCGGCCCTGTTCGCCAGGTAGAAGCGCCCCAAACCGAACGCTACAGAGAGGCATGATGCCGGAGTCGTCGACCTGCAACATAGATTCTCGCTGGAGCAGAGTACTCTGGAATTCCTGATGTAGGGGACTCCACTGGCTACGAGGTTTCTTGGGAAGTTTATCGCCTTCTTGCATCTCCACCTCTTGGCTATCGAGCGGATCCACCATGATCTCAAGCTTCACATTCGTCAGTTGCGTCTGCGAGTGGTTGCGCAGCACGAACTGCACGAGAATCAAGGCGCGACTGATGCGAATGTACTCGCCCATTTCGCGCAAAAAGCTGCGGTTGTCGTGCATAATTGATGATATACCAATGTCAAACGAACTACTTCTGGTGCGAGGCTTCTCGTAGTCAGGGAACAATTCTGTCAAATGCAGATAGTCGTGCGCAAACATATCAGGGAGATCCGCGTTGTCCGGCGTCTGCACCAATAGGTCCACTTTAATCTCAACATGGCTGGCGTCATCTGACGCCATAGCGATTACCTCGGTCGGTTCCGCCTCATCTGTGCTGCTGCCGCGTCTAACATAGACCACATTGCTTTTCAGCTTGCCATAGGCATTGCCAATGTAAAATGGACGCTTTTGCTTCGGAACCGAGATGAGTCCAACCGTTTTGCCCTCATAAAGATGTTCTTCATAGCGAAACGTCAGCTTCGGTTTGACCTTGCTATTCACGAACTGCTGGAGTTGGGCATCGTCGATCTGCTCGGTTATGCCAGTGACCTCCGCCGGATGCGGTCTCTGGTCTTTAAAACCGAGTACGATGTAGCCAGTCCCTTCACGCCAAGCGTTCGCCATAGCAAGAATGTCCTTAAGCACCTCCGACTTTGTTGTGTCGTTACCACCAATGAAGTGGTACTGCGCCTGCTTGAAATCAAGGTCATCGCTCTCGCTGCGGTAGCGCAGCTTATTCAGAATCTCGTCGCTCACGTTCCAACTCCTCTTACATGTAGGCGAAGTTTACATTGGCTTGCAAGATCAAGCCGACTAACTGATCTAAAGCTGTCGGTGCAGCGCAATTTTGACCCGGTTGTTGAGTGAAAGTGACCAGCTCCCCCTAGGGTGTGCCAAGCAGAAATAGAAGAGCTGCAGCTCTACCATCCATCCCCGTAGTTTCGATCTGTTAGCGCGAATGACTGCTAAGGCCGCGGAGCTGAAGCTGAGCATAGCTAACGGAGCGGCAGCTTTACTTTCGAAACCCGCCACTCATGTTGTCGACGAACCAGCGTCGGCAACGGGGTGGGTACTGCCACTCAAGTCCTCTGGATAAAAACGTAAGTTAAGGTGGCGACTTCCGATAAGAACGGGTGGATAAATTAATAATAATTCCCACTTGTTGTCTGACAATAAACAACCAACTAGCAATATTTGCACGACAACAAAATCAGCACGGACAACAAACTCAACAACAAACTAAGAAGCCCAGTATTAATGCGGGTTAGAGAAGGTAAAAACAGGCAGTTTGTTGTGTTTGTTGTGTTTGTTGTGCTTTTCCCGCATTTAGATAATTTATAGGGTCATCCTGTTTGTGCTTACTCACCCTTGGCACGGTCTAAGCGTCATTTTGTATACCGTGCCTAAACCGCTTCCGATGGTTGTTGTCCACTGGTTGCGTCCATCGGGTCTATTCAGGATTCCAACACGATGTAATACCTCGCGTGCCTTCTTGATTTCATAGCCCTGTGTCGCTTCTTTAAACCCTGCACTGTTTAAGTAAAACTCTGTTATGCCATCGACCATAATTCGACGATAGCCAGCTAAGTTATGAATGCCTGTTTCGTTACCACTTAGGGGAAGTAGGGCAAATCGGCTTAGCTGATGCGATTCTAGGAAGTTTTCAACCTGTTCAATCAGCCGCTCATCATCGCGGCTTGATAGTCCAAAATCGGCAAGCCACCTTTGCCAGATGGTGCGTACAGCTTGATAGGATTCTTCTGCCTCCCAGCCAGTGAGCTTTGCCTCCCCCGCCATAACTAGAGAGGCGGCTAGAATGCCCCATTTGCGCGTGGCGCGTTTAACCGGCGCTGCTGCATGGTCTGGTAGCTCTGCCAGCATTCGGTCTTGGCAAGCCTTTACATGGCCGCCTGCACTGCTCTTGTTGGCGATTAACCATGCCACAAAGTCGCGCCCTACGCTCCCGTAGTGGCTCCGTGCTGCATCTGTTACCGCGATAGAAAATGTACCGCCGTCTTTATATTGGTGAATACAGTCAAAAGAGCGGTATTTGCCCCCGTCTGCCGGTATATCCAGCATTCGAATTTCTTGTCCGCCCCTTACCGCCTGCCCGCCTTCATTGAGAAATTGAGCCATAGGTATTTCGCCGGTAGAGATGAGTGTCATCAACCATGTACGCTTTGCTCGATTCCCGCCTTCTTTGCGACCTTGTGTACGAGAAACGCCATTGAGCATGGTGTAAATGATGCTGCCCATCTTGCGAGCATCACCCGCCCCAATTTCATCTAGATAGAGCATCATGCTATTAGCAAATTCAGCCGAATTAGTCAGGCCTACCCCTGTACCATCCCAGCTCTGCATCAGCTTGGATGGGTTGCCCCAAATGGAGGCTGCCACATCAGCGCATGTACTCTTGCCGCTGGATGTTTCTGTATGGAGATGCAAACCAATACCATCACGCGCTCCGATCAGCTCTAACACTGCACCGGCCAGCGAGCACGCTACGGCAGTCATGGGGAGCGGATTGTTTTGAGCCAGCACGCCCACGTTATTACGCCAATCTGCGGATGTGCCTCGCTGGGCAAAGGCAGGGCGGTGGGTTGCCGACGCAGGATAAAAAATCTTACTTTTAGGTGTGCCGATCACTTCCCCTGTTGGCAAGACAAACGCGTCACATTTCCAGCCTGATTGATTGGCAATCACATAATGGGCCTTACTTCCTTCTCGCTGTAGATAGTCTGCCAGCATTTCACGGGCCATGCGCCCAGAAGCTACCGCCAGCCCTTTACTATTCAGTAGTCCCCAGCCCTCACGCTCGCCAATGGCTGCTGCGGGTAGTGCAAGCGTTTGTTTTTGTTGGGTGAGCGAGTCATACCAGCTTAGCAAGCGGGAGTGATCTCCGTAATCATCAATCCCTTGCCCGATGACTTCTACGTCTTTGCACAGACGTAGAGGTGGCACGTGCTGTTTGCCATTGTCTTTATCAACCTTTACGCCGATGTAGACCAAATCACCAGCGATTGAATCGTAATAGGAGGCCACTTCGCCCATGGTTTCAGCCTTAGATTTTGGCGTGAAATAGTCGATGTTATCGGGGCTAGCAATTTCAATTAATTTAGATTCATTTTTCATGTTTGGCCCCTTTACCTATGACCTTACTTGCGGCCTGCAATTCATTTCTTGTCATTGGTTCCAATCGGCCCGTGTTTGTTTCCGTGCTTAAGTAAAGCGCGGTAACCACTGCGGCCATTTTGTAACGATCATCTTCTGAAAAAGCATCAAAGTATTGCCCTAATAAGCCCTCTGCCACTTGCGCCGTGGTTGAGTAATTAAGCGAACCGCCTGACTTTGCTAATAGCTCAAAGGTTGCTGCTACAAAGTGCTGTGCTTGTTGTTCGTTTTGCTTATTCATTATGCTTTTCCCTTGTTCAATTCATCATTCAGTACGTCTAGCCAGTCCATGCCCGCTGCGGGAGGCAACATCAGCTTGACCTTGCGGCCCTCTTTAATCATTCGTTCAGCGAGGGTTAGTGCGGCTTCTTTGCCCGCATTGCGGCCATTGCTATCGGGGGGATCGTCGTCCCCGTAAATCAGCACTTCACGGACCTGATCGGGTAGCACCACTTTTTTAAGCCCTCCGGCAGAGATGCAAGCCCATACCGGCAAGCCCGTCATACGATGCACGGCGAGGGCGGTTTCTATGCCTTCGGCCAATGCGAGGCGGCCATCGGCACCAATGGGGAATAAGCGACAAGCCGCGCCGCTGATGGCCCCGTCGTGGACTGATTGCAGCTTTTTGCATGGTGGGGTTACACCATTAATCGCGGCTATATCGGCCTTGTGACCTGCTTGGCTGAGGTAGATACGATGCACGCCAGCGAGTGATCCATCGGGCTTTTGGATATGCACCAATAAGACAGGGAATACGCCGAGCTTGATGTACTTGGTTCTATCGTTGCTGTGCCAATAGTCCAAAGTCTTGGCGAAGCGCAGCACACTATGACTAGGCCAATAGTCGGCAACTAAATCACGGGAAATAAGGTATTTGCCCGCCGCATTGCAGGCTCTAACGTGTTGTGCGCTATTCCAAAGCTTTTGCACCTTGGCGGTGTTGTCGATAAGCGGGCTGGCCGGTGGCAATACGGGTAAAGGAGGAGAAGCCAAGCTTGGCCCGTCCTCGCTTACCCCCAGTACTTTAGCCACGGCCCTCACTGCATCGGGAAAACTTAGACCGTACAGGTGCATCACCAGCGTAAAGCCATCGCCGCCTTGCTTATCCATGCCACGGCAGGCAAAGCGGCCATAATCTGCACCGTTACCGCGTAACGTAAACTGGAAACGATCCACGCCCCCACAAGCGGGGCAAGCATGGTTGCGACCATCTAGCAGCCTTGGATCAATGCCCATGTGGGTGAGAATGGAAGGCCAATTCCCATTGGCCGTCTGCTTCACATCTTGGCTTAGTGATCGCTTATTTTGGGCGTAGCAGTGCCCTGACTCATTGAATGAGTTTTTCATGAAATGGCCCTGCTTATTTTAGGAAGGGGGTGGAGCTAAAGTCGCGCATTGAAGAGGGGGCAATATTGGATATGCCCTTTATATCAAGGCTATCGTCTTGCGTTGTGGCAGGCAGAGAAACAAAGAATGGTTTAGTTGTCATTCTGAGTGCCTCCAATAACTTGAATTAATCCAAGGGTAATGAGGGCCAAAGCGATAACAGCAAGCGATGCTTGGCTATAAATAGTAAGCACAACAATCGAAAATGAAACATGGGAAAGTAAGACGCGGCAGAGCTTTGGCATGGTGGATGCACCTATTTCAAGGGAGTTCAATTCCCACCTTTCGACGCCAATCGAAGGAGGTAGGAACGTGGCAGAGTTGGCGTATCGGCGAAATAGTAAACCGACGCTACCGAGGTAGCCCCCACCACGCCCCACCATTGAAGGTGCAACTGTAGTGTGAACGGACGTAAAAAAGCCGCTAGGTAGCGGTTTGTCCGCTATTTCATTCGAGACGCCAATCTCGTCTGCATGATTGAATGCAGCAAGGCCAATATATCGCTGTGTGTGGCACGGGTCAAGCTTTAAGGTATCGCTCATGCGGCTACCTGCTCAATAGAAAGTGCGTAACATTTCCGCCATACATTGGCGTGATACGCCTTCACCGTTCCATAGTTTGCGTCGAATACATCAATCGGAGGTATTTCCAGCTTGATAGCCGTAGCTTTTAGCAAGCGCCAGTTAAAAGATTGCCCGTGATGTAGCAACACCATGCGTTTGACGGTGGCGTATTTTTTGGATTGATCTAGTTCGATCCCTAACTGGTTTGCACGCTTTACCGCTTGGCTGGCCGTGTTCATTGCAGTCGCTTCTCGCCGCGTGCCAATCTCCGCCTTGGTGGCAACGGCCTGATTTACTAATAGCAAAGCGGTCGCTTTCTCTCGCTCTGATTCAAGCAAGGCTGCCAGTGCCCCAATATAGTTACACGGTAACGCAGGGGGTTGCTGTAATTCCAGCTCAGTCATACGGTCAAATACTTTCGCCTGCAATGCATAGCTGTAGCTCATTGCCATTAAGCAGGCTTCACGTTTAGGGAAGTAATAGACCTTTTGTTCTTGCTCTCCACCTTTGCCATTAATGTATTTATTAGCTCCAATGAATTTTGGAGCTAATAATTCCCCCAGCACCTTCGGTACTTTGTCCATAAAGCTATCGTGTCGTAATTCAGCCTCACCCTCGTTGCGGCTGGCGTTGATAAACGATACTAGCTCAATGCTGTTCATGGTTGGAGTGGTCGTAATTAAGGCGCTCATGCCTGCGCCCCTTGTGCAGCCAGCCATTGCCGTACATCTTCTGCACGCCAAGCAGTCACGCGTTCAGATAGCTTAATCGGGCTTGGGAAAGACCCCGCCTTGCATCTTCGCCACAGAGTAGTCGCAGAGAAAGGTACACAAGCGAGTACAGAAGGTTGCCGAACAAAGCCACTTGCTGGCAATGTGCCATAGGTGGATTGAGAAATTTGAGAGTTGATACGCTGTGACATGCTGTGCTTCTTACTGGTTTGAAGCGGCCATATTGGAACAACAATCAAAACAAAAAAACCTCCCTACTAGTAGACGTGGAAGTCTACTAGTAGGCTACCTATTTTATTTCTCCCACAATTAAGGCTGTAACTTCGCTTTTTTACCCCATTGGCGGCACCAATCTTCAATAACTTTTTGGCTGGTCAAGATCTCTGGGAATTTATCAATCATGCATCTTGCAAACTCAGCCTTACTCTTGAACATCGAGGGTTGTTTTATCCAGTCATCCCAGCAGGAATTAACGAATTTTTTAGCGCTTGCAACGGGCGAGTTTTTTGCTTTTTTTAGCCCGCCTTTTGCATTTATATTGTTTTGAATTTCTTTATAAAGTGCCCTTACTTCGTCAAATTCCTCTGAGCGGATTACCTCTGCTAACAAAAACAATGCATCAGGGCTGATTTGAAGTGACTGGATTAAGGGATAAGATTTTTTTTTATTAACTGCGGATTTACTGGCGTAAAACAAAGATAAAGCGAACATTTCGGCAAAATGAAAAGTACCTAGGCTATCAAAATCAATGGCTGCATCTCTGTGATTCTCTTTTGTAATTTCCAGCTCATCTAAGCAATCCTTTGGGGCACATAACAGAAGAAGATCTACGATATCTTTGCCAGTGGGTTTTCTTGTTGAAATTAAATTCATTCCGCCCCCTATAGGCACAACCCCTTGTATTGATTGCCATACCAGCGGGCAAGGGACCCCGTTTTCATCCCGTCGGACTAGGCACGGCAAGCTCTTTTAAGCGACTTTTAGTTTTATGACCTTACCGCTGTGTTCGTTGGTAAAGCCCTCTGGGGTGATGTAATCCCCGGTCTTTAATTCGTCTATATAATCGGCCCACCATTGCAGCATACGTTGGCGCTCTGCTAGGTATTGGGCGTTTCGATTGTAAATACCACGTATCTCGTTGCTGCCTTTGTGACCAATATGGCGCTCTATAGCATCAGAAGTGAATTGCGCAGATTCATTGAGGCTGGATACCATCATGGTTCGGAATCCATGCAGACAAACATCCCGTTCGGTATCGTAACCAAGCTTGCGTAATGTGAGATTGACTGTGTTCTCGCTGATCGGAGTGCCGTGTTTTTGTCCTTGAAAGACAAACAGACTTTGACCATTAATGGCTCGGAGCAACTCCAGTAGTTCTACCGTTTGCCGTGAGAGGTAAATAATACGCTCACGGCTCATTTTTTCGCCCCGCTGAGAAAACTTTACGCCAACTACTGCCTCACGTTCTTCGGGAATTGTCCAAACGCCGGTGCTTAGATCAAACTCTGCCCAGTGTGAGAAACGAAACTCAGATGATCTTGCTCCTGTGAGTAATGCAAAGCGGGTTGCGTATCTGGTTATGAGTGAGCCTTTGTAGTTATGTATGTGCTGCACTAGTTCAGATAATCTGGGTAAAGGTAGGGCGGGATAGTGCTGGGTTTTGCGGGTGGCAACAGCGCCTTGTAGATCTATAGCTGGATTTGAATCAATACGGCCTGTTTGCACGGCGTACCGCATGATTGCTGTCATGTATTGGCGGAGTCGCTTGGCAAGGTCTAATACTCCGCGTGCTACTGCTAATTGCAGTGGGACGAGTAAGTCTCGGGTTTTTAGTGATGTAATCGGGCGCTTGCCAATACTAGGGAATAAATCTGCATTCATACGCTGCATGACTCGGGCTGCGTGATCTTCAGACCAGTTGCTTGAGGCCAGCTCTTTTGCGTGCCACTCCAGAGCTACTGACTTAAATGAGTTGACGGCGGTGAGTATAGCGACCGTGCTTTGTTGCTGCTTGTGCTCCTGAGGGTCAATACCTTGTGCAAGCAATGTCTTGATTTCTTCTCTCATGGTGCGGGCATCGGCCAGACCAACGACAGGATAAGCGCCAAAGGATAGCAAGCCAGCTTTCCCACTTGGCTTTGTATATTTGAGCCGCCATATTTTGCTGCCGTTTTTTTTAATTAGTAGATATAAGCCCCCGCCATCAAACTTAGGATAGTCTTTCTCCCCAGTTTTGGCGTTATTGCACTCGGTACTACTCAGGGGCTTTGTTTGGCGAGCCATTAGTGTACGTTCCAGAGAGGTGATGGGTATATGCCAAACCATATACCTAAACATATACCTAAAACAATGGGACGTAGTGACACTGTATGGCATGGAATAGGCAACAAAAAACCCGCTAAAGCTAGGCTTTATGCGGGTTTTGGGGCTGTATGATACAGCATGAAACGTATTCTTGGTGGCTATGGCGGGACTCGAACCTGCGACCCCAGCATTATGAGTGCTGTGCTCTAACCAACTGAGCTACATAGCCTTAAAGAGGGACGCATTATGGTTTCTTTTATTTTAGCTGTCAACACCCTTTATGAGAATTTGGCGATATTTTGTTATTTTATTTTTTTGTACTTTGCGGTGAGGTGATGGCTCTGCTGATAGCGGCTTGAATTTGTTCAAAATTAAATGGTTTTGCAATGAAATCATCCATGCCTGCTTCAAGGCAGGCAGAGCGATCATCGTTGAGAGAATTTGCGGTGAGGGCAATAATCCATGGCTGGCCGTAGCATTCTGGTTGGGCGCGTATGGCCCGGCAGGCGCTTAGTCCGTCCAGAACGGGCATGGATAAATCCATTAATACAACTGGGAAATGAATAATTTTTAGCATTTGCAGTGCAGCTTCGCCGTTGTCTACCACGGTGGCACGTGCACCGGCTTGCTCAATGCAGCGCTGGGCTACAAATTGGTTGACGGCGTTGTCTTCTGCGATGAGCACATGTAAATCGGGAGGCAGCTGGGTGGGGGCGGTTTTGCCTGGTTGAATTGCTAGAGTGCGATCGCTGCTTTGCAGCGGTAAATGGATTAAAAAAACGCTACCGGATCCGTATTCGCTTGTTAGCTGGATATCGCCCCCCATCAGCTCGATGATGCGCGAGACTATGGCCAGCCCTAGGCCGGTGCCTCCGTACTGGCGGGTGATTGAGCTATCTGCCTGTGAAAAGGGTTTAAATAATGTGGTGAGCTGTTCTTGTTTGATGCCTATGCCGCTATCACTAATTCTAAGCGTTAGCATTTTTTGCGATTGCTCTGCATGGATGGAAACGTAGCCGTGGGTGGTAAATTTTATCGCGTTGCCTAAGAGGTTTTGTAATATCTGCCTCAGGCGCAGCGGGTCGCTTTTAATCCACTGCTCTACATTGCTGTTGATTTCTAATGTGAGTGATAGTTGTTTTTTGCTGGCGATAGGGTGGTAGAGCTTTACGATATCGTGCAGTAATTCTGGCAGGTTAACTGGGGTGGATTCCAGCGTCATTTGGCTGGCTTCTAGCTTGGAGTAATCCAGAATCTCGTTAATGAGTGTTAAAAGGGAATCGCCGCAGCGGGTGAGTGTGGCCAGCATACTGGTCTGGTCTTCGTTAAGCGGGCTGTGTTCCAATAATTGAGCAATGCCCAAAATGCCATTAAGCGGCGTGCGAATTTCGTGGCCCATGATGGCTAAAAAGCTACTTTTCGCCCGCGTGGCGGCCTGGCTGGCCTCAAGGGCGGCTTCAAGCTGCTCTGTTCTTTGTGCAACCCGTGCTTCCAGCTGATCGGCTAGTCGTTGCAAGGCTTGGTTGGCAGTGTAGAGATCTAGGCTTTTGGCTTCGAGCAGCGCTTCGGCCTCTTTGCGGGCCAATCTTTCTCTTTGGTTGCGTTTTTGTAGCCGCTGAAGTTCTTGCTCATCCATGGCGGCTTAATTTAAAAAGATCGTAATCAGCGTGATTTTCTGTGTCTAAAGTAATGGGCTGGCCAAAATAGCGGATACAGCCTGTGAGCAGGCCTTGGGCAAAGTCGCCCATTTTTCGTGGTGAATTGTATTTGAGAGTGAGGGCGTTTGGGCTTAAGCGTTCGGCGCTAAAGTGGGGTAGCTCCGCATCGGGATAAAGCTTCAGCACTTCGGCATGAATAATTTGCTCTATGCCTTGTAAAAAATCTAAAGGGTCTTGTGCATCGATAAAAAACGAGGGGTAGAGCGCTACAAAACGACCAAACAGATGCTCGCCAAAAATCTGTAAGAGCTTAGCGACCGGTAATTGGGATTTCTCACTAAGCGCGTTGACCAGGCTGATGATTTCGCTGTGCTGATAAGTGCCCACCGCCGTATAAATGCCGCCGGATGGCAAATCAGTTTCATCCAGCAACTGATCTGCCATTGCATCGCCCCAGGTTTGCTCAACAAGCTCTAGAAACTCAGTAAAAATAATACCTTTCATGAGGGGCGCTCCGTTGTTGCGTCTCCTTAATATAGGGGCAAATTTTACTTAAAGCTCGCCCGAGCGATCACGGCCGCCTAGGCCCGGTGCGGTTTTGCCTTGCAGCTCTTTGGAGAATGCGATGACTTTAAAAAGCTCGCCCATTTCGGCATTGCTGGTGAGTTTTTGCAGGGCGGTCGACATTCTTAGGTATTCCACGCTGCCGACTTCCATTTGTGCCGCACGGTCCAAAATGCCTGCGTCGATCAGGTAGCTAGCTTGCGAGGTGTAGCTTTCAAGGCTCAGCCCCGCTTGATCGGCAGCATTATAGATAGCCGAAAAATCAATGTGACAGGTGATATCCGTCAGGCCGGGCAAAAAGAAAGGATCGTGAATGCTGTGATGGCGATAATGGCCCATCAGCGTGCCCATGCTGCGCTCCGGGTGATAAAACTCGGAGGCTGGGAAGCCGTAATCAATCAGTAAAATCATGCCAAATTGCAGGCTGGCAGCCAGTGCATTAATAAAGCCCTGAGCTTCCAGCTGAATTTCGGTGGTGTATTGCGGGATATGAGGAAAGGGCTCGCAAGCGACTTCTAGCCGCAGGTCTTCGATGCTGCGGTGTTCAAAAGCCAGATCGCTGCCATTTTCAACCACGCCACATTGCAGCCAGTTATAGCCATCAAAGCGCACTAGCTCGCAGGGCATGGCGTCGAGCACTTCATTGCCAACCATGACGCCTACAAATTGCTTAGGTAGCTCATCCAGCCAGCGGGTCTTGTGTGCCAGGTGTGGTACAAGGGTTTGCAGCGTTTTGCGCTGGCGCTCGCGTAATTCTCCTGATAGCTCCAAAATAAAGTATTCACTGGGCAGGGCATCAAGGCGCTCTAACTCTAGTAAGATTTGTGCGGCAAGCTGCCCAGTGCCTGCGCCAATTTCTAAGACATCACCACCGCATTCTTGCAATGCATGGGCCAGCGTATTGGCGATGCAGGTACCAAAGAGTGGGGATATTTCCGGGGCGGTCACAAAATCGCCCGCACCACCAAATTTGGCCGCACCGCCGCTGTAATAGCCAAGGCCCGGCGTATACAAGGCCAAACGCATATAGTCGGCAAAAGAAATCCAGCCTCCCGATTCTTTAATCTGTTGGCGAATATGTAAGATTAAGGCTTGGCTGGCTTGCAGCGCCTCGTCAGATGGAGTGGGGAGTTGCGGATTAGTCATCGGGGCGGGAAAATCGCGGGCATAAAAACAATATTGTATGGGGCGAGGGAAGAATATGCAGCACAAAGTGGTATTGAATGCCGTTGGAGTGGGAAATAGGGCATGGGGCGGTAGGCTGCACAATGTGGTATTGAGCACCGTTGGAGTGGTGAGTTGGGTATGAAGCAAGGAGAAGGTATGCAAGTAGTCTTGATTACTGGCGGGGCGAAAAGAGTCGGTGCAGGTTTGGCGCGATATTTACACGCCCGTGGCTGGCGGGTGCTGCTGCACTATCGATCTTCCGCTTTTGCCGCACAGCAGCTGGCTGATGAGCTAAACGCCATCCGCCCTGCTTCTGTGGTGCTGGCGCAATTAGATTTGCTCGATACCGCTCGCTTGCCCGAACTGGTCGCTGCTGCAATTGCTGCTTTTGGTCGGCTGGACGCGGTGGTGAACAATGCTTCGTCGTTTTTTCCGACTCCGATTGGCGAATTTAGCGAAATGGCCTGGCTGGATTTACTTGGCTCCAATTTAAAAGCCCCGTTGTTTTTAGCCCAAGCTGCTGCTGCGGAGCTTAAAAAAACGGGCGGAGCGATTATCTCTATCGCCGATATCCACGCGGATCGCCCCTATAAAAATCACACTATTTATACTATTGCCAAAGCGGGCCTTGTGGCGATGACCAAATCTCTTGCCAGAGATCTGGCCCCGGAAGTACGCGTTAACGCCGTCGCCCCCGGCGCAAATATCTGGCCAGAAGGCGAATCTGTGTTTGATGATGCCGAGCGTGAACGCATTATCGATACCATTCCTCTCGCTCGTAACGGCAGCCCCGAAGACCTCGCTCAAGCTATCCACTTCTTGCTAGAAGCGCCTTATTTAACCGGGGTGATCTTGCCGGTGGATGGGGGGAGAAGCGTGGTGTTGTAGAGCCTAAGTGTTTGAAAAACTCAATATGTATTGAAAATAAGCCAAGTTTTGTTAATACAAAACTTGGCTTATTGCGTATATCCATCACATTTCATTACATATAGGTGTCAATTTATATAAATGACATTGGCATGATATAGTTTTTGTGAGTACTGACTTTGCCCGCTCAAAAGGGTGAGCAGCACTTCTGGTTTTGTCGCTTTTTATGGCTGGGCCAGCTCTTGAATATTGTTTTCGCAATATTCTTTACACAAAAATGAAGATGGAGCTTTTTAATGAAACATGCATTTTTAGGTCTAAGTGGCGGCGTATTTGCCGCATTAGTCATTGGTTTGGGTTCAAATAGTGCACATGCAGCATCGTGTGCTGGAGTGGCGGTATGGGGTAATAGTGCTACGTATGTATTGGGAAATAAGGTGACTCAGGCTGGGGCACTTTATGAGGCGAAGTGGTCTACCTTGAATGAAAACCCAGCCCAATCAGGTGAATGGGGCGCATGGAAAAGCTTGGGGGTATGCAGTAACGAGATGCCGCCACCTATGGGGGTCGATCTCATTATGCGGCATGCAGAGCGCACCTTGACTCTAGCGCCGGGTGAGCAGGGTTTTGTAGCAAGTGCGTGTCTGGCTGGCGAGGCGGCGGTGAGTGGTGGCCCAAGCAGCATTCCCGCAGCTCCCCCTGTGATTCTCTATAGCACGATCACATTTGATGGCAATCGCAGTGGCTGGATCGTTGAATACAAAAATACCGGCACAACTCCTGTTACTGTTACGCCGCGAACAAGTGTGACCTGCGCCAAGGGCAGAATCAGTTTGGCGAACTAAGGCTGGGAAGGGGGCGGGCAGAGCGATCGCCGCCCCTTTATAAAATAGATCTATCCGCTGGCACGTCTTGGCGATGAATTTCTCTCTTCATAAATAAAATCCCCGCAATATCTACGGCAATCCGCTCTAATCGGGTAAAATCCGCATTAATTCAAGAATCTACAGCAGGGCGCGATGCGCCCTGCTCTGCATTGGTGCCCCGTATGACTGATTCAACTCTTTCCGAAGCGGAAAAAAAACAGCAGTACAATTTCAACAAGCTCGCTAAACGCTTACGCCATAATGTTGGCGATGCGATCAATCATTTCAATATGATCGAGGAAGGCGATAAGGTGATGGTGTGCCTGTCTGGCGGTAAAGACAGCTATACCATGCTGGATATATTGCTGGGCCTGCAAAAATCTGCGCCGATTAACTTCAGCATTGTTGCGGTTAATTTGGATCAGAAGCAGCCGGGTTTTCCGGAGGAGGTCTTGCCGACGTATTTGGCAGGCATTGGCGTTGATTACCGGATTATCGAGGAAGATACTTATAGCATCGTGACTCGGGTAATCGAAGAAGGCAAAACCACCTGTAGCCTGTGTTCCCGTTTACGCCGTGGCATTTTGTACCGCGTAGCCGAGGAGATTGGTGCGACGAAGATTGCGCTAGGCCATCATCGCGACGATATTCTCAGTACACTATTCTTAAATATGTTTTACGGTGGCAAGCTAAAAGGCATGCCGCCTAAGCTGGTGTCGGATAACGGTAAGCATGTGGTGATTCGCCCGCTGGCTTATTGTAAAGAAAAAGATATTGTTCGCTATGCTGAGGCGCGTGAATTCCCCATTATTCCTTGTAATTTATGTGGCTCTCAGCCGAATTTACAGCGGCAAATTATTGCGGACATGCTGCGCGATTGGGATAAGCGCTTCCCTGGTCGCTTAGAAACGATGTTTACTGCCGTATGCAATGTAGTGCCTTCGCATTTGGCTGATCCTAAACGCTATGACTTTGCCAATATCAAGGCCGACGGTCAGCCACGTGATGATGGTGATAAGGCATTTGATAAGGAAGTCTTTAGCGATCCGGCCCGCATTTCGATTATGGATAGTCGGGACAGCCGCAAGCCGATCCAAGTTGAAGCCGCCTGTGGAGAAGCATGATGCTAGGTAGACGCACTCCCCGCCGTGGTGGCGATGAAATTATGATCGATGTGTCTGAATCGCAAGGTATTCGTAAATTACATTTTGGTGCGGACGATACGCAAAGCGCGATGCGGGTGTCTGATCCCAATGAAATGATTCTTTCCTATTCGCGCTGTATGTTTGGCTATCTTTTATTTACTGAGCTACCTAAAACGGCGCTTTTGATCGGCCTAGGTGGCGGATCGATTGCCAAATGGGTGCATCACAAGCTAGTCGATACTAAGCTGACCTGCGCCGAGCTGCATCCGCAAGTGATTTCGGTGGCGCGCTCCATGTTTTGCCTGCCGCCAGATGATGATCGCTTAGAAGTGTTATGCACAGACGGCGCGGCCTATGTCTACAATATGGCAGAGGATTCAAGCGATCTGATTATGATGGATGCCTACTCTGCCACGGGAATTGCCGAACCCTTAGCCACGGTTGATTTTTTCAACGCTTGCAAGCAAAGGCTGACAAGTAATGGTGTGCTGGCGGTGAATTTATGGGGTGCAGACCGGCGTTTTAATCACTATTTAGAGCGTTTAGGCGAAGTTTTTGAGGGCCGAGTGCTGTGTTTGCCTGCGCGGCAGAAGGGAAATGTGATTGCTTTTGCTTTTCGCTGTGGTCAGAACAATCCGACGTGGGATAAGCTGGCTGAGCGCGCTAAATTACTTGAAACCCAGCTGGGGCTTGAGTTTCCGGAGTTTGTGAGTGATCTTGCAAGGATGAATCCGCACAATGACAGAAAACTATTTATATAAATTCTGCGATTAAGTCGCTGTTTGGGCGCAATACCTGTTTCCAAGCAGGGTAGGATGTGGAAAAATCAGTTAACTAAGCAATTTACGCAGGTAAGGATATGCTCGATCGTGATGGCTATCGGCCTAACGTCGGCATCATCATCATCAACCGGCAAAACCAGGTGTTCTGGGGTAAACGAGTGCGAGAGCATTCGTGGCAGTTTCCGCAAGGCGGCATTAAACAGGGTGAAACACCCGAACAGGCGATGTATCGCGAGCTGATGGAAGAAGTCGGATTAGGCCCTCAGCATGTTGAAATCATTGGCCGCACAAGGGACTGGTTGAAGTACGATGTGCCGACAAACTGGGTTCGCCGCGAATGGCGCGGTACGTACCGAGGGCAGAAGCAAATTTGGTTTTTGCTTCGCCTGACAGGGCACGATTCTGATGTGTGCTTGCGCCGCACTACGCATCCTGAATTTGATGCGTGGCGTTGGACTGAATATTGGTCACCACTGGATTCGGTGATTGAGTTCAAGCGTACGGTGTATGAATCTGCCCTTTTTGAACTGACGCGTTTCTTTGAAGAAGCACCTGAGCGTGTGGTTCGTGCCATGCGTTTTTCAGGCCACTAGCCGCCTGTTGGACTTAGGACTGATCTACTGCAGAAAAGCCGGATTTGGCCATATTTCACGTATTTTTTCGTTAAATAGCCAGTATCCGCCTCAAAAACGCATGAAGTCTGTCTCAAAACGGTCTTTCCTCTACGATCGCCTAAGTCCAACAGGCGGCTAGTGCTACCCAACGCGGGCTAAGGATCTACTCCTAAGCCCGCGTATCTCTCCCCGCTCCCATGTCCAATACCTCCTCCGCTTTTCATACCGAGATGCACTGGCGTTCTTTAGCACTGCTGAATGTTTTTCGCATGCTTTCTAATATCGGCATTTTCTGTAGCGTGCTTTGGCTGGCTTATAAGCCGCTTTCGGATATCAGTACCTGGCATTCTTTTTTGATTCTGGCGGGGGTAGATACCGTACTGGCTTTGTTCTTTGCTTGGGGGATTCGCTACCGTAAGCCCGGTTTTGAAATACAGCTAAGCCTTCAGGTTGCCACGGATGTGTTGTTTATTGTGGGCTTGATGCATTTATTTGGTGGCTTGCGCAGTGGGATTGGCACTTTGCTGCTGCCTTATCTGGCGGCAGCAGGATTAATTTCCCGTGGGCGAATGACGCTATTTCATGCCGCGATGGCGAGTATTGCCTTATTAAGCGAGCAAACCTGGCAGATCTGGCAGGGCAATGCTTCGGCCAGTGATTATTTGCCGCCGGCTCTATTGTGTGTGGCTTCATTTGCGGTGGCATGGCTGGCGCATCGCTTGGCACGCTTTGCACAGGCCAGCGAGGCTTTGGCCGAGCAGCGCGGTGTGGATCTGGCCAATTTGGGTCAGCTTAATCAACGTATTTTACAAGATGTGTCTGATGGGGTATTGGTGGTTGATGCCAGCGGGGTGATTCGTCAGTGCAATGAGCAGGCGATTCGTTTAGCGGGGATGCGGCCAGAAGGTGTGTTGCTGCATGCTATGCCAGTGATTGCTGTGGCACTGGCTCGCTGGCGGGCTAATCCTACAGATAATCCTAATTTGATCACCACCGCATTGACGCGCAAAACGCTAAGGCCGCGGTTTATTTCACTTTCAAATGATTCGCACGGCAATGTGCTGATTTATTTAGAAGACCTAGATAAATTGCGCCGTGAAGCACAGCAATTAAAATTGGCAGCATTGGGACGTTTAACCGCTAATTTGGCGCATGAAATCAGAAATCCTTTGAGTGCAATTACCCATGCCGCCCAGTTATTAGGGGAAGAGGCAGAAGACAATGCTTTGATGAGACGTTTAACCCGCATCATTGATGATAATAGCCAGCGCTTAGAGCGTATGGTGAAGGATGTGTTAGAGCTTAATCGCCGGGATCGTGTACAAATGACGCAGGTTAAACTGGCAGATTGGCTAAGAACATTTATTGAAGAATTCAGCTTGCAAGAAGAAATTCATGTAACGCTGGCGCTTCAGTGCCCGGCCGGTGCAGAGATTCGGTTTGATCCTGGGCATTTACATCAGGTGATGTGGAATTTATCGCGCAATGGCTGGCGTTATTGTGAAAAGAAAGCGGGTAGTCTGAGTTTTACAGTATGGCTTGAAAACGAGCACTGGGTACTTGATGTGCGTAACGATGGGCCCCCAGTGGCAAGCGACGCGCAAACGCAATTGTTTGAGCCCTTTTTTACGACCGAAACCAAGGGGACTGGTTTGGGTTTATATATAGCGCGTGAAATTTGCGCAGCAAATGGCGCAGTTTTGGAATACGTCGCATCTCCACCTCTTGGAACTTGCTTCCGTATTGTCTTTGGATATACCTATGGCCAAAAAATTTAATAAAAATTGTAAGCGTGTGCTGGTGGTGGACGATGAGCCAGATCTTGCTGAGCTACTTGAGCTCACCTTGTTGAAAATGGGCCTAGATGTCGATTGTGCCTACGGGGTGAAAGACGCGTGCACACGGTTGGATAAGGTGTCTTATGATCTTTGTCTGACAGATATGCGCATGCCAGATGGTGAAGGCATAGAAATTATTCAGCATATTCAAAGCAACGGCCTTGATGTGCCCGTGGCCGTGATTACGGCGTATGGCAGTACGGATAATGCAGTGGCGGCACTTAAAGCAGGCGCGTTTGATTACTTAGCCAAACCTGTGGCCTTAGATCAGCTGCGCTCCTTGGTTAAATCTGCTTTGGCGCTCGATGATGCGCCTATGGTAGAGACAAATGATCGTTCTTTGCTGGGCGAATCGGCAGCTATGCAGCATGCCCTGGAGCTGATCGCTAAATTAGCTAAAAGCCAAGCCCCTGTGTATGTGACTGGTGAATCCGGATCGGGTAAAGAGCGCGCTGCCAGGCTGATTCACGCCAGCTCTAGCCGAGCCAAACAGCCTTTTGTGGCTGTGAATTGCGGTGCTATTCCAGAAAACTTAATGGAAAGCGAGTTTTTCGGCCACAAAAAAGGGGCTTTTACCGGCGCAAATGAAGATAGAGATGGGTTTTTTCATGCCGCCAATAGCGGCACCTTGTTTTTAGACGAGGTGGCCGATTTGCCGCTGGCGATGCAGGTTAAGCTGCTCAGGGTGATTCAGGAGCGAAAGGTGCGCAAATTAGGCGCAACCGCAGAGGAAGCCTTGGATGTGCGAATTATCTCTGCCACGCACCAAAGCCTGAGCCAATGCGTGGAAGCGGGGCGCTTTAGGCAGGATTTATACTACCGTCTTAATGTGATCGAGCTGCGGATGCCTGCTTTAAGAGAAATGGGCGGCGATGTGCTGGTGATTGCGCGCCATGTGCTGGCAAGAGTGGCTAAATTAAACGGGCAAAAGCTACCTGATTTTTCTGCGGATGCGCTGACTGCACTGCAGCGTTATGATTTTCCCGGCAATGTCCGTGAGCTGGAAAACGTGCTGGAGCGGGCACTGGCTTTGGCTGATGGCCATGCAATTACGGCGGCAGATTTGCAGCTCAGCATCGCCGATCATGAGGCAGAGGAAGGCCATGATTTGGGTGATAAATTCCCTTTGCAAGATTACTTAGATCGGGTCGAAAAACAGGCGATCTTAGAAGCACTGGAAAAAACGCGTTTTAATCGTACCCAAGCTGCCAAAATACTTGGTCTTACTTTCCGCAGCCTGCGTTACCGCCTAGATCGTTTGGGAATTCAGTAATGTATTTGAAAGCCGCTGCTTTGTTTAAGCGATCGGCGAGTTGATTAGGAATTCAATCATGCAATTTGATGCTCAGGGCTGGTGCCAGCAGGCACGTAGCGTGCCTAGCCCTAATACGGATGCTCGTAGCGAGGGCACGCCGGTTGATATGGTGGTGATTCATAATATTCATCTACCTCCGGGCCAGCCCTTTGGTGGCGATGATATTGAGCGCTTATTTACTAATACCTTGGATATAAATAAACATTCTGAATACGCAGCGCTCTCTCAATTGCGCGTATCGGCGCATTTTTTAATCCGGCGTAATGGTGAATTGTTGCAGTTTGTCCCTTGCTCGCAGCGAGCCTGGCATGCTGGGGTATCAAGCTGGCAGGGCAGGGAGGGCTGTAATGATTTTTCGATTGGTATTGAGCTGGAAGGCTCAGATTTTACCCCATTTGAAGTCATTCAATATGCGGTGCTAAACAACTTGCTTGAGGCTCTGCTCCGTGCTTATCCGATTAAACATTTGCTGGGGCATAGTCAGATTGCACCGGGTCGAAAAACTGATCCCGGCCCTTTTTTTGATTGGGCTTATGTTGCACTGCCACAAGCTTTGTCCGAAAAGTCAGCGGCTTTGCAAAAGCCAGCGTTATAATTCGGCGACCTTCTGTTGAGCTTTAAAAATATATGTCTATTGAATCTTCTTTGGATCGTGATCCAAAAAAAGTAGCCGGTTTGGCGATTGGTGCAATCGGTGTCGTCTATGGCGATATTGGTACCAGCCCGCTCTATACGCTTAAAGAGTGTTTTCACCATGCAGAGCTGAGCTTAACCAGCTTTAATGTGCTGGGTATTTTGTCCCTGATTTTTTGGGGCTTGATGTTGGTGGTTTCTTTAAAATATGTCGTTTTCATTTTGCGTGCAGATAACCGCGGTGAAGGGGGCGTATTATCCTTGATGGCATTAGCGCTGCGCTCAGCTGTGCCAGGGTCACGCAAATACGCCATCATTGTGGGCTTGGGTCTGTTTGGGGCCGCGCTGTTTTATGGCGATAGTATGATTACTCCTGCAGTATCGGTGCTCTCCGCTCTGGAAGGGATTGGGGTGATCTCGCATAAGCTGGATGCCTATATTATTCCCGTTACTATTATCGTGCTGATTGCCCTATTTATGATGCAGGCTAAGGGTACGGCCAGTCTTGGTAAGCTTTTTGGCCCGATTATGGTACTGTGGTTTGTGGTGCTGGGCTCCTTGGGGATTTGGAATATTTTAAAATCCCCTGATGTACTGGCAGCGATGAACCCTAGCCATGCCGTGCATTTCTTTGCTGCGCAGCCGGGTTTGGCGTTTATTTTATTAGGTGCAGTGGTTCTGTCTTTAACCGGGGCAGAGGCGTTGTATGCAGATATGGGCCATTTTGGCCGTCCTGCTATTCGCTATGCTTGGTTTTTATTGGTCTTACCTGCTTTGGTGCTGAATTACTTTGGTCAGGGCGCCTTGCTTTTGCATACACCTGAAGCGATTAAAAACCCCTTCTTTATGATGGCACCGGGCTGGGCTTTAGTGCCGCTGGTGGTGTTGGCGACGTGTGCCACGGTAATCGCTTCTCAGGCTGTGATTTCTGGTGCGTATTCCATGACCAGCTCTGCGGTTCAACTGGGGTTTTGTCCGCGCATGGATATTCAGCACACGTCTGAAAATGAAATCGGCCAGATTTATATCCCGCAAATTAATTGGTTCTTACTGGTATCGGTCATTCTGCTGGTGCTGGCATTCCGCACATCGAGCAATTTAGCGGCAGCTTATGGCTTTGCCGTGACCTGCACCATGGTGATCACTACCTTATTAGCTTTTGTTGTACTGGGGCGCGATGCTTCAGTGGTGAATCGTGTACTGGTTTGGATGGTGTTGTCGTTTTTGCTGGTGATCGATCTAGCGTTTTTCTCTGCCAATTTGCTCAAGTTACACGAAGGCGGCTGGTTCCCCTTAATGATTGGCTTGATCGTATTTGCAATGCTCACAACGTGGAAGTATGGCCGCAAGCTGCTTAGCGAGCGTATGCACGATGGTGAGTTGCCATTGGAAGGTTTTGTAGAGGCCTTAGAAGCCAGCCCACCGCAGCGTGTAGAAGGCACGGCTATATTTATGACGGCCAGCACCGATTCAGTACCGCATGCTTTGCTGCATAACTTAAAGCACAATAAAGTGCTGCACGAGCGTGTTGTCTTTATGACCGTGCTGACCACGGATATTCCCTATGTGGCCGCACGTGAGCGAGTGGTAGTGCGTAAATTAGGCGAGAGTTTCTGCCAGATTATTGCCACTTACGGCTTTAAAGAAGAGCCTAGCGTGCCTGCTATTTTGACTCAGGTAGAGCAATTACAGCCCGAGTTAGAGTTTGATAGCATGCAAACGTCTTACTTCTTATCGAGGGAAACGATCGTCGAGGCTAAGTATCCGGCGATGAGCTGGTGGCGCAGAAATCTGTTTAGCATCATGAGCCGTAATGCGGCCCGAGCGACGAACTTCTTTAAGATTCCACCTAATCGTGTGGTTGAGATGGGGATGCAGGTCGAGATGTAAGCTCGAGTGGCAGGCGTTGCCACTGCTTTGTAAAGTTTGTTAATAATAAAAAAGCGCGGCCCAATGGGTCGCGCTTTTTTTGTTTTCATCTAAACCAGCCGTGGTTTAGATTTCAACTTGCCTTGGCACGGCTGGGTTGCTGAAGCGGCCACCTGCCAATAGCTTTTTATACATATCGGGGTCTTTCCATTCGGCTTGGCATTGCTCTGAAAACACCACATCTTCTAAGCGAATAATGCCCATGCGCTCGTTTACCGCGTCAGCACGGAAAGCTTGCGCGTAGCCGGTATCAGTTTCGTGGGCGATGATTGAGTGGAGCGTGACATCGGCTTCGCCATTGGCCATCACCGTTTGCTGGAGCAGCGCATCGATAATTACAAAAAACATGCGGGCAAATTGCTCGGCTGAAGGCGACACTGGCATGGCAATCCAGCGGGTAGAGAATTGCTTGCATAAGCGGATATATTCCGCGTCGTCCTTATCCCAAAAGCAGACGGCATGATCGAAGGCATCGACCACATCACGAATGGTGCCTTTCATAAGGCCAAAGTCGTACACCATCTGGCCATGATCAAGGGCATTGGCTTCCAAGAGTACTTCAACCCGATAGCTATGGCCGTGAATCGAGCTACGGCAGCGCTCGCTAGAGCAGTTGCGGACGATGTGTGCGTTTTCAAATTTAAATAGTTTACGAATGAGCATAATGAATGGCAGGTCAAAGAGTCAGTTCGGTTTCTATCAGATGCAGCGCAGATCAGCAAGGGATTGATCACAATCTCTTTTTGGATAGATCCACTTCATGGTTTACGGCAAGCCGATTTGGCCATTTAAGTTTGTTGCGTGTAAGTATTTTAATGGTTACTCATGTATCAATATTGCAAAGCCATGCTCGAAAGCGCTGAGAAAGTTTCTTAATGGCTAGTTATAAGGTTAACCCTGTATGGGCTAGCTTTTGTATCAAAAATGTCTATTTTTTTATGATAATTACTACAATTATATTTTTTAATAACTACGATTTTTGAAATATATGTTGCTTTGCGATGCTGTGTTTTTTTGTATTTTTTTATAAAATTCATGTGGTTATGTTTTTTTTGTTGCACCACATCAATTGTTTGCTGAGGAAGGATGTAGTTTTTTTGTATGGTGAGTGTATTTTTCGTCGGGTTTACGATGGGCGAGCATATTGGGCTATTGACATGGGAAATGCCGTAGTGACTAATCTCACTAACGTATCTTAAAGTCATTTACGAAGTGGTTTGTAACTGACTTTCTTACGTTTTGATTACAAAAATAATAAATTCGTATTTGCTGCGTTAATACCACTTCATGCGTGCAGATAACGCCAATTCACAAGATGGATGGAGAGTTAAAACTATGTCTCAATTTAGTCGCTTTATGTTGGCAGCGATTCCGGCTGCCTTTGTTGCTGCCCAAGCTTTTTCTGCTCCGGCATGGAATGCTGCTAGTTCCTATACCAGCGGGCAGACCGTAAGCTATGCAGGAAAAGACTGGAAGGCCAAGTGGTGGACACAGGGTAATGTGCCCGGTGCCGAGCAGTGGGGCCCGTGGGAGCTGGTTGCAGGGGGAACACCTACCCCTGCTCCGACGCCAGTTCCTACTCCGGTACCAACACCAGCTCCGACTCCTGTGCCGACACCAATCCCTACTCCGGTACCGACCCCCGTTCCTACGCCAACACCTGCTCCGGCAGGCTGCTTTTTAGCATGGTCTGCCAGCACCGCTTATTCGGGAGGCCAAAGCGTGACCTATGCAGGTCGCAACTATAAAGCGCAGTGGTGGACTCAGGGTGATGTGCCGTCTAGCAATGTGGGCGCAGGTAAGCCTTGGCTAGATTTGGGTGCTTGCGGCTCTACACCGACTCCTACACCAGTTCCAACGCCGGTACCAACACCAGTACCGACACCGGTACCGACACCGGTACCGACACCAGTACCGACACCGGTTCCAACACCGGTTCCAACTCCGGTTCCAACACCGGTTCCAACACCGGTTCCAACACCGGTTCCAACACCGGTTCCGACACCGGTTCCGACACCAGTACCAACGCCTGCACCTAGCGTTGCGTGTCAGCCTGAGGGCTTGGTTACAGAAGTCGCGAATGTTCCGTATTGCGATGTGTACGACGTTAATGGCCGCGAAAAACTGCCTAATGATATGAAGCGCCGCAGCATCGGTTACTTCACTAGCTGGCGTAGTGCTGGCCCGAATGCTTATCTCGCTGCGGATATTCCTTGGAATGACGTTACTCACGTGAATTATGCCTTCGCTCACGTTGATGCCAATTGGAAAGTGTCGGTAGGTGATACAGCTAATCCAGCCAACTCTGCTACAGGCCTGACTTTTGCTGATAAAAACGGTAATCCTAAGTACGCGCTAGATCCAAATCTGCCGTACAAAGGCCACTTTAATATGCTGCAAAAGAATAAAAAAGCGGGTGTGAAGCTTTTGATGTCTGTTGGTGGCTGGGCAGAAACGGGTGGTTTCTTTAATGAAGCAGATGGCCGTACGGTAAGCGGTGGTTTCTACGCGCTGACCACAGATCCTGCAACAGGCGCGGTTCGTCAGGATCGAATCGATATTTTTGCTAAGTCGGCGGCTGAGTTCGTGACTAAGTATGGCTTTGACGGTATCGATATCGATTATGAATATCCAACCTCAATGAGCGATGCGGGTAATCCGGAAGACTGGAAAATTGGCAATGCAAAACGGGGCGACTTGTGGAAAGGCTATATGGCCTTAACCAAAACACTACGTGCCGAGTTGGATAAGGCTGCAGCGGCCAGCGGCAAGTATTATATGTTGACCATTGCATCGCCATCATCCGGTTACTTATTGCGCGGTATGGAAGCGATGCAGGCGGTTAAGTATCTTGATTACGTCAATATGATGACGTATGACTTGCATGGCGCGTGGAATCACTTCGTTGGCCATAATGCACCGCTCTACGATACTGGCAAAGACAATGAAATTGCTGATGCCAAGATTTACTCGGGTGGCGACGCGCATTATTACAATTCGCAAGGCTATTTGAATATTGACTGGGCTTATAAATACTTCCGCACAGCGCTTGCAGGTGGCCGTATTAATATCGGCTTGCCGTACTACACTCGTGGTTCACAAAATGTAGCGGGCGGCACTAATGGTCTGTGGGGTGTTTCTGCTCTAGCCGATCAGAAAAAATGCTATCTCGGTACCGGTGGTAATCTAGGCCCAGATGCATTGAGTGCAAAAGCGGGTGCACCTTGCGGTTTGGGTGCTCAGGGTATTGATAATCTGTGGTTCGATAAAGACGCTGCTGGTAATGAAATGTTTGCCGGTGTAAATCCACTGTGGCACGTTAATAATCTACGTGATGGCCTGAGCGCACCTTACTTTACTCAGTATGGTCACGACCAAAGCCGCCCAGAAGCCAAAGTACGTGGCACATATCAAGAGCATTACGATGATGTGGCTAAATCCTCTTGGTTATGGAATCCAACCACCAAAGTGTTCTTGTCAACTGAAAACGAGCAGTCTTTTGCTGCAAAAGTTCAGTACGCAATTGATCAAGGCGCTGGCGGTATCATGTTCTGGGAAATGGCAGGGGACTACAGCAAGCCATCAGAAAATGGCCTGGGTTATTACTCAATGGGTAGCACGCTGACCAAGCTGGCTGCGGCCAAGCTGCGCTCAGCGGCCCCATACGGCACAAAAGCCGGCGACGAGAAGTTTGTTCGCCCAGCAGATTTGCTCGATGTATCAGTAGATATGGTTGGGTATAAGCCTAAGGGTGATGATAACTACCCACTCGCTATTGGCTTGAAGTTGAAAAACAACTCAACTGTAAATTTAAGCGGAGCTAAAGTTTCATTTAACGTCGCTCCTTCTACGCCGCTGATTCCTTCTGAAGTTCAATACCTCAAGCCAAGTGATCCACCAGCAGGTAATGGCGTAGAGAATTTAGTGGATATATATAGTGGTGGTACATGGACAGCCACAACAGCCGGTACAAAAACAGGCAATGTGGGCGGTCTGCCAGATGGCTTCCATCGCTTAACTTATGCGATGAAAGAGTCAGGCTGGGGCGTTGCAGACTTTAGTGCGGGAAAAACCATCACCATCGGCATGCGTGTATTTATGCCGCTGACTGTACCTAGCGATATCACCATCACCCTGCCAAATGGCAAAGTGTATGGAATCAAGCGTTAAATCAGTAGTGATTTAAATGCTTGAAGTAATAAAAACGCCGCGAGCTACTCGCGGCGTTTTTATTTTGGAAATTAGACGTTTCTTATTGTTGTAGCTTCTTATGTAAATCAACTGCTTAGCCTATTACTACGCTTTTATTGCACGGTAGTGGTTGACCAAGTACGGCGAGACCCGTATATTTCGGCCTCTCGCTGCAGCACACACAGCAACACAGTGTTCGAGCAGTGGCGAAACGATCTTTAAAAAAATACAGTCGATGAGTGTGAGTGCTTGATTTGGAAGCGAAACAAGTGCTTGCATTAGTAAGGAGTAACCAGCGATGGTTGCTCTGAATAAAGTAAGCCAGTAAGTACTAGCATAGTGATTAAACTAAAGAGTTTGATCCTGGCTCAGATTGAACGCTGGCGGCATGCTTTACACATGCAAGTCGAACGGTAACAGGGTGCTTGCACCGCTGACGAGTGGCGAACGGGTGAGTAATATATCGGAACGTACCTAGTAATGGGGGATAACTATCCGAAAGGATAGCTAATACCGCATACGCCCTGAGGGGGAAAGAGGGGGATCGCAAGACCTCTCGTTATTAGAGCGGCCGATATCAGATTAGCTAGTTGGTGAGGTAAAGGCTCACCAAGGCAACGATCTGTAGCGGGTCTTAGAGGACGATCCGCCACACTGGAACTGAGACACGGTCCAGACTCCTACGGGAGGCAGCAGTGGGGAATCTTGGACAATGGGCGCAAGCCTGATCCAGCAATGCCGCGTGCGTGAAGAAGGCCTTCGGGTTGTAAAGCGCTTTTGTTCGGGAGGAAATCCTAGTGGCTAATATCCATTGGGGATGACAGTACCGGAAGAATAAGGACCGGCTAACTACGTGCCAGCAGCCGCGGTAATACGTAGGGTCCAAGCGTTAATCGGAATTACTGGGCGTAAAGGGTGCGCAGGTGGTTGATTAAGTGTGATGTGAAAGCCCCGGGCTCAACCTGGGAATTGCATTGCAAACTGTTCAACTAGAGTATGGCAGAGGGGGGTGGAATTCCGCGTGTAGCAGTGAAATGCGTAGAGATGCGGAGGAACACCGATGGCGAAGGCAACCCCCTGGGCTAATACTGACACTCATGCACGAAAGCGTGGGGAGCAAACAGGATTAGATACCCTGGTAGTCCACGCCCTAAACGATGTCTACTAGTTGTTGGGGAATTCGTTCCTTAGTAACGCAGCTAACGCGTGAAGTAGACCGCCTGGGGAGTACGGCCGCAAGGCTAAAACTCAAAGGAATTGACGGGGGCCCGCACAAGCGGTGGATGATGTGGATTAATTCGATGCAACGCGAAAAACCTTACCTAGCCTTGACATGTCAAGAATCCTTTAGAGATAGAGGAGTGCCGCAAGGAACTTGAACACAGGTGCTGCATGGCTGTCGTCAGCTCGTGTCGTGAGATGTTGGGTTAAGTCCCGCAACGAGCGCAACCCTTGTCCTTAGTTGCTACCATTTAGTTGGGCACTTTAAGGAGACTGCCGGTGACAAACCGGAGGAAGGTGGGGATGACGTCAAGTCCTCATGGCCCTTATGGCTAGGGCTTCACACGTCATACAATGGTCGGTACAGAGGGTTGCCAAGCCGCGAGGTGGAGCTAATCTCATAAAACCGATCGTAGTCCGGATTGGAGTCTGCAACTCGACTCCATGAAGTCGGAATCGCTAGTAATCGCGGATCAGCATGTCGCGGTGAATACGTTCCCGGGCCTTGTACACACCGCCCGTCACACCATGGGAATGGGTTTCACCAGAAGTAGGTAGGCTAACCGTAAGGAGGCCGCTTACCACGGTGGGATTCATGACTGGGGTGAAGTCGTAACAAGGTAGCCGTAGGGGAACCTGCGGCTGGATCACCTCCTTTCAAGAGAAAAGTCTTTTGGATTGAGTACTCACACTCATCGACTGTAGGTTTAAGGATTGTTGAATAGGATTCGGAATTAATAGGGCTTATCAAAGTCACATTAATTCTGATTTCTAAAATCAGCAAGACAGTAAATTGATCTTTAAAAAAATAGAAGAAGTAATACTCAAATTTAGAAATAAATAAGGGTAGATTGTATCAAAATCGATTATTCGAAGTCAGAACTGAATGATCGATGTCGCAAACAAAGCGAAATCAGATACTTTAAGGATGTGAATCGCTTTGCTCGTCTTCATTGACGAATAGAGTGCAACACGTGTTTGAGGTTATAGGATCAAGCGACTAAGTGCATCTGGTGGATGCCTTGGCGATGATAGGCGAAGAAGGACGCGTTAGCCTGCGAAAAGCTACGGGGAGCTGGCAAATAAGCATTGATCCGTAGATATCCGAATGGGGAAACCCGGCCCTTTTGGGTCACTCACTGCTGAATACATAGGCAGTGTAGAGCGAACTCGGCGAACTGAAACATCTAAGTAGCCGAAGGAAAAGAAATCAACCGAGATTCCCAAAGTAGTGGCGAGCGAAATGGGAAGAGCCTGCATGTGATAAATCAAACTTTAGTGGAACAGTCTGGAAAGTCTGGCGACAGTGGGTGATAGCCCCGTACACGAAAAAGATTGGTTGGTACTAAGCATGCGACAAGTAGGGCGGGACACGAGAAATCCTGTTTGAAGATGGGGGGACCATCCTCCAAGGCTAAATACTCATCATCGACCGATAGTGAACCAGTACCGTGAGGGAAAGGCGAAAAGAACCCCGGGAGGGGAGTGAAATAGAACCTGAAACCGGATGCATACAAACAGTGGGAGCCCTTGAAAAATGGGGTGACTGCGTACCTTTTGTATAATGGGTCAGCGACTTACGTTCAGTAGCAAGCTTAACCGAGTAGGGGAGGCGTAGGGAAACCGAGTCCGAATAGGGCGCATAGTTGCTGGGCGTAGACCCGAAACCAAGTGATCTATCCATGGCCAGGATGAAGGTGCGGTAACACGCACTGGAGGTCCGAACCCACTAATGTTGCAAAATTAGGGGATGAGCTGTGGATAGGGGTGAAAGGCTAAACAAACTTGGAAATAGCTGGTTCTCCTCGAAAACTATTTAGGTAGTGCCTCATGTATCACTGACGGGGGTAAAGCACTGTTATGGCTAGGGGGTCATCGCGACTTACCAAACCATGGCAAACTCTGAATACCGTCAAGTGCGAGCATGGGAGACAGACTGTGGGTGCTAACGTCCATGGTCAAGAGGGAAACAACCCAGATCGCCGTCTAAGGTCCCAAATAATCAGTTAAGTGGAAAACGAGGTGGGAAGGCATAGACAGCCAGGATGTTGGCTTAGAAGCAGCCATCATTTAAAGAAAGCGTAATAGCTCACTGGTCGAGTCGTCCTGCGCGGAAGATGTAACGGGGCTCAAACTGATAACCGAAGACGCGAATATGCACGATGTGCATATGGTAGAGGAGCGTTCCGTAGGCCTGCGAAGGTGTCTTGAGAAGGATGCTGGAGGTATCGGAAGTGCGAATGCTGACATGAGTAGCGATAATGCGGGTGAAAAGCCCGCACACCGAAAACCCAAGGTTTCCTGCGCAACGTTCATCGGCGCAGGGTGAGTCGGCCCCTAAGGCGAGGCAGAAATGCGTAGTCGATGGACAACGGGTTAATATTCCCGTACCGATGTAAAGTGCGATGGGGGACGGAGAAAGGTAGGTCAGCCATCTGTTGGAATAGGTGGTTTAAGCGAGTAGGCGTGTGGCTTAGGCAAATCCGGGCTGCTTTAACGCTGAGACGTGACGACGAAGTCTTCGGACTGAAGTGATTGATCCTATGCTTCCAAGAAAAGCCTCTAAGCTTCAGCTTTATATTGACCGTACCGCAAACCGACACAGGTGGGTAGGAAGAGAATTCTAAGGTGCTTGAGAGAACTCAGGAGAAGGAACTCGGCAAATTATCACCGTAACTTCGGGAGAAGGTGAGCCCAGAGTATGTGAAGGCCCTTGCGGCTGGAGCAGAAATGGGTCGCAGAGAAATGGGGGCTGCGACTGTTTATCAAAAACACAGCACTCTGCAAAGTCGAAAGACGACGTATAGGGTGTGACGCCTGCCCGGTGCTGGAAGATTAAATGATGGGGTGCAAGCTCTTGACTGAAGTCCCAGTAAACGGCGGCCGTAACTATAACGGTCCTAAGGTAGCGAAATTCCTTGTCGGGTAAGTTCCGACCCGCACGAATGGCGTAACGATGGCCCTACTGTCTCCTCCTGAGACTCAGCGAAGTTGAAATGTTTGTGAAGATGCAATCTCCCCGCTGCTAGACGGAAAGACCCCGTGAACCTTTACTGTAGCTTTGCATTGGACTTTGAAGTGGTTTGTGTAGGATAGGTGGGAGACATTGAAGCATGGACGCTAGTCTGTGTGGAGTCGTCCTTGAAATACCACCCTGACCCCTTTGAGGTTCTAACCTTGGTCCGTTATCCGGATCGGGGACCGTGCATGGTAGGCAGTTTGACTGGGGCGGTCTCCTCCCAAATTGTAACGGAGGAGCTCGAAGGTCGCCTAGGTACGGTCGGACATCGTACTGATAGTGTAATGGCATAAGGCGGCTTAACTGCGAGACAGACAAGTCGAGCAGGTGCGAAAGCAGGACATAGTGATCCGGTGGTTCTGAATGGAAGGGCCATCGCTCAACGGATAAAAGGTACTCCGGGGATAACAGGCTGATTCCGCCCAAGAGTTCACATCGACGGCGGAGTTTGGCACCTCGATGTCGGCTCATCACATCCTGGGGCTGTAGCCGGTCCCAAGGGTATGGCTGTTCGCCATTTAAAGTGGTACGTGAGCTGGGTTCAAAACGTCGTGAGACAGTTTGGTCCCTATCTGCAGTGGGCGTTGGAAATTTGAGGGGGGCTGCTCCTAGTACGAGAGGACCGGAGTGGACAGATCTCTGGTGTACCGGTTGTCACGCCAGTGGCATCGCCGGGTAGCTAAATCTGGAAGAGATAAGCGCTGAAAGCATCTAAGCGCGAAACTCGCCTCAAGATGAGATTTCCCCAAGGCTTTAAGCCTTTTAAAGGGTCGTTCGAGACCAGGACGTTGATAGGTCGGGTGTGGAAGCGCAGTAATGTGTTAAGCTAACCGATACTAATTGCCCGTAAGGCTTGATCCTATAACCTGAGACGCGTGTGCGCGACGGTATAATCTACCCAGATTAAGAGTTAAGTTTGAGTATTGAATTACTTCTTCTATTGAACTGAATGCGTTGTGGAGCAATAAGCACAACGTGTTAACCCGTTAAAGTCTGGCGACCATAGCGAGGTGGTCCCACTCCTTCCCATCCCGAACAGGACAGTGAAACACCTTAGCGCCGATGATAGTGCAGATTACCTGTGTGAAAGTAGGTCATTGCCAGACACCTTATGCAGTAAACAGAACCCCCGTACTCGAAAGAGGCGGGGGTTTTGCTTTGCGCGAAAGAAGGGCAGGGAGCTGGCGTTTTTAGTGTGGAAGTCTGTGTGTTTTTACCCTTTTCTATCTTCGTTTTGGCGTGATCGTGATTTAATCATGAGGTAGGGAAGGAAAGAGGCATTTATGCTGTTGGATGAAGAGGGGGATTGGGTCATTTGGGCCCTGAAATACAATGAGTGCGTTAGTGGATTCTTATTTATTAAGTGACGTTCTTTGGATAAATGACCCCAAAGCTCATTGTTTCTCAAAAAATAGCACAATTAAGCGGTGCAAAGTGATTGAGTTTTATCTGGTTTTGAGTTGAATGTGACCCAAGAGTAGAAAGTGAATCATTATAAAATCAGTGGGTTATCATTTTGTTTTGTTTTGTTGCTGTAAAGGTATTGACTCGGCAGAGTGTCACCGGTATATTTCGGCCTCTCGCTGCAGCACACACAGCAACACAGTGTTCGAGCAGTGGCGAAACGATCTTTAAAAAAATACAGTCGATGAGTGTGAGTGCTTGATTTGGAAGCGAAACAAGTGCTTGCATTAGTAAGGAGTAACCAGCGATGGTTGCTCTGAATAAAGTAAGCCAGTAAGTACTAGCATAGTGATTAAACTAAAGAGTTTGATCCTGGCTCAGATTGAACGCTGGCGGCATGCTTTACACATGCAAGTCGAACGGTAACAGGGTGCTTGCACCGCTGACGAGTGGCGAACGGGTGAGTAATATATCGGAACGTACCTAGTAATGGGGGATAACTATCCGAAAGGATAGCTAATACCGCATACGCCCTGAGGGGAAAGAGGGGGATCGCAAGACCTCTCGTTATTAGAGCGGCCGATATCAGATTAGCTAGTTGGTGAGGTAAAGGCTCACCAAGGCAACGATCTGTAGCGGGTCTTAGAGGACGATCCGCCACACTGGAACTGAGACACGGTCCAGACTCCTACGGGAGGCAGCAGTGGGGAATCTTGGACAATGGGCGCAAGCCTGATCCAGCAATGCCGCGTGCGTGAAGAAGGCCTTCGGGTTGTAAAGCGCTTTTGTTCGGGAGGAAATCCTAGTGGCTAATATCCATTGGGGATGACAGTACCGGAAGAATAAGGACCGGCTAACTACGTGCCAGCAGCCGCGGTAATACGTAGGGTCCAAGCGTTAATCGGAATTACTGGGCGTAAAGGGTGCGCAGGTGGTTGATTAAGTGTGATGTGAAAGCCCCGGGCTCAACCTGGGAATTGCATTGCAAACTGTTCAACTAGAGTATGGCAGAGGGGGGTGGAATTCCGCGTGTAGCAGTGAAATGCGTAGAGATGCGGAGGAACACCGATGGCGAAGGCAACCCCCTGGGCTAATACTGACACTCATGCACGAAAGCGTGGGGAGCAAACAGGATTAGATACCCTGGTAGTCCACGCCCTAAACGATGTCTACTAGTTGTTGGGGAATTCGTTCCTTAGTAACGCAGCTAACGCGTGAAGTAGACCGCCTGGGGAGTACGGCCGCAAGGCTAAAACTCAAAGGAATTGACGGGGGCCCGCACAAGCGGTGGATGATGTGGATTAATTCGATGCAACGCGAAAAACCTTACCTAGCCTTGACATGTCAAGAATCCTTTAGAGATAGAGGAGTGCCGCAAGGAACTTGAACACAGGTGCTGCATGGCTGTCGTCAGCTCGTGTCGTGAGATGTTGGGTTAAGTCCCGCAACGAGCGCAACCCTTGTCCTTAGTTGCTACCATTTAGTTGGGCACTTTAAGGAGACTGCCGGTGACAAACCGGAGGAAGGTGGGGATGACGTCAAGTCCTCATGGCCCTTATGGCTAGGGCTTCACACGTCATACAATGGTCGGTACAGAGGGTTGCCAAGCCGCGAGGTGGAGCTAATCTCATAAAACCGATCGTAGTCCGGATTGGAGTCTGCAACTCGACTCCATGAAGTCGGAATCGCTAGTAATCGCGGATCAGCATGTCGCGGTGAATACGTTCCCGGGCCTTGTACACACCGCCCGTCACACCATGGGAATGGGTTTCACCAGAAGTAGGTAGGCTAACCGTAAGGAGGCCGCTTACCACGGTGGGATTCATGACTGGGGTGAAGTCGTAACAAGGTAGCCGTAGGGGAACCTGCGGCTGGATCACCTCCTTTCAAGAGAAAAGTCTTTTGGATTGAGTACTCACACTCATCGACTGTAGGTTTAAGGATTGTTGAATAGGATTCGGAATTAATAGGGCTTATCAAAGTCACATTAATTCTGATTTCTAAAATCAGCAAGACAGTAAATTGATCTTTAAAAAAATAGAAGAAGTAATACTCAAATTTAGAAATAAATAAGGGTAGATTGTATCAAAATCGATTATTCGAAGTCAGAACTGAATGATCGATGTCGCAAACAAAGCGAAATCAGATACTTTAAGGATGTGAATCGCTTTGCTCGTCTTCATTGACGAATAGAGTGCAACACGTGTTTGAGGTTATAGGATCAAGCGACTAAGTGCATCTGGTGGATGCCTTGGCGATGATAGGCGAAGAAGGACGCGTTAGCCTGCGAAAAGCTACGGGGAGCTGGCAAATAAGCATTGATCCGTAGATATCCGAATGGGGAAACCCGGCCCTTTTGGGTCACTCACTGCTGAATACATAGGCAGTGTAGAGCGAACTCGGCGAACTGAAACATCTAAGTAGCCGAAGGAAAAGAAATCAACCGAGATTCCCAAAGTAGTGGCGAGCGAAATGGGAAGAGCCTGCATGTGATAAATCAAACTTTAGTGGAACAGTCTGGAAAGTCTGGCGACAGTGGGTGATAGCCCCGTACACGAAAAAGATTGGTTGGTACTAAGCATGCGACAAGTAGGGCGGGACACGAGAAATCCTGTTTGAAGATGGGGGGACCATCCTCCAAGGCTAAATACTCATCATCGACCGATAGTGAACCAGTACCGTGAGGGAAAGGCGAAAAGAACCCCGGGAGGGGAGTGAAATAGAACCTGAAACCGGATGCATACAAACAGTGGGAGCCCTTGAAAAATGGGGTGACTGCGTACCTTTTGTATAATGGGTCAGCGACTTACGTTCAGTAGCAAGCTTAACCGAGTAGGGGAGGCGTAGGGAAACCGAGTCCGAATAGGGCGCATAGTTGCTGGGCGTAGACCCGAAACCAAGTGATCTATCCATGGCCAGGATGAAGGTGCGGTAACACGCACTGGAGGTCCGAACCCACTAATGTTGCAAAATTAGGGGATGAGCTGTGGATAGGGGTGAAAGGCTAAACAAACTTGGAAATAGCTGGTTCTCCTCGAAAACTATTTAGGTAGTGCCTCATGTATCACTGACGGGGGTAAAGCACTGTTATGGCTAGGGGGTCATCGCGACTTACCAAACCATGGCAAACTCTGAATACCGTCAAGTGCGAGCATGGGAGACAGACTGTGGGTGCTAACGTCCATGGTCAAGAGGGAAACAACCCAGATCGCCGTCTAAGGTCCCAAATAATCAGTTAAGTGGAAAACGAGGTGGGAAGGCATAGACAGCCAGGATGTTGGCTTAGAAGCAGCCATCATTTAAAGAAAGCGTAATAGCTCACTGGTCGAGTCGTCCTGCGCGGAAGATGTAACGGGGCTCAAACTGATAACCGAAGACGCGAATATGCACGATGTGCATATGGTAGAGGAGCGTTCCGTAGGCCTGCGAAGGTGTCTTGAGAAGGATGCTGGAGGTATCGGAAGTGCGAATGCTGACATGAGTAGCGATAATGCGGGTGAAAAGCCCGCACACCGAAAACCCAAGGTTTCCTGCGCAACGTTCATCGGCGCAGGGTGAGTCGGCCCCTAAGGCGAGGCAGAAATGCGTAGTCGATGGACAACGGGTTAATATTCCCGTACCGATGTAAAGTGCGATGGGGGACGGAGAAAGGTAGGTCAGCCATCTGTTGGAATAGGTGGTTTAAGCGAGTAGGCGTGTGGCTTAGGCAAATCCGGGCTGCTTTAACGCTGAGACGTGACGACGAAGTCTTCGGACTGAAGTGATTGATCCTATGCTTCCAAGAAAAGCCTCTAAGCTTCAGCTTTATATTGACCGTACCGCAAACCGACACAGGTGGGTAGGAAGAGAATTCTAAGGTGCTTGAGAGAACTCAGGAGAAGGAACTCGGCAAATTATCACCGTAACTTCGGGAGAAGGTGAGCCCAGAGTATGTGAAGGCCCTTGCGGCTGGAGCAGAAATGGGTCGCAGAGAAATGGGGGCTGCGACTGTTTATCAAAAACACAGCACTCTGCAAAGTCGAAAGACGACGTATAGGGTGTGACGCCTGCCCGGTGCTGGAAGATTAAATGATGGGGTGCAAGCTCTTGACTGAAGTCCCAGTAAACGGCGGCCGTAACTATAACGGTCCTAAGGTAGCGAAATTCCTTGTCGGGTAAGTTCCGACCCGCACGAATGGCGTAACGATGGCCCTACTGTCTCCTCCTGAGACTCAGCGAAGTTGAAATGTTTGTGAAGATGCAATCTCCCCGCTGCTAGACGGAAAGACCCCGTGAACCTTTACTGTAGCTTTGCATTGGACTTTGAAGTGGTTTGTGTAGGATAGGTGGGAGACATTGAAGCATGGACGCTAGTCTGTGTGGAGTCGTCCTTGAAATACCACCCTGACCCCTTTGAGGTTCTAACCTTGGTCCGTTATCCGGATCGGGGACCGTGCATGGTAGGCAGTTTGACTGGGGCGGTCTCCTCCCAAATTGTAACGGAGGAGCTCGAAGGTCGCCTAGGTACGGTCGGACATCGTACTGATAGTGTAATGGCATAAGGCGGCTTAACTGCGAGACAGACAAGTCGAGCAGGTGCGAAAGCAGGACATAGTGATCCGGTGGTTCTGAATGGAAGGGCCATCGCTCAACGGATAAAAGGTACTCCGGGGATAACAGGCTGATTCCGCCCAAGAGTTCACATCGACGGCGGAGTTTGGCACCTCGATGTCGGCTCATCACATCCTGGGGCTGTAGCCGGTCCCAAGGGTATGGCTGTTCGCCATTTAAAGTGGTACGTGAGCTGGGTTCAAAACGTCGTGAGACAGTTTGGTCCCTATCTGCAGTGGGCGTTGGAAATTTGAGGGGGGCTGCTCCTAGTACGAGAGGACCGGAGTGGACAGATCTCTGGTGTACCGGTTGTCACGCCAGTGGCATCGCCGGGTAGCTAAATCTGGAAGAGATAAGCGCTGAAAGCATCTAAGCGCGAAACTCGCCTCAAGATGAGATTTCCCCAAGGCTTTAAGCCTTTTAAAGGGTCGTTCGAGACCAGGACGTTGATAGGTCGGGTGTGGAAGCGCAGTAATGTGTTAAGCTAACCGATACTAATTGCCCGTAAGGCTTGATCCTATAACCTGAGACGCGTGTGCGCGACGGTATAATCTACCCAGATTAAGAGTTAAGTTTGAGTATTGAATTACTTCTTCTATTGAACTGAATGCGTTGTGGAGCAATAAGCACAACGTGTTAACCCGTTAAAGTCTGGCGACCATAGCGAGGTGGTCCCACTCCTTCCCATCCCGAACAGGACAGTGAAACACCTTAGCGCCGATGATAGTGCAGATTACCTGTGTGAAAGTAGGTCATTGCCAGACACCTTATGCAGTAAACAGAACCCCCGTACTCGAAAGAGGCGGGGGTTTTGCTTTGCGCGAAAGGAAAGCCGCTGCAGTGCAATTACAAAATCAAGCCTCTGTGGTTTGCTGTCGGGTTACGCGGTAAGGCTGCTAACCCGAACCTACATGACTAATCGAGGCCTGCTTGTTTGGCTTTTTCCCAATCTATCGATTGGTCTAGTGCGTCACTCAGGCGGTCTATTTCTTGCTCTAGTAGCTGCTGGTGGTCGACGACTTCTGCGACTTGGTGGCCTGCCCATGCGAGTAAGGATTTTAATGCTGCGCTGGAATCAAATAAGCCGTGCAGATAGCAGCCAAGCACTTGATCGGTGATTACGCCATCGTGTTCATTGCCGTATTTAATCAGTGGGATGGCGCTTGAATCCAGAATTTGGGTTTCGCCATGATGGATTTCGTAGCCTGTTACGGCTTCACTATCCGTGGTGAGTTGCCCGGATAAATTACGCAGCTGTTTGTCTTGCTCTAGTGATGTGCTAATAGGAAGCCAGCCTAATCCTTCAGAATTTCCCGCCTCGCCTTCTAAGCCACGTGGATCAGCGATGGTTTGGCCTAGCATTTGGTAGCCGCCACAGATGCCGATGACTTTGCCGCCAAAGCGCAGGTGTTTTTCGATTTGCTTATCCCAACCTTGCTGGCGTAGCCATGCCAGATCGCCACGGGTGTTTTTGCTGCCGGGGATGATGAGCAGATCGGCTGTGGGCAAGGGTTGATTGGGCGTGGCGTAGCTGCAATCGACGCCCGTAATACGGCGCAGCGGGTCAAAATCGGTGTGGTTGGAAATATGCGGCAGTGTAGCGATGACAATTTTAAAGTCGCCACCATTGCCTGCGGTGCGCGGTACTGCATCTTCAGCTGCGATATCCAGGCCATGCAAATAGGGAACAACTGCGATGACGGGCTTACCGGTTTTTTCTTCTAGCCAGTCGATTCCACCTTGCAATAGGCTTAGATCCCCCCGAAAACGGTTGATGATAAAGCCGGTAACTCTTGCCTGCTCTGATGCTGATAGGCAAGCAAGGGTGCCGACAAAGTGGGCAAATACGCCGCCTCGGTCGATATCGGCAACCAGCCAGACGGGGCAGTCTGCTTCTTCGGCAAAGCCCATATTGGCGATATCACCTGCGCGTAAATTGATTTCGGCAGGGCTGCCCGCGCCTTCAACAATCACCCATTCATACTGCTCTTTTAAGCGGCCCCATGATTCAAATACGGCTTTTTTGGCTGTTTGCTTATAGGCGTGGTAATCCACTGCATCTAAATTACCGATGCTTTTACCTTGAATAATGACTTGGGCACGGCAATCGCTGGAAGGCTTGAGTAATACGGGGTTGAAATCAGTATGCGGGGCGATGCCTGCTGCAACGGCTTGCATGGCTTGGGCGCGGCCAATTTCGCCTGCATCGCTGGTGACTGCGCTATTGAGCGCCATATTTTGTGGCTTAAACGGTGCGACTTTGATGCCACGACGCAAAAGAATACGGCAGAGCGCGGCAACGATGGTGGTCTTGCCTGCATCAGAGGTGCAGCCTTGAATCATAAGAGTGGGCATGGTTTTGCCTTGTGCAAGATTATTGGTAGAAGATACTCAAACCTTTAAAGCTAAGGTCTGTAGACACAGAGAACAGGGAGATTAAAAGCAGAACACGGAGAAAACATTGGGGGCTGATTTCAGTTTACGGCCTTATCACTCAGGATATAGAAGTCCAGCAGCGCGGCTGGATTCCCGATAAAAGCACTCGGGAATGACGGTAGCGGCACTGGGGGCATTATTTCCTAGCAAATCCTTAGCTCCGTTATGAATTGCTTTTCTCCGTGAAACTCCGTGTTCTCAGTGTCCTCTGTGGTTCAAGATTTGGGTTTGGGGCTTAGCGGGGCAAAGGGATAAACCACTCTTGCCCTTCGATGCTAGCGCTGCGGATTTCGCTGCGGTAGAGCGCGCTGAGGTTCTGGCTATTCATGATCTCCGCAGTCGGCCCTGATAGCCATTGCCCATCGCCAAACATTAGCAGCACATGGCTTGCCCATTGGTGGGCGTGATTTGGGTCGTGACTGACCATCAGCAGGGTTCTGCCTGCTTGGTTTTCTTCGCGCAGTACCGAAAGGGCTTGTTGCTGGTGGCGTAGATCAAGCTGGGATAATGGCTCGTCGAGTAAGATTAGTGCGGCTTGTTGAGCGAGCGTTGCTGCAAGGCTAGCCCGGCGGCGCTCGCCGCCTGATAGCGTGGCAAGGTCGCGGTGTTTTAGATCGCTTAAATCCAGCCTCGCTAATTGCTCATCGGCGAGGCGCAGATCATCCTGGCTTTCCCAATCCCATGGCCCTTGATGTGGATGACGGCCGCTGAGAACTTTTTCAATAACGGAGAGTGGAAAAGGGCAGTCATCCTGTTGGCTAAGCCATGCAATTTCTTTGGCCCGCTCATGACCTGCCCATTCTTTTAATGGCCGCTGATTGAGCAGGATCTTGCCTGCCGCAGGCTTGAGCCATGCCGCCAAGGTGGCGAGTATGGTGCTTTTGCCGCAGCCGTTTTCGCCCAGAATAAGCCAGCTTTCGCCCTTACTAATTTCAAGATTCAGATCTTTGCAAAGCAGGCGCTCGCCCTGCTGAATGGCTAAGGAGCAAAGAGATAAATGGCTCATCGTGCGACTCCTCGATGTTGCAACAACCATAAAAACACCGGCACACCGGCCAGTGCGGTAATCACCCCAACGGGGAGTTGTTGCGGGGCAAGGATAATGCGCGAAGCGATATCAGCAGCTAGTAAAACCGTACCGCCTGTGAGTGCGACCGCAGGTAAGAGCAGGCGTTGATCGTGGCCTAAAACCAGTCGCAAGGCGTGTGGAACGATCAGGCCGATAAAGCCGATCATGCCTGCTGTGGTCACCGCAATGGCCGTTGCCGCTGCGGCTACAAAGTAAAGTAGCCATTGCAATTTACGCGTATTGGCCCCGAGTGCATGGGCGGTTTGTGCGCCCTGGCTGAGCACATTAAGCTGACGCGCTAGCGGCCAAACTAACAAAAGCAGCGCCAAGAGCAGCGGTAATGCCAACTGCCAACGCGCCCCAGCAAGATCGCCCAGCATCCAAAATACCATGCCGCGTAAGAGGCCATCGGGTGCAAGGCTGAGTAATAAGCTGGACAATGCGCCACAAAAAGAAGCGATCGCCACCCCCGTTAAGAGTAAGCGCGCCTGACTACTGGAATGATCTTTGCGCGCCAAAATAAACACCAGCGTAATACTAAGCAAGGCCCCGCAGCCCGCTGCCAAGTTGACGGCGGCCACACCTGCACCTAACAACATCGCCAGCAAAGCGCCGACGCTGGCTCCGCCTGAGGTACCGAGAATGTAAGGATCAGCAAGAGGATTTCTGAGTAAAACTTGCTGCAATGCACCGGCTAGTGCCAGCAAACCACCAACGGCAATGGCCGCCAAGGTGCGCGGCAGGCGTAGCTCGAGCACTACATCACGAGCCAGCGCGGCATCAGGCCCATTGCCCAGTAATTGCCACGGGCGATAGCTGGTACTGCCAAAGCAGAGGCTAAGGATGACGGTGATCAATAGTAGGCCGCTTAGCACAAGCAGCGTAAGGGTGAGTCTGGCGGGGGTAAGGCGGGAATGCTTCATGATGAGTTGCTCTGGCAGGGCGTTAGCCCTTTAAAAAGGTCTGTAGACACAGAGATAAATAGAGATCACAGAGCACAAACTAGGAAAATAAATTAGGAACGGCGTTAGCCGCGAATTCCCTGTAGATCAGTGCAATATTCGCGAGTTTACATTCAGGGTAATTTCCAATGTTAAGCTGTGTAATCCAACATGCGCTGGTGCAAAAAACGTTGGGTTACGCGATAAGGCCTGCTAACCCAACCTACAAAAACGCGTAATTCGGGAAATCATTTGTTATGTCTCTTAGCTTCTTCTCTGTGTTCTTTTCGTTCTCTGTGTCTACAGGTTTTGCTTCAATGGTTTAACGCGCTTTATCAATTGCTTCGCAGAGCTTTTCTGTGCCTTCTACCAATCTTGGCCCCATGCGGCTGAGCAGGTCTTTGGGCAGGATATAGAGATGTTTATTGGCTTTTAGATTAGGCCAGCGTTTCCAGCGGTTTAACCAGTTGTCTTTTACACCCGGCTCACCACTGGTAATGATCACATCTGGATTGGCGGCGAGTACCGCTTCGTCGTCGATGGTCGGTACCAGCGCTGGCAGGGCGGCAAAGACGTTGACGCCACCGCACAGGCGCATCGCGTCGGAGATGATTTGCTCGCGGTTAATCGTCATCAATGGCCTGTCCCATACCTGATAAAAAACACGGATTGGCTTTCTGCCCGCGTATTTTTTCTCTAGCGCGGCAAGGCTGCTGCGGTATTTGCTGGCAGCTGCCTGAGCTTCGCTTTCTTTGGCTGTTAACACGCCTAAACGTTCCATCACCGTGGGGACGTCTTCCAGTTTTTTAGAGAAAGTATAAAAAACTGGCAGGCCGAGGGTTTCGATTTGCGCGAGCTGCTTGGCGGGGTTGCCACTTTGCCATGCCACGATCAGATCGGGTTTAAGGGCGCGAATGCGTTCCAGATCAAAGCCGTTATAGCCGCCGATACGCTCAATTTTATTCGCTTCTGGCGGGTAGTCGCTGTAATTCACCGCGCCCACAATGAGCTTGCCTGCGCCGATGGCAAACAAGTCTTCGGTGGCGTGCGGGGCAAGGCTGATGATGCGTTGCGCGGGCTTGGCTAAGGTGATTTCCTGACCACGGTCGTCTTTTACACTAACGCTGGCGATGGCGGCATGGGATAGCAGCAAGCTTACTAAGGCGGCATAGCGGATGTGTTTCATGCTGTTGTTCCAAAAAGAGCCGCGCTGGCAGCGGGGTTGCTCATCATCCATGCGTGCACATAGCTGGCGGTGAGGCTGCCTTGGCGATAGATCGCTTCACCTTGGCTGCCCAAGCGGCAAGGCGTGGCATGGAGGAATGGCTGCAACGTGCTTTGTAATGTTGAGAAGTGAAAAGTGTGGCCGCGCAACTCGCCCGCGCCTAAGTCGAAAGCTTGCATGCCAAGGGCCGAAAGGCGTTTTTGCATGGTCGCTTTGGCATCTAAAACGCCCCACATTTTATGTGAGGTGCCATCGCTTAGTGTTAACGATGCACAAAGCGCCAGCATGCCGCCACATTCGGCAAATACAGGTTTATCTGCGGCAAGCCAGTTGCGTAAATCGGTGGCGATGCTTGGATGAGCTGCGAGTGTGGCGGCGTGCAGCTCCGGATAACCGCCGGGCAAGTAGAGCGCGTCGGCTTCCGGCAGGGCTTCATGGGCAAGCGGTGAGAAAAACACCAGCTCGGCACCCATTTCGCTCAGGCAAGTTAAATTGGCCGGGTAAATAAAACAAAACGCCGCGTCGCGAGCGATGGCGATGCGTTTGCCTGTGAGCAGCGGGGCTAAAGCCCGGCGTGCAGAGCTGCTGTAATCGATGACCGGAGGCAAAGCTGCAATCGGCTGGCTGGCTAAAGCATCGGCCAGTGCATCAAGTTTTTGCGCCAAATCGGGAATTTCATTCGGCAGCACCAGGCCCAAATGCCGCTCGGGCAGGGCTTCGTGCTTGCCCAGCCAGCCTTGCCAATGCTCGGGTCTGGCTGATTCTTGCAACATTTGTGCGTGGCGATCGCCTGCTACTTTATTAGCCAGCACACCATAAAACGGCAGATCGCTTTTATAGTGCGCCAGCCCGAAAGCCAGCGCGCCAAAGGTTTGCGCCATGGCGCTGGCGTCGATAATCGCCAGTACAGGCAGCCCCAAGCGGGTGGCTAGCTCGGCAGCGGAAGGCTCGCCATCAAACAGGCCCATCACCGCTTCGATCAGGATCACATCGGCGTCTTGCGCCGCATCGGCCAGCATTTTTCGGCATAAATCCTCGCCAACCATCCACAAATCCAGATTATCCACCGGTGCGCCACTGGCGTAGCTGAGTATGAGCGGGTCGAGAAAATCCGGCCCGCATTTAAACACCCGCACCTTGCGGCCTAGGCGGCGATGATGCCAGGCCAAGGCGGCCGTGATGGTGGTTTTGCCGCTACCGGAAGAAGGTGCTGCAATCAGCAGAGTCGCTGCGCTTACCATTCCAAACCCTTTTGCGCCTTGATGCCCGCTTTATAAGCGTGTTTTTCGTCGTTGAGTACGGTCACGGTATCGGCTATCTCGTGCAATTCTTTGACTGCGGCGCGGCCGGTGACCACTACATGTTGCATTTCCGGGCGGGATTCGATGTCTTTAATAATGGTGTCTTTATCTAGATAGTTGTAGCTGAGGCAGTAAGTCAGCTCATCCAAAATCACCACATCGTAGCTGGCATCACCCAGCATGCGCGCGGCCACGGCCCAGGCCTCTTCGGATTTTAGTTTGTCGGCTTCAAAATTCTGCGTTTCCCAAGTAAAGCCATCGCCCATCACATGCCATTCGCAATGCTTGCCGAGCAGGGCTTCTTCGCCGGTGTCGGTGCGGTTTTTAATAAACTGCACCACGCCTACTTTTAGCCCGTGGCCGATGGCGCGCGCCACCATGCCAAAGGCGGAAGACGATTTACCTTTGCCATTGCCGGTGAGCAAAATCATGATGCCGGTGTCGATATTGGCTTCGGCGATATGCGCGTCGATAACAGCTTTTTTGCGTGCCATACGTGCGGCGTGGCGGGCGTTGCGTTCGGTGTTGATGGTCATGGTGATGGCTCCGGTCATTCGCTAACTTAAAGTCAGAAATATTTTTTTAAATAGTGCCTGCGGCACGGTGTTTTGGTGCGGGAGCCCCCGCGCGGGCCTTCCTTTCTTGCTTCGCCAAGAAACGAAGCCAAAGAAGGCGACCCCGGCGTCTGCGCCCCGCTGCGCGGGGTTCCCTCTCTGCGGACAATCGGCAAGTCGTTGATTCAACTCGCTGCTCTCAAATACGAATCGACGACTTTCCCATGCCGCTTGTTCCTTGATCGGCTGGTTTCAGGGGGAGGTAAAAGCCCACTGCCAAGAGCGCAGAACTTACATTTTTTCTTAGTGTGCTACTCAAAAAGCAAATTATTTAATACCTTCAGCGCAGTGATTTCCTGCGGTAATCACTGCGCGCGAAGTATCTGCTCAACTTCAGGCGTCACAGCCATACTTCAGTGCTGCAGCTTCCCCCCTTTGTAAAAGGGGATTGAGGGGGATTTGCCTTGGCCCTTTTTTGTAAAGGTATGCCGTACCAAATCCCCCCTAGCCCCCCTTTTTCAAAGGGGGAACAAGTACATCTAACTGGTTGCTCCGTGAAACTCCGTGTTCTCTGTGATCTCCGTGTTTCAAGAAGCGGGTTTTATTTGCACCTGCCAATCTGCAATGATTTTCTGGATTTGCCCTAAGCTATCCCGAATCGCGGCGATGCCGGGGACGAGGAGGTCGTGGCTGGCTATTTCGAATAGTTGATTATTGGCAATGGCGGGTATGGTTTGCCAGTTTGGCCTTGCACGCACGGCATCGGCATCGAAAGGCTGGCCGCACCAGCTGCCGATGATGATATCCGGTTGGGCGGCAATGACTTGCTCCGGGCTAACGGTGCGATCTTTGGCGCGCGTTGCGTGGGGTAACTCGCTAAAAATATCGTCGCCACCGGCAATCGCTATCAACTCAGAAACCCAGCGGATGCCGGTGTAGAGTGGATCGTGCCATTCTTCAAAATAGACTTTAGGCCGTGTTTTAAAGTGGGCTGCCTGGGCGCGGGCGGTGTCGATCTGGGACTGTAAATCGGCAATGAGCGCCGTGGCGGCTGGCTGGCAATCGAGCAAGCGGCTCAGCGTAGCGATCATATTAAAAATACCTGCTAGGCTTTTCTGGTTGAAAAAGTGCACTTCCAAACCGGCCTGCACGCATTCTTTCACCATCTCGCCTTGCAGGCTGGAATAAGCCAGCACCAGATCGGGCTTTACCGCGAGAATTTTCTCGATTTTGGCGCTGGAGAAGCCACAAATAATCGGATGCTGCTTGGTCACGCCTGCTGGGTGGCGTGAAAAAGCGCTAATGCCCGCGATGCGATGCTGCTGGCCAAGTGCGTATAAAACATCAACGGTTTCGCTGGAAAGACAGGCGATTTTTGTGGGGGTGTTCATCTTTAATCCTTGTCGCACAATGCCGCCATTAATCGAGTTTTAAATTGTGCTTGCTGATACTCTGCCACCGGCCCAAAGCGCAGGCCCTGGTGATTCTTCTGATCGAACAGGCGGCACCATATTTTTTGTTTGGCGAGCTGGCTATGCAGTGCTTTGGCATCAGGCGTCGGGCACCAGTGCAGCAGCGGCAGGCTGCCGCTAGGGGCTAAGTCTGCCTCGCTGAGCGTGGCGATCATCCACGCCTGATTTGCCAGCAAACGCTTTTGTTGCGCGGCTTGCCAAGCTTCATCGCTTAAGGCGATTTGCCCTGCCCATAGTGCTGGGCCGCTGATATGCCAAGGGCCGAGGGCTTGTTTTATTTCTTCTAAAAGCCGCTTTTCGCAGGCGATAAAGCCCAGGCGAATGCCCGCAAGGCCAAAGAATTTACCTATGGAGCGCAGAATAATCAGCCCCGCTTTGCCTGCGTGTGGCAGCAGGCTGGCTGCGGGGGCGCAATCGGCAAAGGCTTCGTCCACAATCAGCCAGCCACCCTGTTTAGCCAATCGTTCATGCCAAAAGAGTAAGGTGGCTGCGCTAATTTGCTGGCCGCTGGGGTTGTTAGGATTGACCACGATCAGCACATCAATGGAGCTGCTTTCTAAGTATTCATCCACTTGCCCGCTGCTGATTGCGATGACCTCATGCCCAGCCTGCTGCCATTGCCAGTGATGCTCAGCATAGGTTGGGCTGATGATGGCCACGCGGCAAGCAGGACGTAGTTTGGGCAGCAGGGCGATGCCAACCTGGCTGCCAGCCAGGGCCAGTAAATGATCGCAGCCGTAATAGTTTTGCGCGGCAATTAGCAGAGCTTGATCCTGGTCGGGCAGGCGCTGCCAGATGTGACCGGGCACGGCAGGCAGGGGATAGGCCCAAGGGGCAATGCCGCTGGAGCAATCGATCCAGTCGGCTAAATCCCCGCCAAAGGCCGCCACTGCACGTTGCAGATCGCCTCCGTGTTGGGGCTGATTTATAGCATCCACAATGAGCCTCCAAATAAAAGAGCGATCCACAGGGCCAGTGTTTTTTGCACCAGCACAATACCGCGCTGCAAATCATGGGCGCTTGGTACGGGGCCGCAGCCCAGTTGCGGGCGGGAATGGATTTCGCCGTGATACGTCGCTTCGCCGCCCAAAGAAACTTGCAAAGCGCCTGCGCCGCTTGCCATTACCGGGCCTGCATTGGGGCTGTCCCAAAGTGGCGCCTGGTTTTGCCAGCAGGAAAACGCACTGCGGCTATGGCCGAGCAGGGCGTAGCTGAGTGCGGTGAGGCGGGCTGGGATAAAGTTGAGTACATCGTCGGCCCGCGCTGCAATGCGGCCAAAGTGAAATAAGCGCGGTGTTTTATAACCCCACATGGCGTCCAGCGTATTGGCCAGCCGGTGCAGCAGCACGCCATAGCCACCAAACAGCGCAAAGAAAAACAGGCTGGCAAAAATCGCATCTGCGCCGTTTTCTAAGGTGGATTCAAGTCCCGCTTTGGCAACACCCGTTTCGTCTAGTTCTGTGCAATTGCGGCTAACAATGCGGCTAACCGCTAGCCTTGCCGCCGGCAAATCACCTGCGCTTAATGGTTGGGCGATGGCCCGTACATGCTCAAACAGGCTGCGCGCGCCAAGGGCAAACCACAGCGCCAAAGCGTCGGCCAACCAGCCTGTGAAATTTTTTAGTAAGGCAAAGGCGGCCAGCGATGCACCTGTCAGTAAGAGCCACGCCAGCGCGCCGCGTAAGATATTGTGCAGATTGGATTGGCCTGCTATTTGCGAAAGATGGGCCGGATTAAAGCGTCGCTCCAGCTTGGATGCCAGCCAGCCAAAGCCCACCAGCGGATGAAAGCGCTTAGGCTCCCCCAAGCATAGCTCTAGCAGCAGGGCAAGGGCGAAGGCGAATAGCCAGTGAGTTGGGTTCAGATTCAACATCCGCTGCGCTTCACTGGCATAGGGATTCCGGCGACCACCAGCGTAACGTTTGCAGCTTGCTTGGCAATGTCCTGATGCAAGCGGCCAGCCTCGTCGCGGAATAGTCTGGCCAAGGCATTATCAGGAACAATGCCAAAGCCCACTTCATTACTCACCAATAACAGCGTGCCGCGATGTGCGGCAGCCGCGGCAATAAAAGCCTGTTTCTCTTGCGCCCAGCCTGCCAGATCATCCAGACAAAGCCAGTTAGATAACCAGAGCGTAAGGCAGTCAATCACACAAAATTGATCTTGGCTTTGCGTGAGTGCCGCAGCCAGCTGCAAAGGTGCTTCCAGCGTTTGCCAATGCGCGGGGCGCTCGGCCTTGTGCCGGATAATGCGCTCTTGCATTTCCTCGTCAAAAGCCTGAGCGGTGGCCAGCCAAGACACTGGCCCATCATGGGCCAGTGCCTGAGCCAGCGCGTAGCCGCTTTTGCCGCTACGCGCCCCGCCTAAAATGAGCTCGGTCACTGGCCTGCCAGCGCTATGCGCCCGAGCTAAAGTAGGCTTGGTGCTCAATGCTGCCAGCGCAGGTTCAGCATGGCATTACGGCCCAGCGTGCCGTAATCTTTTGCCAGCTCGTATTCGGTGTCGAATACATTGTTGATGCGGGCTTGCATCGACCATTCTTTATTGACTTGCCAGCTGGCAGAGAGATTAGTCAGAGCATAACCTGCTAATTCTTTTTTATTGGCAGCATCATCAAAGCGTTTGCTTTGCGCCTGTACTTCGGCGCGCAGGGTCCATGCATCCAGGGTGATGCCTGCATAGGCCAGACCGGAATACTTGGCACGGCGGGCTAATTCATTACCTTTGTTTGCGCCATTAGATTCATCGCTGCCATTGAGGTAATCGTAGCTAAAGCCTGCCAGCATGCCGTTTGCTTTCCAGTCTGCAGCCAGTGTCACGCCTTGCATTTCGGCCTGAGCTACATTGCTTGGGATCCATGCGCCTGAAGGCGTTGGGGCCCATTGAATTAAATTGGACACTCTGTTTTTATAAACAGTTAAAGATGAGCTGAGTTCTTTGCCATTAAAGCGAACAAACATTTCTTTATTGATCGATTCTTCAGGCAATAGGTTTGGGTTGCCCGAGTTTGGCCAATACAGGTCATTAAATGTGGGCGCTTTAAATGCGGTGCCAAAGCTGGTACCCACTTGCCATGCATCACTCAGCTCTAAAGAAAATGCGGCACTGCCGGTGTTTTTACGCCCGGACAAGGAGTTATCGTCACTGCGCGCATTAAGCTGCATAGAGAAAATATTAAAGTGGCCTAAATAGCCTGCTTGTACGCTGTTAATTCTGCGCTGATCCTGATCGTATTGCTGATCACCGCTTACTTTTTGCTCTAAAGTTTCAGCGCCAATTTGAATGGTACCTGCACGGGTATCAAAATCATTCATCCATGACCATTGAGTTTGAGTGGTCTGGATTTTGGATATGTTATCTGTGTAGTCGTTATAGGCTTTAGGGGTGATGTTTTTGTTTTCATCCACGCTATAGCCAAATTTCAGCATGCTGCTCCAGTCAGGCATCAGCTGATTTTTAGTCCAGATATTGGCGCTGCCATTTTTGCTTTCTTCACGGTAGTTATAGCTTTGCACCAGTGGCCTGTAATTGGCATCGCTGACCGAGCTGTCGTACTGATTTTTGCCCCATGCCTGCAGCAGGCTGGCGCCTAATTCATTTTCTTCATTGATTTTGTGTCTTACAGATAAAGCCACGCTATTGTTTTCGTAGCCATCTTTATCCGCATTAAAGCCGGAGCTCTTAGGATTGTTTGAAAGATTAATCCCGTCTGTTTTGAAGTGAGCCACGTTTAAGGCATAGCTGGTTGCCTCGTTGCCACCAGAAATCCCGGCATTGGCATCTACCGTATTATTGCTGCCATAACCAATCTCAACGCTTGGGTGGAAGCCTTTCTGGCCTTGCTTGGTGAAAATCTGGATCACGCCACCAATCGCATCAGAGCCATAAATGCTGGCCGCCGGGCCGCGCAAAATTTCAATACGATCGATCAGGGCAAGTGGTAAGTGCTGCAGGGCTGCAGAGCCTAATGTGGCAGAGCCAAAGCGCATGCCATCGATTAGCACCAGTGTGTGTTTGTCGCTATTGCCACGCAAATAAATACTGCTTGCCTTTCCTGCACCACCCGTGCTGGAAATTTGCACGCCCGGCTGACGGGCCAGTAACTCTGGCAAATTGATCGTGCCCGCAGCCTGAATGGCTTTTTGATCCAGTACGGTGACATCACCGATGACTTCTTTGGTTGCTTGTGGCAAGCGGGCGGCCGTGGTGACGACGGCGGGCAGCTGAACAACTTCAGCTTGTGCACAGATGCTGGCGATTAAAAGGCTTAATGGGGCGATACGAAATAACATTACTCTCTCCTGAGTGCCACACCCGCTGTGTGACGATGATAGCAGCAGGGGGAGCAGGAGATGATGCACGGCACGGAGCGCGATGAATCTCACCCGCTTCGTGCACCCTGCCGCGCGTTGGTTGCCTTTGCCTTTGCCTGTGGCAAAGGTTTAAGGCCGGTCTCCGGGCTTGCAAGTATCACCATCTGTTTTTCAAAAAACCGACAGATTAGCACACCGCCTTCCCGTCTTATTTCAGACAGTGGCTTGGTGTGTGTTTCCACTTGCTTACCGTTGCAGGGGCAGCGCAGGATTTGAACCTGCTTCCCGTTTCACTCGTGTTGAGCACCTTATAAGGGGCGGATTGTATACCGCCTTGTTATTCTTTGCCTTTCTGCTTTAAGACATATTCATGTTGGCTTTGGTAAGTATTTGGAATATAGCGGTGTGCAGGCAAAAAAAACGCCACGCAAAGGGCGTGGCGTTGATTGGAGCAAGTTGCGCTTAGTGCTGCAAAATCTTGGATAAGAACAGCTGCGCACGCTCGGAACGGGTCTGGTTAAAGAATTCATCCTTGCTGGCGTCTTCTACGATATGGCCCTGATCCATAAAGATGACTCGGGTAGCCACTTTGCGGGCAAAGCCCATTTCGTGCGTTACACACATCATGGTCATGCCTTCCTGGGCCAGTTCTACCATTACATCCAGCACTTCGTTGACCATTTCCGGATCAAGCGCGGAGGTTGGCTCGTCAAACAGCATGGCGATCGGGTCCATGGCCAGTGCGCGGGCAATGGCAACACGCTGCTGCTGGCCGCCGGAAAGCTGGCCGGGGTATTTATTGGCCTGGGCTTTAAGGCCAACGCGGTCCAGCAGTTTTAAGCCTTTTTCCATCGCTTCGTCCAAGCTGCGGCCAAGCACGCGCTGCTGGGCCAGACAAAGGTTATCGGTGATAGACAGATGAGGAAATAGCTCAAAATTCTGGAATACCATGCCCACTTTAGAGCGCAATTTAGGTAAATCAGTTTTTGGATCGCCTACTGAGGTATCACCAATGAGGATGGTGCCCTTTTGGAATGGCTCCAAACCATTCACGCATTTAATCAGCGTGGATTTACCCGAGCCTGATGGCCCGCAAACCACGATTACTTCACCTTTTTTTACTTCGGTGCTGCAATCGGTCAGGACTTGAAAGCTACCATACCATTTATTGATATTCTGGATCGAAATCATACTGCTAACCTCTTTTGCAAACAGCGTTGAAGCAGTGCTTCTCGCGAGATTGTTTGGTTAAAGCTACTGTGTAAATACACGACAGATTACACGGCCAGTTTTTTTTGCAAGCGCTTTACCAGCATGGAAGCGCTAAAGCTAATCAGAAAATACACTAGGCCAGCTAGTAGCAAGAATTCATGCGGTTGACCCACAATATCGCCTTTGGAGCGGGCGGTATTAAGAAAATCCATCATGCCGACTGCATAAACCAAGGATGTATCTTGAAACAAGATAATGCTTTGCATCAAGAGCAAAGGCATCATTTTTCTAAATGCTTGCGGCAAAATAATTAAGCGCATGGCCTGGCTGTAATTCATACCAAGAGCATAGGCTGCATTGACTTGGCCTTTAGAAATCGCCTGAATACCGGCACGCACAATTTCGCAGTAATAAGCCGCTTCAAACATCATAAAAGCGATTAAACAGGAGGTAAATGCACCAATCGGCGTGGGCCGACCTGTAATCCAACCAATAATAAAGGGCACCATAAAGTAAAACCAAGTGATGACCAAGAGTAATGGAATAGATCGGAAATAATTAACATAAAAACCGGCTAATTTGGATAAAACCGGATTGCTCGACATCCTTGCCAGTGCCAGTAATGTACCTAATGCAACGCCGCCTATTACTGCAAAAAACAGCAGCTCCAGCGTGAGTACCATTCCTTGGATCAGGCCTGGGAGAGCTGGGCCAATATTTGATAAATCCATTTTATTTCCCTCCCAGCGACATTAAGCCAGGCACGCTCGTTTTCTTTTCCACCCAACGCATAATCATCATGAGACTCATATTGAGGGTGAAGTAAATAATGGTCGCAAGGGTAAATGCTTCAAACAAATTAGCGGTAAATTCAGCAGTTTGTTTGGTTTGCGCCAACAGCTCCATCAGACCAATTAAGGATGCAACCGATGAATTTTTAAATACATTTAAAAACTCAGAAGTGAGGGGCGGAATAATAATCCGAAAAGCTTGTGGCAATAGCACGTGGCGATAAGTTTGGGCAATATTAAGGCCCAAAGCATAACCCGCATTGATTTGCCCTTTTGGTAGCGCTTGAATACCCGTGCGCACTTGCTCGCAAACACGTGCCGAAGTAAATAAGCCTAAGCAAACCACAACACTAATAAATGCTGATGTTGATGGTTTGATATCTTGCTTAAACCAGATTTGCAATGATTCTGGCAAAAAGTCTGGTACTAAGAAGTACCAAATAAATAATTGCACCAGCAGCGGAATATTACGAAATAGCTCAACATAAGCATTAGCAAAGCCTGCAATCCAGCGATTTGGCAAGGTGCGTGCCACGCCCATAATTGTGCCTAAAATAAGCGCAATAATCCATGCAGATAAAGCCAGCGCTAATGTCCAGCCAAGGCCAGAAATAAACCAATCTAAATAAACTTCACTGCCGATACCGGTGGACTTAAAAAAAACGCCCCAATCCCAGTTGTAATTCATCTCTTTTCTCCGAAGGTATCAGGGAGGCTCGGTAGCCTGTCGCGAACGTCGACAGACTGCCGATCCTCCCTGATATTTATTAAGACCTTAGAACGGTGGTCTTTTACATCTGTTCTGCGGATTTATCTGTTGGATTAGCAATGAGCTTCTTCAGATCATCGCTCATAGGGAAATTAAGGTTTAAGCCTTTTGGTGGAATCGGCTGAGTAAACCAGCGTGCATAAACGGCTTTGATACGGCCGCTCTTGTAAAGATCAACGATCGCGTCATCAACCAGTTTTTTAAACTGGGCGTCGTCTTTACGCAACATGCAGCCGTAAATTTCACTTGATTGCGGTGTGCCAACAATGGCCCAGTCTGCCGGTGATTTGGCTTTAGCGATTTCACCCGCTAATAGTGCGTCGTCCATCATAAATGCAGCAGCGCGATTTGATTCCAGCATTAGGAAGGATTCGCCGTGGTCTTTAGCGCTGATGATATTCATATTCATTTTCTTTTCTTCGTTCATCTTTTTAATCAGACGTTCCGAAGTAGTGCCGGCGGTGGTGACTACATTTTTGCCTGCTAAATCAGCGAAATCTTTAATGCCGGATTTTTTAGTGGCGAGTAAGCGTGTGCCAATTTCAAAAATACCGTTTGAAAATGCAACTTGTTTTTGGCGTTCTACATTATTGGTGGTGGAGCCACATTCCAGATCCACTGTGCCGTTCTGCACCAGAGGAATACGGGTTTGTGATGTAACCAAGTTATAGCGAACTTGAATAAAAGGCATATTCAGTTTCTTTTTGATGGCTTCAGCAATGTGATTAGCCACCTCAACTGAATAGCCAATTGGGCGCTGACTATTATCTAAATAGGAGAAGGGAATGGAGGAATCACGATGGCCTAATACCAACGTTTTCGTTTCTTGGATCTTTTTGAGGGTGCCGCTTAATTCTTCGGCTTGTGCGGTAGCGGTAAAAAGAGAGGATACAGCCAAAACGAGTAACAATTTCTTCACGGGTGTTCTCCTAAAATAACGGGGGATCTGTATTTGTTTCAGTATAGACTGACTGAAAAAATAAGACTTTGGGGATACTCCTTAGTGTTTCAAACCAAAACGGCCCAGAAGGGCCGTTTGCGATATTAGCTTACAAATATTACTGTTGCATAGGCGCTAGAATCTGACGCAAGAATTGCTTTGCTCTGTCGTGCTGCGGATTAGTAAAGAAGGCCTCTGGATGAGCGTCTTCTAAAATTACACCTTGATCGAGGAATAACACACGATCTGCCACTTCGCGGGCAAAGCCCATTTCATGTGTGACAACCATCATAGTCATACCCGATTCGGCCAGCGTTTTCATCACTTGCAGCACTTCACCAATCATTTCGGGATCGAGAGCGGAAGTGGGCTCATCGAACAGCATTACGCCGGGATTCATGGCAAGGCCGCGGGCAATGGCCACGCGCTGCTGCTGGCCACCGGATAAATTCGATGGATAAGCATTTTTTTTGTCAGCAAGACCAACGCGCTCGAGCAAGGTTAGGGCTAGTTTTTCGGCTTCGCCTTGTTTCATGCCTTTGACACGGATCGGGGCCAGAGTGATGTTTTCCAGCACGGATAAGTGCGGGTAAAGATTGAAATGTTGGAAAACAAAGCCGACTTCGGCACGCAGCTTATTGATATCTGTTTTAGGGCTAGTGACTTGCACATCACCAATCCAGATTTCGCCGTCGTTCACAGGCTCGAGCTGGTTGATCGTGCGGATCATGGTGGATTTACCTGAGCCTGAAGGACCACAAACCACGACCACTTCACCTTGTTTGACTTCAAGGTTGATGTCTTTTAGTACGTGATGGTTGGGGCCATACCATTTATTTACATGATTAAATTTGATCATCGGCTTGGATTGGGGCATGACAAGAGACCTGATTCTGTTAAATATTGAGCAATGTTGGCAAGACGGGGAAACCCTAGGCTTATGTGTAGGGCGGGCGAAACCTGCCAATGCATCCAATAAAAATCAAATGGCGGGTTTTACTCACCCTACAAATTATCGGCCAGCTGCTACAAGGTAGTTGCTGAGTGCCACATATTGTTCCAGCGTAACGTTTTCCGGACGGCAGCTTGGGGAGATCGCCAGCGCTTCCAGCTCGGCATCGCTCACCAGGCTTTTTACGTTATTGCGCAGGGTCTTGCGGCGCTGGCCGAAGCTTTGTGCAACGAGTTTTTGCAGGTGATTGTAGTCGGTGGCTGGGGCTGGCAGCGCAGCCCACGGCACCATGCGCACAATGGATGAATCTACTTTGGGCGGCGGGAAGAAAGCCTCTGGTGGCACATCAAATACGCGTTCCATATTAAAACGGTATTGCAGCATGATGCTTAAACGGCCGTAATCTGATGTTGATGGTTCGGCTACCATGCGATCAACCACTTCTTTCTGTAGCATAAAATGCATATCAAAAATGGAATCGCCAAAGCTCGCTAGGTGGAACAAAAGCGGTGTGGAAATATTGTATGGCAGATTGCCGATCAGGCGAATTTTGCTGCCCGGAGCAATCTCTGCAGCCAGCGCGCCAAAGTCAAAATTTAGTGCATCCACATTGTGGATTACGAGTTTTTCTGGGGAGAATTTCTCGGATAAATGCGCCACGATATCGCGGTCAATTTCCACCACATGCAGGGTGTCGGTGCGATCCATTAAAGGCTTAGTCAGCGCGGCAAGGCCCGGCCCAATTTCAACCAGTACATCGCCTTTGCGCGGGCTGACGGAGTTGATAATGTCGGAAATTACACTTTGGTCTTGTAAAAAATTTTGCCCAAAGCGCTTACGGGGGATATGCGAAGTCATTATATATTTCCAGCGAGTTCTATCGCGGCGTGTGCCACGGTAATCATGTACGGAGTGCTTCAAGATAAGTTGTTGCACGGCGCTTTTAAAGGGCTATTTGCTATTGCAAGCGGGTTCTAGATGGCGTTTCCCGATAGTTCGATCGCCAGTTGGGTGGCTGCCAGCAGGCTACCTGCTTCTGCTGTGCCTGTTCCTGCCAGATCAATGGCAGTGCCGTGATCGACCGAGGTGCGAATAATCGGCAGGCCGAGTGTGATATTGATGCCGTGGCCAAAGCTGGCATATTTGAGCACAGGCAGGCCCTGATCGTGATACATGGCGAGTACGGCATCGCCCGAGTCGAGGATATTACGATTAAATAATGTGTCGGCGGGCAATGGCCCGATCAGCGTCATGCCGGTTTGGCGTAATGCTTCCAGCACGGGGGAGATGATTTCTATTTCTTCCCTGCCTAAATGGCCAGATTCGCCTGCGTGGGGGTTAAGTCCCGCCACAATAATTCGTGGCTTGGTAATGCCGAATTTAGTTTGCAGATCACGATATAAAATACGCAGGGTACATGTGAGTGATTCGGCGGTAATGGCCGGAGCAACGTCTTTAAGTGGCAGATGAGTCGTTGCCAGCGCCACGCGCATCTCGCTGCAAGCCAGCATCATGACTACTTGCTGGGTTTGTGTTCGTTCGGCAAGGTATTCGGTATGGCCGTAGAAAAAACGCCCTAAAGCTCCGCCTTCATTGATTACCCCTTTATGAATAGGGGCGGTAACCATGGCAGAAAACTCGCCGCTCTGGCAGCCATCACATGCTCTATCGAGTAAATCCAGCACATAGCGGGCATTAGCAGTATTGAGCTTGCCAGCGGTGCACGGGGCCGCAAGCGGGATATGCAAGATGGATATCGGTGCACTACTTGTCGGCGAGTAATCGGGCCAGTTGGCATCAATCTGGCTGATTTTTGCTCTGCTTTGCAGAAGGGTTTTGTCGCAAAGAATGACCAGCTGACAAGGTAGTGGCGTGCTGGCTGCAAGCATGGCGCTTATTTCCGGGCCAATGCCTGCTGGCTCGCCGCTGGTGAGGGCGATGCGGGGCAGTGTGGGCTTGTTCATTAAATATCACACGGCTTTAATAGGTACTGCGGTAGAGAGGGCTGGATCGTTACTGCATCATGGGGTTGGGCACTGTGCCCAACCCCATCGCACTATCGTTTTACTCGTCTTTTAATCGTAATTCCACAAAGGCGCGGTCTCTTTGCTGACGTAGCCAGTCTTCAAACTGCTCTTCGCTCTTACGTTGTTTTAATTCATTCCTTACTCGGAAACGTTCGCGCTCTTTGGTCATGTCTTTGGAGCGGCGCTCCAGCACTTGAATAATATGCAGACCAAATGGCGATTGAATGACAGGGCTGATTTCTCCCTGCTTGAGTGCGTTCATCGCGGTTTCGAATTCGGGTACGGTTTCGCCCGGAGTGAGCCAGCCTAAATCGCCGCCTTTGCTGGCGCTGCCATCGTCGGAATAGAGGCGTGCCAGTTCTTCAAATTTGCTGCCATTTTTAAGGCGATCTGCCAGTTGATTAAGGCGCTGACGTGCATCACTTTCTGAAACCAGCTCATTGGTGCGGATCAGAATATGGCGTGCGTGTGTTTGCTCAACCACGGTTTTTTGTTCTTGGCTGCGTTTTTCCAGCAGCTTCACAATATGAAAACCACCGGGGCTGCGAACTAAATCGGTGATTTCACCCGGGTTTAGTTTTTCTAGTAGCTGTGTAAATGCGGGGGGCAATGAGCCCGCTGCACGCCAGCCTAAGCTGCCACCGCTGGTGGCATCCGGTGCGCTGGAGTAAACCGCCGCAATCGAGGCGAAGTCTTTGCCTGATTTTAATTCTTCGATTGCCGCGAGTGCCCGAGTGCGTTTGGCTGTGATTTGCTCCGGGCTGGCGTTTTCTGGCAGCGGAATCAAAATATGCGCTAAGCGGAATTCCTGCTGCTCTTTACCGGTATTGAGCTTGATGTATTCGTCGATTTCGTTGTCGCTAATCACGATACGGTTATCAATTTCACGCTCTTTAAGGCGGGTCAGGGTGATTTCACGGCGAATATCTTCGCGAAAAGCCTTCCAGCTCATGCCTTGCTTCGCAAGCATCTCACGGAACTGCGGCAATGACATTTTGTTTTGTTCTGCCATGCGGCCGATGGCGCGCTCTAGCTGGCTATCATCAATCCGGATACCGATCTGATCTGCATACTGTACTTGCACGAGTTCCAGAATCATTCTGTCTAGCACTTGTTGTTTGAGTACAGCTGCGGGCGGCAGCGTGATGCGCTGGCTTTCCATGTTTTTCTGGATGCTGCTGATGCGGGAATCAAGCTCTTGCTGAGTCACTACACTTTTATTAACCACAGCAACAATACGATCCATGGTTTGAATCGATGCACTTGTAAATTGGGCGCTGCCGATCAGGGCAACAAGCGCTAAGGCGCGGGAAATGTGGCGCAGCTTCATATATCAGTGGACCTTGCTGTAGGTATCGGTATAACCAGGAATAGTTTGTCGCAATACATCAATCGGATTGCTGCCCAAGCCGCCTAGCCCGCCCAGTTCAAGCAGGGCGAAGAAGTTGGTATTAAAGGTGCCGTCGTTGGTAATGTAGCGTTGGGCGGCAAAGCGTACTGCCCAGCAGCCGGCATTATATTCAAACCCACCCAGAGTTTCCAAAGCCTTGTTGTCACGCAGTGAATAGTTGGCGCGCCCAATGGCATACCAGCCTCCGCCGAGTGGCCACTGGCCAGAAAAATCGACTTGTTCAATATTATTATTACGGCTTTGCACATAACGCATATTCAGAGCACGGAAAGCACCTGGGCTCCAGCCCAGATTGATATCCGAGCGAATGGTGCTGTCATCTCTGGCATTATATTGCAGGCTGTAGCCCACCATAAAATCACGCCAGACCTGCCCGCTGAGCGATAGTAATAAATCAGAAGAAGTCGCTTCATCCGGTCGGCCCGGTGCATCGAGGGTGACTCTTTGATCTGTAAAGTAGAAGCGCTGGCCAATGGTGGCCCGAACGCGTTCTATCCCTGTGGATGATTCATAAAGCCGTGATGAAAGCGCCAGCGTGAGCTGATTGGCATCATTGATACGGTCGTTACCTGAAAACTGATTTTCAGAAAACATCTGTGCAAATGAGAAATCAGTAATGGCTGAGTCAAAGTTAGGTAGTTTAGATTGATCCCGGTAAGGCACATAGGCGTAGTAAGCGCGTGGCTCCAGCGTTTGCGTATATTCCTCGCCGCCAAAGCTGCTTTCTTTTTCAAAGTAGAGGCCGCTATCCACGCTGAAAATCGGTATGGTGCGATTTTCTGTGCTGCTTACCTGATTTGGGCCATTGGCACGCAGCTGGTAGCTTGATGCATGCACACTGATCTTGGGCTTAATAAAGCCATAAGAGCCAATAAAGGGCATGCTGATTTCAGGCTTTACCCAGACGCGCGAGCCATTGATTTTAGTGGAGTGATTAAATTCGGTGGCTTCAGCTGAAATGCCCAGCTGCACGCCTTTAATCCAATCTGGTGTAGCAGAGAAACCCAGCTGCGGCACACGAGCATAAGGCTCATCGACTGGATTGGCCGTACTTTGGATGGTTTGAAAACGCTGCCAGCGGCCAAAAGTTTGCCAATCATCACCGCGATAGCTGAGCACCGCTTCGCGGGGCAAATTGGTTTGCGAGGCAACGCTTAAGCGATCACCAAAATCATTAAAGTAATCATCATCTGATACTTTTTGCACGTTTAAACTAAGTGCGAGGCGATCTGTCAGTGCCTGCTGGTGCTGAAACACAATGCTGCTGCGGCTACTATCGGATACCGTATCGTTGCTTAAGCCTTCAACTTTTAGCGTGCCTGCGTAATCAGGCTGCATATAGCGAAACTCACCGCCCAGCATCACACCACGGCGCGACATATAGCGCGGCGTTAGGGTGAAATCATAATTGGGCGCGATATTCCAATAGAAAGGCGTGCTGAATTCAAAACCATTACGGTTATTGGTGCTGAACGAGGGCGCTAAAAAGCCGGTTTGCCGATTGCTATTGAGCGGGAAGTTCATCCACGGCATATACATAATCGGCGCGCCTTTGAATTCCAGCCAGGCGCTGTGTGCAATCCCTTTATTCGTAACGTAATCCAGCTCCAACTCATTGGCGTGCAAAAACCATGCATTGTCGCCAGGCTGACAAGTGGTAAAGCGTCCATCTGCCAGGCGGTATTTATCGTCGCCTTCAAATAACAGCTTCACCGCATCTCCCCGGCCTAAGCCTTGGGCGATGGTGTAATCAGGATTGGTGAGCGAGCCATATTTGGTATCCAGCAAATAATCGAGCTGATTGCCTTTTAAGACATCCCCTCGGCGCGTCATTTCAACTTGATCACCGGCGGTCACCCTGTTCGATTTTTGATCGAAGGTGGCCCACTCGGCATTCACGTTAATATCGCCTCTATGGAGTTGAACATCGCCTCTGGCTTCTGTGGTCCCCTCGGCAGTGCCAACGACGTTGTCGGCCTCCACATTGATGGGAAGAGGCTCAGCCGAATGCGCCATCGCACAGAAGAGTGCAGCGGCAATTGCGGTGAGACGGAAATGAAATGGTGTGTGGGTCGCGGACATGCGGCCATCAGGAGCTGATAGAATTTGCAGATTCTACTGCATTGCTGGCACTTACTACCATGACTAGAACAGATTCCCTGAATTCCTGGCTTGCCGAAACACTCGGTCAAGCCCCAAAAACACTAGAAATTGCGGCGGTTGACGCCAGCGTTCGCTCTTATTGGCGTGCCGTTTTTAGTGATCGCAGCTTGATTATTATGGATGCAATTCCGGCTAATTTTGATTGCCAGCCTTTTTTACAACAGCAGCAACGCCTTGCCAATGCTGGCTTGCCAGTGCCTAGCGTTCTGGCGCAGAACCTTGAGCAAGGTTGGGTGGTGCTCGAAGACTTGGGCACCAAAACCCTCGCCAGCTTGATTGATGCTGACAACGCCGCCAATTATTACCGTCAGGCCATTTCTTTATTGGTGAAAATGCAGGTGAGCACTCCTATTGATGGCTTAGTGCCTTTTGATGGGGCGTTTATGCAACGCGAAATGGAGATTTGCCGCGAGTGGTACTTTGGCAAAGCCTATGGTGTGACACTTGAAGGCAAAGACTTGGGTGTGTGGGAGCGTAGTTGTGCGCTGATTGTTGCGCATAATATGGCCCAGCCAACCCTCTATATGCATCGCGATTTTCACTCCCGAAATATCATGGTGCAAGACGATGCTTTGCGTTTGATTGATTTTCAGGATGCGGTACTTGGCCCAATTACTTACGACTTAGTCTCTTTGCTTAAAGACGCATATTTGGATTGGGATGAAGCCTTTGTGCTTGATTTAGCGATTCGCTATTGGGAGCAAGCCCGTGCCGCTGGCCTGCCAGTGCACGAAGATTTTGGCGATTTTTATCGCGCATTCGAATGGCAAGGCCTGCAACGCCATCTTAAAATCCTGGGCCTATTTGCCCGCCTGAAGCATCGTGATGGCAAAGAGCAATATCAGGCCGATATCCCCCGTGTATTTGAATATGTGCGTAAAGTTTGCCTGCGTTACAGCGAATTAACGCCGCTGGGCCGCTTGCTGCTTAATCTGCACGGCGAGCCTGTCGTTACCGGATTCACCTTTTAATGAAAGCCATGATTCTTGCAGCAGGGCGCGGTGAGCGCATGCGCCCCCTTACCGATACCTGTCCTAAGCCCCTGTTAGAAGTCGGCGGCACGCCTTTGATAGGTTGGCATTTACGCCGCCTTGCTGAGGCAGGGATTAGCGAGGTGGTCATCAACCACGCTTGGCTAGGGGGCATGATAGAAGAGCGTTTAGGTGACGGCTCTGCCTACGGAGTGAGCATCCAGTATTCAGCTGAAGAAACCGCGCTGGAAACAGCAGGAGGGATTGCTAAAGCTCTGCCGCTATTGGGGGATGAGCCGTTTGCTGTGATTAATGGCGATATTTTTACTGATTATGATTTTGCTAAGTTGCCAGCCATTGCTCAAAACTTGGGTGAAAACTTAGGACATTTAGTCATGGTAAAAAAAGCGGATTACCCGACTGGGTGCGATTTGGCGATTGATGCCGATGGCAAGGCAAGGCTTTGCCAAGAGGGCGATCAGGCCATGACCTTTGCAGGCGTGGCTGTTTATCACCCAGCATTTTTTGCAGATATCGCGGCAGGGCAAGCCGCAGCACTGCTTCCTTCGTTTATGCGTAGTATGGAAAAGTCTCAGCTACAGGCGGAGTCATTCTCTGGGGGATGGCTGGACGTGGGGACGGTGGAAAGGTTGAATCAGGCCGATGTTTGGGCGAAATGCAGCAACAAGCCTCGATCGTTAGATTGACTTAGAAGCTGGGTTCGCAGCTCAAGCTACCCTGTAGATAAGATCTCAGCCCCTGCGCCATTTGGTGCCGGGGCTTTTTTTGATTTGAATCAAGAAATACACGATTGGCATTCTTTAATAGTAAATAGGACCTTTTTAATGCGATGACGATGGGAATAAGATTGATAGTAATTCTTATTTGAAATGCATATAGCATAGCGATTTGTCATTTTTTCCCTCTTTATCAGAAGGCTTTATGTTATGAAATATCTGGCTCCTATTATTGCTTTGGCCTTGTCTGCCCAAGCTTACGCCGCAGAATACCCAATTGGTAAACCAACGATTAAAAATGGCATGGAGTTGGCGGCGGTTTATTTGCAGCCGGTTAAAATGGAGCCGGATGGCATGATGCGTAAGGCGGAAGCTTCGGATATCCACCTTGAAGCCGATATTCACGCCGCTAAAGGCAACCCGAATGGCTTTGGTGAAGGCGAATGGATGCCGTATTTATTGATTAAATACGAGCTGCAAAAAGTGGGCAGCAAGAATGTCATCAAGGGCGATTTTATGGCTATGGTCGCGAGCGATGGCCCGCATTATGGCGACAATATCAAGCTGGAAGGCCCTGGTAAGTACAAACTGAAATACACCATCTTGCCGCCATCAGAAAACCCAATGGCCCACTTTGGCCGTCATGTGGATAAGGAAACCGGCGTTGCGCCTTGGTTCAAGCCTTTTGATCTGAACTATGAATTTACCTATGCCGGAACAGGCAAGAAGGGTGGTTATTAATATCGCCTGATTTCAATGCCCCCAGCGATATTACTGGGTGAGAAAAACCCCTCGCATGCAGAGGGGTTTGTGCTTTTTTATGGCTTAAATGTTGCTGGTTTATTGGATGGAGTTTTTATGCGACGTATTGTGGTGGTTTTGTTAAGCACATGCAGCCTAATGGCGAGTGCGAGCGATTTGCTGACTTTTAGGGTGGAGCTCAACGATGGCAAGGTCACGCCAACGCGCATCGAAGCACCAGCCAAAACTAAATTCAAGCTGATATTAGTGAATAAGGGTAAGTCGCCTGCAGAATTTGAAAGCCTGCCGCTGCGTAAAGAAAAAGTCCTCGCCCCAGGTGTTGAATCCTTTGTGGTGATTCAGGGCGTATCGGCTGGCGAATATATCTTTTTTGATGATTTCCACCCGCAGGCACGGGGTGTGATTGTGGTGAAGTAAGGGATCATTATTTTAGTGCCTTCGGCACATTGATTTAGGTGCGGGCGTCCCGCTGGACCTTCCTTTCTTGTGTGGCCAAGAAACGAAGCCAAAGAAGGCCACCCCGACCAGCACGAAGGCCCCTCAGCTGCGGACAATCGAGTCGGCGGCGGGCGGGATTGGCTCGTTCCTCGCTCCCTTGCCGAAACCCCGCCCCGCTTGTTCCTCGCTTCGGCGTGCTTCAAGGGGGATTTAAGCCCCGTACTACGAGTAGAGATAACAATTCAGATTCGTGGGTTTGCAATTGTTTTGAATCCAAAGCAAGCGCCTTAATTCAATTCTTGGTTTTCTCCGTGAAACTCAGTGCCCTCCCTGATTCAAGATTTAGGTTTTTGTCTCATATGTTGTTGCAATTTTTTAAAGGTTAGAGCTATGGAACAAGTCGCATTTATTGTCTGGCGTGAAAGTGTAGAGGCGCTGCTGGTGGTGGGGATTTTATACGCTTGGCTGCGCGCCAATCCGGTAGCTGGCCAGCGTGGCATGGCATACCTCTGGGGTGGTGTGGGCTTGGGTCTGGTGTTGTCGGGCTTGCTGGCGCTGACGCTATTGGGCGTTTCTAGCTGGCTGGATGATACGGCTCAGGAGTATTTTCAGGCCGCAATGCCCTTGGTGGCCGCTGCGCTGATTGTGCAGATGGTGGTGTGGATGCGTAAAAATGGTCGCAGCCTCAAGCGTGAATTAGAGGGCGGCCTTGCCAGTAATGCGGCAGAAAAAAACTGGTGGGGTTTATTGTTTTTGGTGGCGCTCGCTGTGGCGCGTGAAGGTAGTGAAACCGTGGTGTTTTTATACGGCAGCGTGGCCGGCAGTAGCAATGGCGGATCGTTAGCGCTGGCGGGCTTGGGCGGCTTTGTGGCGGCGTTGGCGACATTTCAGCTTTTGCAATTGGGCGGTAAATATATTTCTTGGCGCTGGTTTTTTAAGGTGACCGAAATCTTGCTGCTGCTCTTGGCTGGCGCAATGTTGAACTCCGGCGTAGAGCATTTGATTGGCATGGGTGTTTTGCCTGCGATTATTGATCCGCTCTGGGATAGTTCGGCTTGGCTGGATGAAAGCGTGAGTGTGGGTAAATTACTGGCCGATTTTGCGGGATATCGCTCACATCCCGCTTTATCTTTGCTAGTGATTTGGAGTAGTTACTGGATTGCAACCACTTACTTGCTGCGCCGTGTGAGTCGTACAGGGCAATGACTATTTTGAATTCGCGTACCGCTCAGTTCGGCAACTTTTTACGGGACCACGCTCATTGGCTGCGCAAGCTGCAATGGGTGGTGGTTTTTTTCTATTTATTTCTGCTGATTATTCCGACTTTGGTCAGCCTGCCTGATGAAAGCGCGCGGGTTTTTAATCATCTGGTGATTTTTGCGCAGTTTGCATTTTGGGGGATTTGGTGGCCGTTTGTGCTGATCTCCATGCTGCTGATGGGGCGTGTTTGGTGTGGCTGGTTTTGTCCGGAGGGCATGCTGACAGAATGGGCCAGTGAGCGCGGGCGCAATCATACGATTCCTCGCTGGATACGCTGGCAGGGTTGGCCCTTTGTGGCTTTCGCCTGTACCACCGTCTATGGGCAGCTGCTGAGTGTTTACCAATATCCCTTGGCCGCGATGCTGGTACTGGGTGGCTCGACCGTGGCGGCGGTGGGTGTTGGCTATTGGTATGGGCGTAGTAAACGGGTGTGGTGTCGCTATCTCTGCCCTGTGAATGGCGTATTTAATTTGCTGGCAAAGCTGGCTCCTTGGCATTACAAGGTGGATGTGGATGCTTGGAAAGCGCCGCAGCAGAAGGTGATTCCGGTTAACTGTGCGCCTTTGGTGCCTATGCGCAATATGCAGGGCGCAACCGAGTGCCATATGTGCGGGCGTTGTAGTGATTATCGTGGCGCAATTGCCTTGAGCGTGCGCTCGCCAGAAGCTGAAATTACCCAGTTTTCCAAAGGCAGTGGCTGGGAAACGGTGCTGATTTTATTTGGCCTGATGGGGCTGGCGGTGGGGGCATTTCAGTGGACCGCTAGCCCGTGGCTGGTGGATGCCAAGCAGATGATGGCCGAGTGGCTGGTGAATCGCGATATCTTCTGGCCGCTGCAAGACAATGCGCCTTGGTGGATTCTGACTCACTACCCCGAGGTGAACGATAGCTTCTCTTGGCTGGATGGCGGCCTGATCGTGGCCTATATCGGCTGCAGCATGTTGTTTCTGGGCGGTAGTCTCTATCTGTGCTTAAAACTGGCGGATTGGATTTTGCCTAAACGTGATGTTTTAAGCGTGCATAAGCTGACGCAATCCTTTATCCCCGCCGCGGCCTGCGGTGTGTTTTTAGGCTTGTCGGCGCTGACGGTGAATTTACTGAAGCATGAAGGCGTGGCAACGGCATGGGCACCTGCTGCTAGAGCGGTACTCCTGAGCATGGCCTTACTCTGGTCACTCAGATTATTCTGGCGATTGGCTAGCCAGCGCACGATGCAATGGTGGCCACGCTTGGGGGCACTGACATTGGCGGGCTTGGGCTTGGTTTTATATGGCTGGGCTTGGGTTTTGTTATTTTTTGTATGGGCCTAGGGCGTATTTTTTGCTTAGTTAAACAGCAGGCTCTTTGATCTTACACATTGAGTTCTGCTGCACCGCAACCTAAGCTAGAAGAACGATCTCAAGGGGGACGGCAATGTCAGAGTTTACTTTTCTTACTGAACAATCTCAGCGTTATGCTGATTTACAGCATAAATTAAGGCAGTCGACCGATCCCTTTGGCTTGATGGCCAGCTCGCGCAAAGCGCAGCAAGCATGGTTGCAAAATCCGCTTGCCTTATCTAATGTCTTGTTTCGTTATGTGAATGATGTAACGAAGTGGCAAAACTTTATGACTCGGCGTTTCTGGGGCGAGGCGGATAGTGATGTTTTCCCTCCTCACCCGGAAGACGTGCGCTTTGCCGACCCAATCTGGAGCGATAGCCCTTATTGGGATGGTATTAAAGAATGGTATTTGCTTAATACGCATTGGCTGCAAGACACGCTGTATGCCACGCCGGATATGGGCGAGCACGAGCGTAACCGTAGCGCATTCTGGTTAAGACAGGTGCTGAATGCTGTGGCACCGACTAATTTTTTGCTGACTAATCCGGTAGCGATTGCTAAGGCATTAAGTACTAAGGGTGAAAGCCTCGTTGCAGGCTATAAAAACTTTAAGGAAGATAAAGCGCGTGGCGATATCAGTATGACCGATATGAACGCGTTTAAAGTGGGTGAAAATCTGGCGACTACGGCCGGTTCGGTGGTGTATCGCGGGCGTTTGCTTGAAGTGCTGCATTACGAAGCAACCACGCCCAAGGTGCATAGTGTGCCGCTGGTGCTGGTCTCTCCGTGGATTAATAAGTATTACATCCTCGATATTAACGAGAAAAAAAGCCTGGTGAAGTATCTGGTTGATCAAGGTTTCTCGGTGTTTATCACCAGCTGGAAGAACCCCGACAGCAGTATGCGTGATGTGGCTTTTGATGATTATCTAAGCGATGGCGTGGCGCAAATTATTAAAGTGGCACAGGAAATTAGCAGCAGCGAGCAGGTGCATTTACTCGGTTATTGCCTTGGTGGCACGCTGGTGGCGACGTACCTCGCTTGGGCAAACCGGCAGATGCCGGGCAAAGTGCCGGTGGTTTCCGCCACCTTACTCACCACGCTGACCGATTTTGAATACCCCGGTGATATCGAAGTCTTTTTAGATGAAGAGGGGCTGGATTTCATTGATAGTGTGATGGAGAAAAAAGGCTATCTGGATGGCAAAGACATGGCTGCCTCATTTAGAATGCTGCGTTCCAATAGCCTGATTTGGAATTACTGGGTCGATAATTATTTGCTGGGCCAAACGCCGAGTGAATTTGATGTTTTATATTGGAATATGGATTCCACCCGTATGCCGATGAAAATGCACCGCACCTATTTGCGCGAATTGTATTGGAAAAACAAACTCGTTCAGCCCGATGCTTTAGAACTGGCAGGACAAAAAATCGATTTAGGCCAAATCAAGCAGCCTCTCTTTATGGTTAGCGCAGAAGAAGACCATATTGCACCTTGGCGGCAAACCTACACCCTGGCTGATCGAAGCGGAGGGGATGTTACGTTTACCCTTTCCACATCGGGCCATATTATTGGCATCGTTAACCCACCCAGCCCAACATCCAAACGCAGCTACTGGCAGGGCGTGCCTAAAACCGGTGAAAGTGCCGAAGACTTTTTAGCACGGCAAAAAAAGGTAGCCGGCTCTTGGTGGCCCAACTGGGTAGAGTGGCTTAGGCCGCAGTGCGGCGAGCAGGTAAAACCCAAATTATCCAGCCGCGTCCATCCGCAGCAAGGGGCCACACCGGGGACTTATGTTTTGGAGTAGCAGCTTAAACCCCAAATCTTGAGCCACTTCGTCTAAGGGCGGATAAATCAGCGTAACCCAACACTTAAGCGTAAACAGAATGTTGGGTTATGCGATCAATCGCTGAGCGAGGTAAACCTCGCAGCAAATCGCTAGCCTAACCTACAAATTTCCCTTAAGTTGTTAGGATTGAGATTTAAGCCTCGTCCCACGAGCCATGATAAAACCCAGATTGCTATATTTAGCGTTAATTAAAATGCCTAAATCAAAAACGGGTGTTCCTCCGTGGTTCGAGATTTGGGTTTCCGTTGCATAACATCCGTTTTTAAGTAAAAACAGCTACGGGTTTTAATTTATTCTAAGGCGGGCGAAAGCCCGCCTTAACACTTTGAGCCAGCTCAACGCTATCCGCGTTATCTCGTGTTAAAAATGATATGGTATTTTGATATTGTTGCGAACACAGTCCCTCAGTGATAATGGGGGAAGCGATTTACCCTGATGTTTTTTAAATAGTCATCGGGGCCTGAAATACTTGATGATGAATAGCTTAATGGTCATGGCAGTAAGCCACTCTGACCTCCCTCTCCCCTTACCCTCTCCCTGAATAGGAGGGGGGGACGAGCCGCGCTTTTGGCGTAGCTCACCTTAATGCACACAAGGAAAAGATATGGCAACGCGTAACGATCTAGCAAATGCAATCCGCGCTTTAGCAATGGATGCAGTTCAGAAGGCTAATTCAGGCCATCCAGGCATGCCGATGGGTATGGCGGAAATTGGCTTGTCGCTGTGGGGCAACCACATGCGCTTTAATCCAGTGAATCCACATTGGGCTGATCGCGACCGTTTTATCTTATCTAACGGCCACGGCTCGATGTTGCAATACGCCTTGCTGCATCTGACTGGCTACGATGTATCGATGGATGATCTTAAAGCATTCCGTCAGTTCCACTCCAAAACCCCCGGCCACCCAGAGCTGCATTACACCCCTGGTGTAGAAACCACGACTGGCCCACTGGGCCAAGGTATTACCAATGCGGTAGGTTTTGCGCTGGCAGAAAAACTCCTCGCTCGCGATTTCAATAAGCCGGGTCTGGATATCGTTGATCACTACACCTATGTATTCCTTGGCGATGGTTGCCTGATGGAAGGCATTAGCCACGAAGCCTGCGCTCTGGCTGGTACATGGGGGCTGGGCAAGCTGATTGCATTCTGGGACGACAACGGTATTTCTATCGACGGCCATGTAGAAGGCTGGTTTACCGACGATACGCCTAAGCGCTTTGAATCTTACAACTGGCATGTGTTATCTGTAGACGGCCACGATGTAGATGCGCTGGATGCCGCCATTGTTGCTGCGAAAGCAGTAACAGACAAACCAACGATGATCTGCTGCAAAACCATTATTGGTAAAGGCTCGCCAAATAAAGCGGCCAGTCACGATTGCCACGGCGCGCCACTTGGCGATGCTGAAATTGCCGCAACGCGTGCAGCTATTGGCTGGAACCACGGCCCGTTTGAAATCCCTGCTGATGTTTACGCAGGCTGGGACAAAAAAGAATCAGGCGCACGTTTAGAATCTGATTGGAATGCCCTGTTTGCTAAGTACGCAGCAGTCTACCCAGCGGAAGCCGCAGAATTCAAACGCCGTATGAGTAATGAATTGCCAGCGAATTGGCAAGATGTAGTAAAAGCTGCGATTAGCGATGCCAATACCAAGGCAGAAACCATTGCTTCGCGTAAAGCATCACAAAACGCGCTCAATGCCTATGCTCCACAAGTACCAGAAATGCTTGGCGGCTCTGCTGATTTGACCGGCTCCAACCTGACTAACTGGAAAGGCTGCGTTTCACTCAAGCGTGAAGGCAATGAGCTGATTGGTAACCATATCAGCTACGGCGTGCGTGAATTTGGTATGAGCGCCATTATGAACGGTGTGGTGCTGCACGGCGGTTTCCGCCCTTACGGCGCAACCTTCCTGATGTTCTGCGAATACGCGCTGAACGCGCTGCGTATGGCCTCACTCATGAAGACTAACAACCTCTTCGTTTATACCCACGATTCGATCGGTCTGGGTGAAGATGGCCCAACGCATCAGCCGGTAGAGCAATTGCAAACACTGCGCTGCATCCCAAATCACCATGTATGGCGTCCATGCGATACCGTAGAATCGATGGTGGCTTGGGCTCATGCAATTGAGCAAAAATCGACCCCTTCGTCCTTGATCTTTAGCCGTCAAAACTTAATGTTTATGGCGCGTGATGAAGCAACCATCGCCAATATCAAGAAAGGCGGCTATGTATTAAAAGACGTAGCTAATCCTGCTGTCATCTTGATTGCAACCGGCTCTGAAGTGGAGCTGGCGGTAAAAGCCGCTGAAGCCTTGGCCGCAGAGGGCATTGCTGCTCGCGTGGTCTCTATGCCATCGACCAATGTATTTGATGGGCAAGATGCAGCGTACAAAGCAGCCGTATTACCGCGCGGTGTGGCACGTTTAGCCATTGAAGCGGGGACTTCAGATTTCTGGCGCAAATACGTTGGCCTAGAAGGCGATGTTGTGGGGATGGATACTTTTGGTGAATCCGCTCCGGCTGGCTTATTGTTTAAGCACTTTGGCTTTACGGTAGAAAATGTAGTGGCTAAGGCAAAAGCAATCATTGCTTAATTGATTTTGTTAAGCGAATAAAAAACGGGCATTCGTGCCCGTTTTTTTATAGATCCAGCGAGAAAAGATTCAGTTCTTTATCGAGCATTATTTTTTTTGAAAAACTAAACCCAAGTTTTTGTAGTAATTGCATCGAAGGTTGATTCTCTGTATCTGTTGTGGCAAGAATTTGGGTAAGATTTAATACTTCTTTTGCATATTTAAGTGCGCCACTTGCGGCCTCATTCGCGAAGCCCTGCTTCCAGTACTGAGGTAAAAAAGCATAGCCTAGATCTGGGTGTTCCAGATAGTTTCGTTTTAATAAACCACAAAGCCCTATTGGCTCTCCTGTTTCGCTGAGCTCCGCTAAATAAAGGCTAAATCCAAGACGAATTTGCATATCAAGCGGGCCATTTACAATCGCTTGTTTGGCTTCTTCCAAAGTGCGAATGCCCCGATCGCCAATATATTGATGCCAGGATGGTTCATTAATGAGTTTCAAATAAAAAGCGGCATCGTCGATAGTGATGGTACGCAGCTTAAGTCTTGCTGTATTGAAGTGAATCATAGAGTATTCTGCTATAAGTTTTTTACTATATTACCTTTATTTTTAATCAAGGAATAATTTTCTCACGCGTTTCATTATAGTTTAATTTGTGTAACCACATTGATAGCTCAGAAATCGCCATAGGCTTTGAATATAAATAACCTTGAATATAATCGCCACCCAGCTCAATAATACATAGAGCTTGCTCTGTGGTTTCTACACCTTCACAAATGACTTTCATTTTTAAACTATGCGCCATTTCAATCACTGCACGAATAAGTATTTCTCCACCTTCTCCAATTCGTTTAATAAATGCTTTATCAATTTTTAATACATCAATAGGTAAAGTGTGTAAGCGGGCGATGGAGGAATAAGCAGAGCCGAAATCATCAATATGAAATTTAATGCCAATTTCATTGCACTGCTGCATGGGTTTGGCTAGCTCTGATTCATTTTTGACAAAGAGTGATTCAGTTATTTCTAGGTTTAGTAAATGAGGCGGGTAGTCTGTTTCTAAAAGAATTTCATGTAAATCATTAAAAAAATCATCTTCAAGCATTTCTTGAACGCTGATATTGACAGATAAGCGTAAGTCTGGGTAAATGCCGAATTCCATTTTTGCAACCAAACATGCTTTTTTGAGTACACCTAAAGTATAGCGGCGAATAAGGCGGGCATTTTCTGCAATAGGAATAAAACGATCCGGATTAATCAATCCCAGTTTAGGGTGAAACCAGCGGCCTAATACTTCTAAAGATTCTAGTTTTTTGCCATCTGCTGTTAAAATAGGCTGGAAGGAAACATCAATTTGCTCGTTGTCGATGCTGGATTTTAAATCAAGTTCCAGTTTTTCATAGTCATTGAGTAAATACTCCATTTGCTCATCAAACACGATTACTTGGTCTCGCCCGGCTTGTTTGGCCTGATACATGGCAATGTCTGCTTTTTTTAATAAATTTTCAGGCTGTATATCTGCGGGAAAATCATCTTCTAAGTAAACAAGGCCAATACTGGCAGATACACGTAGTGTTTTATGACCATATTCAATCGGTAAAGCAAGTTGCACACGAATTCTTTCAGTTACTTGCTCTGCCATAAAGATACTTTGAGGGTTAATAAGCAAAATTGCAAACTCATCCCCTCCCAGCCGCACTGCGCAATCACACTCTCTGATGGTGTTTAAAATTCGCTTGGATAATACAATGAGCAATTGATCGCCTGCTGGGTGGCCATGAACATCATTGATCATTTTAAAACCATCTAAATCAAGTAATAACAAGCAAAAAGATTGAATGGTTTTTCTGCGTAGCAGGCTTATTGATAGTTTTAATTGCTCACTTAAACGGCTACGGTTGCCTAATGAAGTAAGCGGATCATATAGCGCATCTCTTATTAGCTTTTGATGCTGATTTTCTATTTCATCGAGTAATTCATTAACAGATAATGCGAGAAAGTCGATTTCATCTGAGCCTGAGTGTTGTAGCCGGCCATCAGATTGCTCTCCTAAGCTCATCCGGTGTAGTTTCTGGCTGTAAAAAGTAATGCGTCTGATAATAAGATGGCCTAAGCCAAACATCACCAGCAGAAGTGAAATTGCCCAGACAGAAAATAAATTAATAATAAGCAGAATGTAGGCAAATTTCCCTTCTTTATATAAAGGCCGAATACCATCAATATTTAGGGAAAAAGGAGGGGTGTTTTTGATTTCGCGTATGGCATGGTATTGATGATCTTGAAAGGATATCTCCTCGCCTATGCCGCCTGATACAGGAAGAATTGAAAACGGAGTTTGGCTTAGTTTCTGTAAGTGCTTGAGCCTTTCTTCACTTATTTGTCTACCCATTAATACAATACCATTTGCCGGCCCGCTGCCATTGCTTTTTACGATAGGCGAGCTTGCCAGAATGAATACTTGTTTATTGATAAAGTAAATAGCCGAATGTGGGTACTCTTTATTTATATTAAAACGTAGATCATTCAATAGCTGATCTGCTACTGTGCTTTGGGTGCTGATAATGACTTTTCCTTTATCTAAATCTAGGAAGTCACTACTTATCACTGATAAAGCAATTTTCTTATTGGGATGAATTAAAAATATAAAATCACAACCCACATTATTAATTACTTCGTAGGTGTAGGTTGAGTCGATGTATTTTTGATCTCCCGTCTGCATAAAAGCGTAGCTGTCATCCCAGATTGCATAATCGCCTGCAAATTTCTTAAGTGTTTGTAATTGTTCATTGATAAGTAAATCAGCAGCATCCAGATGGCTGCTAATGCTCTTTTTTTCGAATTCAGTGAATTTTTCTGCGAGAATTTGATAAGAAAAGTACGAGCCAACACTGACGGTAAGCAATAAGGTGGCACCGAGTAAACGCAACACTTTAATTCGCAGCTTGCTTATCAAAACACAAATCCTCTGGCAGGGTCTATGTCAGCATAGTGTTTACTTAGGCAATCTGCTATGTCTTTGCAAGCTTGAATCGCTTGCGGGTCAATTACACCAGTACCTGGCGTGTTTCTTTAAAAAACTGGTGGATTTGTTTTTCAATGGCTTCATCAATCATCAGTTCGGGCCGTTTGCCGTGCGGGCAGGCGAGTGCTGGTGTAGTGCCAAACAGTCGGCAAATTAAGGGGCGTTCCAGATACACCGTACAGCCTTGGTCACCTAAGTGCGGGCAGCTCAGGTTTTCCATGGCAGCTGCTTGCTCAGCGGCACTTTTGCGTGGCAGACGTGACATTTCTTCGCTGGAGGTGGTGACGGGGCCACAGCAATCATGGCAGCCCGGAATGCATTCGAAAGACGGAATGCGTTGGCGAAAAAAACGGATTTTCTGGCTATTCATTTAGACGGGGAGGGCCTGTTTTTGGCGAATGGTCGCCTATTTTATGGCACTTTGCTTCCCTATACGGCAAAAGTCTTGCCGCTGATCTGTTGCTTGAGCTTGCCTAAGTGATTTTTTAGCTTTTTGAACTTGAAATTGGCCGTAAAGGCAGCATATTGCCCTTTAACGTATGCGCTTTGGCGCTTTTTAATGATGCTGCAACAGCATCATCTTTTTGGAGTTTTAGAAATGGTACAAGCTACAGCAAGCCACCTTTTAGTAAGCAGCGAAGCCAAGTGTGAAGAATTGAAGCAAGAAATTCTGGCCGGTGCTGATTTTGCTGCCGTGGCTAAGAAGCATTCTAGCTGCCCTTCTTCTGCTCAAGGCGGTGACTTGGGCTCGTTCGGCCCGGGCATGATGGTGCCAGAATTTGATAAAGTTGTTTTCAGCGCGCCATTGAACGAAGTTCAAGGCCCTGTAAAAACTCAATTCGGTTATCACCTGCTGATCGTAAATAGCCGCGGCTAATTAGCAATTGTTTTGAGTACAAAAAAAGCGCATTTTATATTGGAATGCGCTTTTTTTTTGCTAAAAATAAATTAATTTATTTTTAGAAGCTGTAGTTTGCACCAATGGTGAATGTTGATAATTTCAAATCTTCAATTTTTGCATATTGATTGTATTCTGCACGCAAGCTCAAGTTTTTGTTGAATGCATATTGTGCACCAATACCAAATAAACCTTTGGTTTCAGTTTCTTCGCTAGACGTGGAGTAGCCGATTAAATCCGACTTTGCTTCTGCAGTTAGTTTAATGCTTGCAAGTCCCAAGCGGCCAAATACACTAAATGCATCGTTGAATGGATAAGAGGCTAATACGGATGCTTGTACTGCTTTGGCTTTAAGAGATGCGCTAGCAATGCCATAGTAGTTTTCTTCAGCTTTACCAAAATCACGGTAACCTAATTCAGCGGCTAAATATGGAGAAAACTTATAACCGCCGTTGATGCCCCATGCCGTGTTGTTTTTGTCTAAGTTTTGGTTGTTTACATCTGCGGACATGTTGCTGCTACCTAAGTCTGCGCCAATGTAAAAACCTTCAGCAAATACTGGTGATGCAATTAGAGTGGATAAAACTAAGGAAGCAAGAATATTCTTTTTCATTTTATATGATATCTTTGGAGTAAATATTTAAGAAGTAAAGTCAGTAATGGCAAAGAAAAACATATGTTTTTCTGACCCTGCCTGTAAATTGGCGGCAAATACTAGCACTTCTTATATTTTTATTTATTGTTAATATTGCCAAAATTATATAAATTTATGCGTTGAGTATATTTCAGTGTAATTTTTTTTAAAGCGATTTACATGCCATTTGCAAAAGTAAAAAAGCGCTATTTCAAATGAATGAAATGGCGCTTTTTTATTTATTTACAATATAAAACAGTAGCTTGGCTTTAGATGATTACATCTCCTGTAGCACTTCAATTCCCAATAAATCCAGACCGGTCTGCATTGTTTTTGCGGCTGCTTGGCAAAGCGCTAAGCGGCTGCTGCGAATCTCACCTTCGGCTTTAAGCACTGGGCAGGCGTCGTAAAAGCGTGAGAAGCGGGTGGCTAGGGTATAGAGGTAGCTGCATAAAACATGCGGGCAGGTGTCGTTTGCTGCTTGTTGCAAGATATCTGGGAATTGAACAAGGGTGAGCGCAAGAGCGTGCTCGGCTGGCTCGATCAGCTCGATTTTGGCATGGGCGTCGACGGAGCCAGCCTGACGGAAGATGCTGGCGATACGGGTGTAGGCGTATTGCAGATACGGCGCGGTATTGCCTTCGAAGCTGAGCATGCTGTTCCAGTCGAAGACATAGTCGCTGGTACGGTGCTTGGATAGATCCGAGTATTTCACCGCAGCAATGCCTACCGCGTGGGCGATATGGTGGCGGGTGGCTTCATCCATATTTGGATTTTTGCTGCTGACCAGATCAAAGGCGCGGCTTTCTGCTTCAGAGAGTAAATCCACCAGCTTGATCAGTTCGCCACTGCGGGTTTTGAATGGCTTGCCATCATCGCCCATCATGGTGCCAAAGGCGACGTGTTCCAAGTGAGTGTCGGCGGGCACAAAGCCTGCTTTACGGGCCACGGTAAACAGCTGCTGGAAGTGCAGCCCCTGACGGGCATCAACCACGTAGAGAATGCGGCTTGCACCCAGTACGCCAGTGCGATAGCGGGCCGTGGCTAAGTCTGATGTGGAATAAAGAAAACCACCACCTTGCTTTTGTACAATAAAGGCGGCTGCATCACCGTCTTTATTGCGAAATTCTTCAAGGAACACCACTTGTGCGCCTTGGCTTTCGGTCAGTAAACCCTGGGCACGCAGATCATCAATTACAACAGGCAAATCATCGTTATAAGAGGATTCGCCTTTTACATCATCGCGGGTCAGTAAGAGGCCAAGTTTTTGATACACATCTTCGCAATGCTTCATTGAAATATTTAAAAAGCGTTGCCATAGCTCGCGTACTTTCGCGTCACCCGATTGCAACTTCACTACATATTCGCGGGATAAATCAGCAAAGGCAGGGTCGGCATCAAAGCGTACTTTGGCGGCACGGTAGAAGCCTTCCAAATCGCCAAGCTCTAACTCCGAATTTTGATTTTCGTTTTCCAGCATATAGGCGGTCAGCATGCCAAATTGCGTGCCCCAATCGCCAACGTGATTCTGGCGAATCACCTTATGGCCCAGATAGCTGTAAATGCGTGTTAGCGAATCGCCAATAATGCTTGAGCGCAAATGGCCTACATGCATTTCTTTGGCGAGATTCGGCGAGGAATAATCAATCACCACGGTTTCTGTTTTTGCTACGCCTGTGCCAAGTCGGGCATCGGCCTGCTGAGTGCTTAGCGTTTGCGCCAGAAACTCATTATTTAGGGTGATATTAATAAAGCCGGGGCCGGCGATTTCCAACTTGTCGGCAATGCCTGCCAGATCAACACAGGCCAGCACTTGTTCAGCCAAGGCGCGTGGATTCATTTTTAAGGCTTTGGCCGCACCCATAATGCCATTTGCCTGGTAATCGCCAAATTCTGGTTTGGATGCGACTTGCACATTGGGGGATGCATCGGGAGCGCCGACTTGGGCCAGTGCCGCAGCAAAGCGGGAAGTAAGTAATGGGTGAACAGCCATGATGAGGACTCTGTAGGAATTTAGCCTCTATTGTAATCGCATTCGAAAGGCTAGCGGACGTAGATGTCATCATTGCCTGTATAGAGCCCCTTGTTTTTTACTTGAAAATAGCGGATTTAACGGGCTGGTTTTGTAATTAATTTTGCTTAGATGCAAGCTCGGTTCAGTGGGTTACAGTGTTTTCTATGCAAGGCTCATTGATAGGGCTGTGGGTTTATTCTTAAGCCCTGCGATCAAGGCTTGGCAATGCTTGTTATGCGCTCTATTCTTAAAATAAATATAAGTCGATGCAGCTATCAGGGAAATATTAATGGCACTGGATCATGATGAAAATTGGATGCTGGAGGATGATGAGGACGAATTATCCGCCTCTGCTGCGCTTGTGCGTCAGCCTTGGAAGCTGCTGATTGTTGATGATGAACCTGATGTTCACCGTGCCACTATTCTGGCGCTAAAAAATATTGTATTTAAGGGCCGTAGTTTAGAAATTTTGCATGCGTATTCTGGGCAGGAAGGTTTTGATAAATTAGCTGAGCACCATGATATCGCTCTGGCGATTCTGGATGTAGTCATGGAGACGGACGACGCGGGCTTACGCTTGGTGCGGCGCATCCGTGATGAATTAGGTAATCAGCTGGTCCGCATTGTTTTACGTACTGGCCAGCCGGGCCATGCGCCTGAGCAGCAGGTGGTGCTTGAGTACGATATTAATGATTACAAAACTAAAACAGAGCTTGTTGCTAATAAAATATTCACTACCGTAATTGCTTCTTTACGTAGCTTTGAAAGTTTATATGCCTTAGAAAAAAGCAGCCAAGGCTTGGCCAAAATACTGGAAGGGGCCACTAATCTTTATCAATTACATTCCTTAAAAGAATTTGCATCGGGCGTGTTAAAGCAGGTTGGGGCTATTCTAAATTTGGGCGAGTACGGCATGCTTTGCGCCCAGTCTAAAAATAATCAACAAAGTTTTGAAGTGTTAGCTGCAACTGGCCCATTTACCCCGCTTTTAGACGGCAATGTTCTGCCCGAAGATAGCCGCTTATTAATTGCGCTTAATACGGCATTAAATTCTAAATGTAGCCAGTCTGATTATCCCTATGAAGTTTTATATATTGCCGGACGCAATAGCTATGATTTTGTCGTGCACTTCTCGCCGCCCTGGCCTTTAGAAGTAGTAGATAGAAACTTACTCGATATCTTCTGTGAACGGATTTCGGCTGCGATGGATAATCTTTATCTTTACCAGCAATTGCGCCGCTCGCAAGAGGCCACTGTGATGGCCTTGGCCGATTTGGGTGAGTTTCGTGATCAGACGACTGGCGATCACGTATTACGGGTACAAAAACTAACCGATGCAATTGCGGGCCGGCTAAAAGCCAAAAATGCTTTCCCTGAGCAGATGGATAACGCTTTTATGGAAATGGTGGGCATGGCCAGCATTTTGCACGATGTAGGCAAGGTGGGAACGCCGGATCATATTCTGTTTAAGCCGGGTAAGCTGACGCCGGAAGAGCGCCAAATTATGGATCAACATGCACCTATGGGCGCAGCGATTCTGGCCAGAACGGTGGCCTTGGTTAAAGGCACCACTTATTTATCGCTGGGGGCCGAAATAGCAGGTGGCCATCACGAGCACTTTGATGGCAATGGCTACCCCTTGGGGATTAAGGGAGAGGAAATCCCCCTTTCTGCACGGATTGTGGCCTTGGTCGATGTATTTGATGCCCTGCTGCATAAGCGCCCCTATAAAGAGCCGTGGACCTTGGATGAAACCATGGCTTATGTGAGAGAACGCTCCGGCTCTCAGTTTGATCCGCAGATTGTGGCGGCTTTAGATGAGCTAGTGGCAGAGGGCCTGCTGCCTTTGGATTTATTGCAAGATCCGAGTGAGTAAGGGCTATCTGACTATTTCTTAGCATAGCCGTTCATGATTATTACTCAGAGCCAAATCTTGAACCACAGAGAAACACAGAGAAAACCTGTGATTGGATAGTTTACTCTGTGAAGCTCTGCGTCCTCGTTTTACTCTTTGGTTTAAGGTTTAGTGCTCTATCCTCGTAATCGATTACTTGGTTTTGGATGTGCTCATATTGCCCGGCCTCAGGCGTTTTAAGGCGATGCCGTCTTGGTTGAAGACATGAAAAGCCGCAGCAGGTGCTGAGATTTCTAATTGCTCGCCAATATGTACTTCCCGATCACCATCACCGCGCACCACAATATCCTGGCCGTTATTCAGGGTGAGATAAACATAATTGGCTTCGCCTAAATGCTCGACGATGCTCACCGTGCCGCTAAAGCGCTCATTAAAGCGCTGATCTTCGGCCAGGTGCTCGGCGCGAATGCCTACCTTCACTAAATCACCCACTTTGGCGTTGCTGCCATCGACTTCGGCCAGAATGGTGTCGCCAGTGCTGAGCTTGATGCCGACGCCGTTGGCTGTTGCATCGATCACTTCGCCTTCGATTAAATTCATTTTGGGCGAGCCAATAAAGGTCGCTACAAATAGATTGGCGGGTTGCTGGTAAAGCTCCAGCGGTGTGCCTGCCTGCTGAATTTTACAATCACTCATCACCACAATCTTATCCCCAAGCGTCATCGCTTCGACCTGATCGTGGGTCACATAAACGATGGTGGCGTTCAGGCTGCGATGCAGTTTGGCGATTTCTAAACGGGTTTGCACCCGCAGGGACGCATCCAGATTGGATAGCGGCTCATCAAATAAAAATAGCTTAGGCTCGCGTACAATGGCGCGGCCAATGGCCACACGCTGGCGTTGACCACCCGATAGCTCACGCGGTAGGCGATCGAGCAGATGGTCGATTTTTAAAATGCCAGCGGCGTGCAGAATACGTTTTTCAATTGCGGCCTTGTTTTCCCCGGCCACCCGCAGGCCAAAAGCCATATTTTTATACACATTCATATGCGGATAAAGCGCGTAGCTCTGGAACACCATGGCAATGCCGCGCTCGGCAGGCGGCAAATCATTCACCACCTTATCGTCGATCAGCATCTCGCCACCGCTAATGCTTTCTAGGCCAGAGAGCATGCGCAGCAGGGTGGATTTACCACAGCCCGAAGGGCCAACCAAAACCACAAACTCACCGTGTTTAATATCCAGATTAATATCGGTCAAAATCTGAGTTTTATTGTCGTAAGACTTACTTAAATGATTGAGTTTTACAGTTGCCATGATGTTTTCCAATCGGGTAAAAAATCTGTAGACACAGAGAGCGGTGAGAACACAGAGCACACAGAGAAAAACATTAATCGTGTTTTTCTTGGTTTTCTCAGTGGGCTGTTTTTTTATCTCTGTGTGCTTTGTGTCTACAGGTTTCAGGGGTTTGGGTTCAAAAGTTTATTTAACCGCGCCGGAGGTTAGGCCGCGTATCAACTGCCTTGAGAAAATCACATACATAATCAGCACCGGAATCACGGCTAGGCTGAGGGACGCCAGTACGGCGTTCCAGTCGGTAACGTATTGGCCAATAAACTGTTGCACACCGAGCGTGACCGTTTTGGTGGAATCGTCTGGCGCTAAAATTAGCGGGAACCACAGATCATTCCAAACCGGAATCATGGTGAATACCGCCACGGTAGCCACGGCAGGGCGGATAAGTGGCAGGATAATTTGGAAGAATATTTTAAATTCGCCTACGCCATCACATCGCGCCGCTTCTTTCAGCTCCTTGGGTACTTGGGCAATAAATTCGCTGAGAATCATCACTGCCAGCGGCAAGCCTTGGGCGGTGTAAACCAGCACCAGTGCGGTGAGGGTGTTGATTAAATCCAGCTTAACGATCAGCTCCAGAATCGACACCGTGCCAAGGCGGATCGGCACCATAATGCCGATGGCTAAAAACAGTGCCAGCAGGCGATTGCCGCGAAATTTATATTCGGATAAGGCCCAGGCGGCCATCGCGCCAAATAGTAAAATTAGCGTTAGCGAAATCAGAGTTACAGTCAGGCTGTTGCCAAAATAAAGCAGAAAATCAGACTTAGCCAAAACTTTGTGAAAGCCAATCAGCGAAAAGGTTTCGGCATTGGGCAGCGCCAGCGGATCATCAAAAATCCCTGCGCGGGTTTTGACTGAGTTAATTAAAATTAGCGCAATCGGAAACAGGGCCAGTAAGGTGTAGCAGAGCAGCGTGAGCTGCACGATTAAGCCACCCGCTTTGATTTTTTTCATGGTGTTCTCACTTTTATTCAATTCGTTCACAAAACCTAGAAAGCACTCAATCAGGTCAAGTGTGTTAAACCTTGAACCACAGAGAACACCGAGGGCACAGAGTTTCACAGAGGAGGACACACATGTTTGCTTGTGTTATCTGTGCTCTCGTTTGTGGTGTAAGACTTAGCGCCATTGCAAGGTGAAGCTGAAGTTCTTTTAACAACAATATTTACAGCTCAAACCGCTGCAACTTGCGTTGGATAAAGAAGAAGTAAGCACCCACGCCGCTTAAAATCACCAGGAACATCATGGTGGCGACTGCCGCGCCCATGGTGGGGCTGCCGATCTGGCTTTGGTAGCCAAAGAAAGTGCGGTAAAACAGTGTCCCTAAGATATCCGTGCTGTAGTTGGGCCCAGCAATCGCGCCTTTCACCGAGTAAATCAAATCAAAAGCATTGAAGTTGCCAACAAAAGTCAGGATGGTGACAAGCCCCAGTGTGGGCAGAATGAGCGGCAATTTGATTTCCCAGAAAATACGCAGGCTGCTTGCGCCTTCCGCATGGGCAGCTTCGACGATATCTTCAGGCACGGCCAATAGCGCGGCGTAAATCAGCATCATCGGGATGCCGACAAATTGCCAGACCGAGATCATCGCCAGCGTAATCAGTGCCGAGCCTTCATCACCTAAAAACGGTGCAAAGTAATCGGCCAAGCCTGCAAAGCCCATTATTTTTTCACCCACGCCCCAGAGCGGAGAAAGAATCAGCTGCCAGATAAATCCAATAATCACCACCGAGAGCAGGGTGGGTAGGAAAATCAGCGTGCGATAGGTTTTGGCGCCTTTTAAGCTTTTCAGGCTGAGCAAGGTTGCAAGTAATAAGCCGATTGGATTTTGAATTAATAAATGCAGAACAAAGAATTTACAGTTGTTCCACATCGCATTCCAAAACGCATGTGACCAATCTGGATCAAATAAAATAGTGTGGTAATTGGCGAGGCTAGTAAATGTTTGATGACCGCTTTCACTGGTGGTGAAAAAGCTCAGTCGTAAAGTATCGAGCAGGGGTAGGGCGCTAAATACGGAATAGATCAGCAGAGCTGGGGCAAGAAACACCAGAATATGCCAAGGAACTTTGCGCTGCATGGCGCGCCTCCGCAAAAAAATGTCGGCAGCGATTCGCCGCCGACCAAGATCCACAGTCGAGTGTGAAAGAGGAAAAGACTTAAGGGCGGGTGTAACCCGCCTGAATGATTACTTTTGCTGCGGTTTGTACCATTTAGCAAAGCCAGCTTGTACTTGAGCGGCTGCATCTTTGGGGGCTAGCTTGCCGTTCAATACTTGGCTGTTTACATTCCACAGCTGGTTTTCCATCGAAGGCTCGCCACGGTTTAAGATTTGCGCGTTCAGGCGGATGGTTGAGCCACAGCTTTTACGCCATTCCAGCATTTGTTTTGCCACTGGATCTTTAACGGTGATCAGGTGGTTAGACAGGCTAAAGAAGCCGGTTACTTTATTAGTGTAAAGGTCCGCAAATTCCTGGGAAGAAAGCCAAGCTAGGAATTTATAAGCGTCTTCTTTGTTTTTGGATTTGCTGTTCACGCCCATACCGATGTCGGTGTGATCAGAAATCTCACACTTATCGCCTGCTTTTGGAACGGGTGGTGGGAATGCGCCAAATTCAAAGCTGGCTTCTTTATTGAAATAGGCAATATCCCAAGAGCCGGTTGGGTAGATGGCGGCTTTACCCATGGCAAATAGATTCTGGCTGTCTGCATAGGTTTGAGCAGAAGCGCCTTTAGATAAATAAGGTGCCCATTTGCTCATGGCATC